>VBHN01000066.1:22562-39111 GCA_005881155.1 Chloroflexota bacterium | reverse complement strand
AGGCGTCCACGATCCGCGGGACCTTGCTCAGGCCGACCACTTTGCCATTGGGCAGGTAGGCGACGTGCACCCGGCCGAAGAAGGGCAGCAGGTGGTGCTCGCAGAGGGAGAAGAAATTGACATCCTTGACCACGACCATGTCGTCGTACTGCTCGTGGAAGAGTGCGTCCCCCACGATCTCGGCCGGGTCGAGCTCGTACCCCTCGGTCAGGAAGCGCAGCGATTCGGCGACGCGCCGTGGCGTGTCGACCAGGCCCTCCCGCGCCGCGTCCTCGCCCAGCTCCTCGAGGAGTCGGGCCACCACCGCCGGGAGCTGGTCCGGATCGAACTGGGGCCGGTAGATGCTCATGCCGTCAGCGCCTGACCTCGACCGAGTTGTTCTCCGACTCGACCAGCTTCAGCCGCTCCAAGCGGGCGCCTTCGAGCCGCCCGTCGAGCCGCTCCCAGAAAGCCAGGGCCAGGTTCTCGGCGGTCGGGATCAGGCCCTTGAGAAAGAAGACGTCGCGGTTGAGGTGCCGGTGGTCGACATGCTCGACCACGGCTTCTCGGATCGCCTGGTCGAGCGCCTTGAGGTTGATCACCATGCCCGTCTCCGGGTCGAGCGGGCCGCTGACCGAGACCTCCAGCACGTAGTTGTGCCCGTGCTCCCCGGCGCAGGCGCCGAAGACCTCGCGATTGTGGCGATCGGTCCATCCCTCGCGCCGAAGCACGTGAGCGGCCGCGAAGGTGGCACGACGGGTGATGAGCAGGGAGGTCGCCGCCGCCGGGCCCCCAGCAGCCTCGCGCCGCGGGCTGGTCCTGAGCATTTGGCTATCCATAATCCTACCTTCAGATGACTTATTCGGAATTGGTCGAGGCCGCGCCGCGGGGCGCCGCCCAGTTTGGCGCCGCCGATCTGCGCCGGCTGCCGGCGAAGGTGCTGGCGGAGCTCCTGGCCTCGGCGCCGCCGGCGGAGCGGGAACTCTTCGAGAAGGGCGACCTGGGCGCGATCGGGCGACTGACCAAAGCCGGGTTCTGGCCGCTCGTCTACCACCTCGAGCCGGAGCGCTGGGACGCGCTCAGCAAGGCGGAGCCCATTCACCCGGGCGTCCTCGCTGCCCTGCCCGTCGACGACGCGCGGGTGCTGGAGGTGGCTGCCGGCACCGGCCGCCTTACCAAGCACCTGGCGGCCAGGGCACGCGCGCTGATCGCGGTCGAGCCGGCCGCGCCCCTTCGCGAGATGCTGCAGCGCCGGTTCCCGGAGGTCGCCGTCCTCGACGGCGTCGCCCGCGAGCTGCCGGTCTCGAAGGGCTGGGCGGACGTCACCGTCTCCTGCGCCAGCCTCGGCCCGGATCCAGCCATCCTCGAGGAGGCCGAGCGCTGCACGCGCCGGGGCGGCCTGCACGCGCTGATCAGCCCCGGCGAGCCCGCCTGGTTCGAGCAGCACGGCTACGAGCGCCTCCGCTTCGACCCCAGCCAGGTCAAGATCCCGCCGCACGACCCCGAGCTCGAGGAGTTCTTCGGGCCCCTCGACCCGCCCCACGAGCTGCTCCTGAAGCCACTTTGAACTCGGAGGAGGCAGCCGCTGTGCTCGCGGAGATCGCCTACCGGCTCCGCCACGATCCCGAGCAGTCCTTCCGCTCCAGGGCCTTCAGCCGCGCTGCCTCCACCCTCCACCGCCTCAAGCCGGACCTGGCCGCGGTGCGCGCGGGTCCCGGCCTGGAGTCGATCGAGGGCATCGGCTCAGGCATCGCCAAGGTATTGGTCGAGCTGCTCGAGACGGGGCACAGCGGTTATCTCGACAAGCTCCGCGAGGAGGTCGGCGAGGAGGCGCCGATCGAAGCCGCCGCGGGCGTCAACCCGGCTCAGCTGAAGGGCGACCTGCACTGCCACACCGATTGGTCGGACGGCGGCGCGACCGTCCTGGAGATGGCTCGGGCAGCCCGCGCCCGCGGCTACACGTACCTGGCCATCACCGACCACTCGCCGCGAATCAAGGTCGTGAACGGCCTCGGGCCGGAGCGGCTGGCGGCCCAGGATCGAGTGCGACATCCTCGAGGACGGCTCGCTGGACCTGCCCGACGAGGCGCTGGCGGAGCTCGACGTGGTGATCATCTCGCCGCACGTGAAGCTGAAGATGGAGCCGGCGGAGATGACCGAGCGGATGCTGCGGGCGGTGTCGAGCCCGCACGCCGACATCGTCGGCCACCCGACCGGTCGGCGGCTGGGCTCCCGTCCGGGCGCGACCTACGACTTCGAGAAGGTCTTCAGGGCAGCGGCGGCCCATGGGACGGCCATGGAGATGGACTGCGACCCGGCTCGCATGGACCTGTCGCCCGAGCTTGCCCGGCTGGCCGCCGACTGCGGCTGCATGCTCTCGCTGGACTCCGACGCGCACTATATCGACCAGTTCGCCTACGTGGACCAGGGGGCCTGGATGGCCCGCCAGGCGGGCATCGGGCCGGACCGGCTGCTGAACTGCCTGGAGCTGCCCGACCTTCTCGCCGCTTTACGCTAGGCCGCAGCCATGGCCGTTCTGGGCGTGATGATCGAAGGGCAGGAAGGCCTCACCTGGGACCGCTGGCGGCACCTCTGCGAGGTGGTCGAGGAGCTCGGGTTCGAGTCGCTCTGGCGCAGCGACCACTTCTTCAGCGTCATGGGCGAGTACCAGCGCGATTGCATCGAGACCTGGGTCTCGCTCGCGCTCTGCGCCGAGTGGACGAAGCGGATCACCTTCGGCCCGAATGTCTCCCCGATGACCTTCCGGCCACCCGCCGTCCTCGCGCGGATGGCCACCTCCGTCGATCTGCTCGCCGGCGGCCGGCTGGTGCTCGGCGTGGGTGCCGGCTGGTACGAGGAGGAGCACACGGCCTTCCACATCCCCTATCCGAGCCTCAAGCAACGGTTCGACCGGCTCGAGGAGGGGATCGCGATCATCCGCGAGACCTGGGAGAAGTCCAATCCCAAGCCACCCCGAGGCAGCGTCCCCCTCCTCATCGGGGGCGGCGGCGAGAAGCGGACCATACCGCTTGCCGCCCGCGAGGCCGCCGAATGGGGAATGGGCGGCAAGCCGGACCTGGAAACCTATGGCCGCAAGGTCGCGCTGCTGGCGGAGGCTTGCGAGGCCATCGGGCGCGACCCTACGGAGATCAAGCGCTCCTTCCAGTGCGGCTACCTGGTCGGTCGCGATGGGAAGGAGATCCTGGAGCGCGCCGCTCAGATGCGTTCGGTCATACCTCGCTTCAAAGACATGGAGCCGTCCGATGTGGTCGAGGCCGCGCGGGCGGGCTGGCTGGTCGGCACGCCGGCCGAGATCGCCGAGCAACTTCGGCCCTACCTCGAGCTCGGACTCACGCGCTGGCACGTCCAGCACTTCCTCCTCGACGACGACGAGGGCCTGCGGCTGCTGATGGAGGGAACCGCCCCCGCCATCGCGTAGCGTTAGCGCATGGATTTCGACCTGACCCCCCAAGAACGAGCCTTCAAGGACGAGGTCACCGCCTGGCTCAAGGCCAACAAACCCGACTTCGGCGATGGCGACGAGAACTCGAATCGCCAGTGGGTCGACGAGCGCCGCGCCTGGCAGAGGAGCATGTTCGAGGCCGGCTACATCGGGCTCAACTGGCCGAAGGAGTACGGCGGCAAGGGCGCGACGCTGATGGAGCAGCTGCTCTTTAGCCAGGCGCTGATCGAGACCGGCGCCCCTTCCCCGATCAACGTGCTAGCCCTCGGCATGCTGGGACCGACACTGATCGCGCAGGGCAACGAGGAACAGAAGCAGCGTTACCTGCCCCGCATGCTGGATGCGGACGAGATCTGGTGCCAGGGTTTCAGCGAGCCCAACGCCGGGTCTGACCTGTCGGCGCTGCGCACCCGCGCCGAGCGCAAGAACGAGCACTACGTGGTCAACGGGCAGAAGGTCTGGACCACGCTCGCCCACGTCTCCAAGTACTGCATGCTGCTGACCCGGGAGTTCCCGGCCGAGAATCCGCGCGACGGCCTCACCTACCTGATCGTGGACATGGAGTCACCCGGTGTCGAGGTGCGGCCGCTGGTCCAGATCACCGGCGACCCCGAATTCAACGAGCTCTTCTTCACCGATGTGAAGGTGCCCGTCGAGAACGTCGTCGGCGAGCCCGGCAAAGGCTGGGCGGGCGCGATGACCACCCTGCTCCACGAGCGGGGCACGCTCGGCATGTCGCTCGCCAACCAGGCGGCGATCACGGTCAACGCCCTGACCGAGCACGCTCGACGGCTGGGCCGAGGCGACGACCCACTGGTGCGGCAGCGGATCGCGCAGCACGTCACCGAGGCACGGGCGCTTTTCCTGAACGGCCAGCGCGCGGTCACCAACACCATGAAGGCCGGCATCCCCGGTCCGGAAGGCTCCTTGATGAAGCTCTTCTGGTCGGAGCTCAACCAGCGCATGCAGGAGACGGCCTTCGACCTGGAGGGGATGTACTCGCAGCTGAAGGACAACGGGCCCTGGCAGTACGGCTTCCTGCGCTCGAAGGGAAACACGATCGAGGCCGGTACCTCGGAGGTGCTCCGCAACATCGTCGCCGAGCGCGTCTTGGGACTCCCCAGGAGCAGGTAAGACGGACGCGCGCTTCGCCGCCTACCTGGCGGTGATGACGCTGCTGATCATCACGCCCGGGCCGGACACGGCCCTGGTCATTCGGAACGCGCTCGGTTCGGGTGCCCGGGCGGCCATCGCCACGGCGTTCGGCATCGGGCTCGGCAGCGTAGCCTGGGCCCTGGCCTCGCTGCTGGGCGTCGCGGTGATCCTGGAGACCTCGGCGGCGGCCTTCACGGTCCTGAAGCTGGTCGGCGCGGGCTACCTCGCCTACCTGGGCCTCAGGACACTCTTCGGGCACCGCCGCCCGGCCGACGCGAGCTCCCGGCCCAAGCTGGGCGATCGCACCGCTTTTCACCAGGGTCTTCTCGGCAACCTCCTGAACCCCAAGGCAGCGGCCATCTTCGTGACCGTCTTCCCGCAGTTCATCGAACCCGGGGACGGCGCGCTCCGGCTGCTCCTCATGCTGGCGGCGTTCGAGATGGTCCTGCTGCCCTGGCTCTCGCTCTACGGCCTGGTCGTGAGCCGGGCTGATGATCGGCCTCGGCGTGCGGCTGGCGTTCGAACGCCGCTAGCGGGAGCCGGTCAGGACCAGGTCAAGCCCAGCTGGGCCCCGTCGCGGAGGCGGACGTAGCCCTCGGCCCAGAGCCGCAGGTGGGGGATGACGCCGGTGGTCAGGGTCTCGATCGAAAGGAGCGAGTTCGGCCAGCTGCAGCCGAGGGCGCGCAGCGCACCGTTGACTGCGTTGACGCGGGACACGACCTGTGCGGCCGGCGCGAGGCTGAGCACTCCCGCCAGCTCCGCCTGCCACTCGGCCTGGACCTTGCCTTTTGCCACCACCACGGCGCCGCCCTGGAGGTCGCGCAGCCGCTCGACGGCGATCGACATGTCCGCCGGCGAGTCGCCGACGACCAAAAGACAGGGCGAGTCCCAGGCCGCGCTGACCGCGCAGGCGCCACCGGTCAGCCCCAGGCCCTTGAGCAGCCCGCGGAACCCTCGCTGGCGGCCGAGCCGGTCGATGGCGGTGGCGACGATGACGTCGGAGCCATCCGTCTCCACCTCGCGCGTGACAAGCGGGGCGACCAGCTCCATGGCCCGCCAGCGGCCACGGCCGGGGTGCGCGAACCACGCCGGGTCGACCCGGTCCAGCTTCAGGGTATGCAGCATCTCGGACGGGTAGCGGTGCCTTACCGCGGCCTGGGGCGTCCGGCCGCCGACCAGGACCAGCCGCGGCTTGACGCCCGGCTCCTCGCGGGCCAGCAGCATCAGGTCGGCGAACATGCCCGGCGCCAGCCCGCCGATCCAGCGCCCGAGGCCGAAGCGCTCGGCCACGTTGCGGCTCGCCAGCCGGACTGCCCGGGCCAGCGGCAGGCCGCTCTCGATGGCCAGCTCCACCACCCGGTTCAACGACCGTCCCTCGACCAGGTCCTGCGGCTCCACGCCGTCGCTGACCAGCGCCAGGCGGCCGAAGTCGGTGACCTCGCCCTCCCGCCAGAGCGCCGCGATCGCGGGCAGGTCCTGGCGCGTCGCCCCGTGCCTGACCTCGGCGTAGTAGCCGAGGCGGACGCGGTTGAGGGTGTCGGCGGCATCGATGCCCTCGTGGTCGGCGGTGATTCCGTAGGCGCCGAAGGGGTTCAGGATCGGCTCCTTGGCGCCGGCGCCGTGGCCTTCCACGGTCAGGCCGCGAGCGTGGGCGCCGGCGACCAGGGCCTCAACCCGGGGATGGCCGCGGATCACCTCCACCCAGTTGGCCTCGCCCACACCGGCCACACCAGGCAAGTCGAGCAGCTCGACCCACTCCCGGCCCGGGATGCCCAGGTCACGGTCGAAGACCGGGTCCAGGCCGGTCAGGGTCGGGACCGTCAGCAGCACCCGTCCCGGCATGCCGGCAGCGTCGGCCAGCAGCTCCCGCAACCCGGCCGGGCCCAGGATGTAGGCGAGCTCCATCGACTCCAGGACGGTGGTCGTCACGCCGGCGGCGACCTGCAGCGGGATCGTCTCCTTGAGGCCGAGTCGCAGCAGGTGCGTATGCCCTTCGACCAGGCCGGGGGCGATCACGTGGCCGCGGCCCTCGATGCGGGCCACCGACTCGAACTTCTCCACGTCCGGCCCGGCGTAGGCGATCCGGCCGTCGGCGATGACCAGGCCCCAGCCCTCCAGGATCTCCTCGGTGTAGACGTCGAGCAGCGCGCCGCTGGTGATCACCAGGTCGGCGGGCTGCGAGCGGCGGGCGACGGCGACCAGCCGGCGCATGGCGGTGACGTCGGGCGCGTAGCGGACGGTCATTCCGAGTGTCCAATTAGAATCCGTCCGGTATGGACTTTGCTTTCTCGGAGGAGCAGGAGATGCTGCGCTCGTCGGCGCGCACCCTGCTCAGCAAGGCGAGCCCCAGTGCCGTGGTCCGCAAGCTCATGGAGACGCCGGACGCCTACGACGAGGAGCTCTGGAAGAAGCTGGCCGAGCAGGGCTGGACCGCCCTCGGGATCCCCGAGGCGTACGGCGGGTTCGGCACCTTCCTGGACCTGATCGTGGTGCTCGAGGAGACCGGCCGCGTGCTCCTGCCGGGTCCCTTCTTCGAGACCATGGGCATGGCCGTGCCGGCGCTGCTCGAAGCCGGCAGTGAGGCCCAGAAGAAGGAGGTGCTGGGAGCCATCGCCGAGGGCAAGGCCCGGGCGACGGTGGCGCTCACCGAACCTTCCGGCCGCTGGGACGCGGAGGGGGTGACGCTCACGGCCCAGAAGTCGGGCGAGGGCTGGACCCTCAACGGCACCAAGCTCTTCGTGCCCGGGGCCGGCGTCGCCGACTACGTGGTGGTCGCGGCTCGCACCCGGGGCAGCGGCGAGGAGGGCGTGACGCTCTTCCTGGTCAAGGGCAAGCCCAAGGGGATGTCCGTCAAGGCGCTCTCGACGCTGGACATGACCCACAAGTGGTACGAAGTCAAGTTCGACAATGTCCAGCTTGGCGACGACGCGGTCATGGGCGAGCCGGACAAGGGCTGGGCGCCGCTGCGGCGGGCGCTCGACTGGGCCACGGCCGGGCTCTGCGCGGAGATGGTCGGAGGCGCCCAGAAGGTGCTCGAGGATTCGGTGGAGTACGCCAAGACGCGCCAGCAGTTCGGCAAGCCGATCGGAATCTACCAGGCGGTGTCCCACAAGCTGGCGGACATGCTGCTGGAGGTCGAGAGCGCCAAGTCGGTCACCTACTACGCCGCCTGGACGGTCGACGCCGACGCACCCGACCGGTCCCTGGCCTGCTCCATCGCCAAGGCCTACACCTCCGACGCTTACCGCCACGCGACCGGCAGCGGCATCCAGGTGCACGGCGGCATCGGCTTCACTTGGGAGCACGACATGCACCTCTACTTCAAGCGGGCGAAGGCCTCCGAGGTGACACTGGGCGACCCGACCTACCACCGGGAGCTGGTGGCGGAGGCGCTGGACCTCTAGCTCGACTTCTTAAGCCGATCCTATCCACTCGGCGACTGCCGGCAAAGGCTGCTAATCGGGGCCCGGAAAGGGAGTCAGTGCCGGCAAAGGCCCGTATCGGGGATTACCACAGGGCGAGCTAGGGCCGGACGTCGAGGTAGTCGCTGACGTAATCGGCCAGCAACGGCTCGGTCAAACGATATGAGCCGCGGCCCAGCTTCTGGATGAAGCCGTCGGCGAGCAGCCGCTTCATGGCGCGGTCGATGGCGGCGCGCTCCGAGTTGGTCACCCCGCCGTAGAGCGGCACCCCTCGGGCCAGGCGAGCGATCACGATCCGGTTGCCGCGTTCGCTGTTGAAATCGAGCCAGAGCTGCTCGAAGGCGGCGGCCATCAAACCCAGCGCCTCATCGACGGCCCGCGCCACATCGGTCTCTCGGGCCGTCTCCCGCTGCTCCTGATAGAGCACCTGGTAGAGACAGAACGCCACCGTCATCGTGTCCTGTGGGTGGCCGCCGGCACGCCGCACCAACTGGGCGAGCAGCCGCCGGTCGACGCTGATCGCGACCTCCTCGAACTTTGCCCGCAGGTAGTCGATCCATTCCTCGTCGCCGATCGCCGGCAGGTCAACCGAGAGGGCTGACCGGAAAAGGGGCTCCGACTGCTTGTTGAAGACCTGGTGCAGCAGCGTCGACTGCGAGCCGAGGAAGAGGTAGGAGACGCGGTCGTCGGTCGCCGTGACGTAGGGTCGCGCCACCCGCAGGAACTCGCGGTGAAGCTTCGTCGAATCCTGGAACTCGTCGAAGACGACCACCAGGTCCTTTTTCTGCTCGTGCGCCACCAGCGCCGGCAGCCCCATGGCGAGGGTGAGCATCTCCTCGGGAGTGGCGCTGGAGGTGAGCTTTAGCCCCGCCTCCAGAAAAGGACCGAGGCGGAAGACCAGGTTGGCCTCGGCCCTGGCCTTGTTCTTCTCAACCTTCAGCCTCGACCAGAGTCCCACCGCCGCGGTGCGCTTGGAGACACAAGCCTCGAAGTAGGCGCCCGCGAAGGAATCGAGGGTGGTGAGCTTGAGGAAGTCGAGGTGGACCGTCAGCAAGCCGGCCTCTTCGAGCTCCTCCATCACCTTCGCCGCGACCGACGATTTGCCGGTGCGACGTGGAGCCGCCATGAGCACGTTCTGGCCGGAGCGGAGCTTGAAGGCCAGATCGACGATCGCCCCCGAGCGCCCGACCACATCGGCAGTGGGGACCGCGCCACCGATCGGGAAGTGCCTGGGCTTGAAGATGGGGGCCATTGCGCAATACTACATCCAGCGATGCAATACTCCACGCCCGACATAGTAATTGGCGTCGCGGCAAGTGGAAGGGCAGTGCTTAGTCGAAGACCAAGAGGGCGACGACGACCAGGCCGAAGGCGGCGCAGACGGGGATCACCAGCCCCCGGTAGAGCGCGAAATAGTCGGACCAGGCGGAGCGCAGGCGTTCGATCCGGGAGCCGGCCCCAAAGGCCAGGGCCGAATAGAGCGGGAGGCCCGCGGCGGTGTTCAGGGTCAGGGCGAGGAGGACGATCCCGCCCGCCACGCCCAGCCAGCCCTGCAGCGGGGCGGCCGGGCCGAAAGCGATCTCCGCACCCCAGACCGCCCCGGCGGCTGGCAGCAGCAGGACCTCCGGCAGGCCGAGCAGGAAGAAGGCGGCGAAGGTCAGTGCCAGCATCAGCAGGAGCAGGGCAATCCCGCAGACGAGGCCCGCCATCGCCGCGGCCGCGATCGCCACGCCGGAGCTGGCCAGGTGGCCGGTGGCGACCGGCTCGACGACCGCGGCAGGCACGATCCGGTGGCCCTGAAGCAGCGAGAGCAGGTCGGGCCAGGAGTGGACGCCGGAGGCCGTGGTGGCCAAGCCCGCCAGCAGGGCCGGCACGGCGGCGAGCAGGAGCCCCGCGGCAAGGGCGGGCAGGTGGCGGCGGATCTGCTCCGCGGGCACCCACCGGCGGCGGGCGCGCTCGCGACCGGCTCCGGTCTCGAGCAGCCGCTCGCGGTCGAAGGTGGCGCCGGTGACGATCGTCAGGGCCAGGCAGGCTCCCAGTGGCAGCAGCAGCGAGAGGGGCGCCAGCGGCGAGCGGAAAACGAACAGTGCCAGGGGCAGGTCGGCGACGGCCGCCGAGATCGGCGAAAGGAGGAAGGACCAGGCGCCGCCGGCTGCGCCCTCCCGCGGAAAGAGCATGAAGCCGAGCAGCCGCCCCATCGCCGCCCAATAGGCCGTGGCCAGGGAGACGAAGGCGAAGACCGGCAGCAGGTCCCAGGGTGCCGCCCGCCCGAAAATGGCCATGAGGGTCATCCCGGCCGCCATCCAGAAGGTGACGTAGGCGACGGTCACAACCGCCCCTGGCAGCACCTCCAGCCAGATCAGCGAGGGGTCGTCGAGCGGCGTGTAGAGAAGGACCTCGAGCGACTGCTGCGCCTTCTCCCACCAGATCCCGATCGAGCTCTTGATCGACTCCAGGAGGGCGAAGGACATGAAGAAGAGCGGCAGCAGCAGGCCCGCCTCGAGGCTGGCGCCCTGCGGGATCCGGGCCGCGAACGATCCCAGGCCCGCCGGCGCGCTGCCGAAAAGCGAGACGCCGGCCACCAGCATCAACACGAAGGCGTTCAGGTACATCACCCAGCTGAGGTCGCCGCGGCGCCACCAAGAGCTGACGTAGAAGGGCAGGAACTGGCGCAGCCGCGCGGGTTGGTCTCGCAGCGAGCCCAGCACCTGGCTGGGCCGGAGGCCGGGAATGCGGACCGGCTCCGAGGCCTCTGCGGCCGGCGCGGTCCGGGCCGCCTCTGCCATCGCCTTCAGGTAGACGGCCTCCAGGCTCTGGTGCTGCTCAGAGAGCTGGAAGTAGGGGGCGCCGCAGCGGTGGAGCCGGCGCTGCAGCTCGGCGGCGAACTCGGCCAGGTCGGCGTCGGGCCACTCCCAGGGCAGGCCGTAGTACAGCCGCCGGCCTTCCAGGGAGGGTTCGGCCTCCTTCTCGCGCAGCCAGGCGAGGATGGGCTTCGGGTCGTCGAGGTCGGCGCTCAGGGTAGCGGCGAAGCGCCGCGTCGGGTGGGCCCAGCGGCGGAGCGCGGCCAGCGAACCCTCGGCGACGACCAGGCCCTTGCGCATGATCGAGACCTGGTCCGCGAGCAGCTCCGCCTCGCCCAGGACGTGGGTGGTGACGATGACCGCGGCGCCGCGATCGCGCTGCTCGCCCAGGTACTTGCGCATGTCGGCGGCCGCGACCGGGTCGAGGCCGACCGTCGGCTCGTCACAGAAGAGCCAGAGAGGGTCGTGCAGCGTGGCCCGAATCAGGGCCACCTTCTGGGCCATGCCCCGCGAGTAGGTGGCGAGGATCCGGCCCGACGCGTCGGCCAGCTCGAACCGCTCCAGCAGCTCACCGATCCGGGCCCGGCGCTGTGCCCTGGGCACGCCGTAGACAGCGCCGTAATGGTCGAGGTACTCCCAGGCCGTGTTCCGCCCGTATAAACGGGCGAGGTCGGGGACGACGCCCAGCCGCCCGCGGACCGCGTCGAGGTGCTCGGGCAGCCGCAGCTCATCGAGCCGGATCTCGCCCTCGTCGGCACGCAGGATCCCGCCCAGGCAGCGCAGCGTGGTCGACTTGCCGGCTCCGTTCTGCCCGAGCAGGAGCAGCACCTGGCCGGATTCGACGCGGAGGTCGACGCCGGCCACGGCCTGGACGCTGCCGAACCGCTTCCGCAGCCCATGGACCGAGATCACGGCTGCATATTCTCCACGTAGAGTCCGCCGGAACACGGTCGCAACCGCCAAGTGGCGCGTAGGCCGGGTTCATCCCGGCCGAGTGAGTTGTCTTGAATCGAGGCGAGACAGCGCGCCGAGAGGGGGATTTCGGAAAGGGGGACCTGCCCCCTATGCCCCTTACAGCTTCTCGAAGCGCTCCACGTCCACGATGAAGACGGTGGCTCCACCCACCTGGACTTCCACCGGGTAGGGCATGAAGAACTCCCCCGGCTCGACCATCGGCGGCATCGGGGTCAGGTAGCGAGAGCGCTCGCGGCAGTTCTCCCGGATCAGGCCGATGGCGGTCTCGACCTTGTCATCGTCGACCCCGATCATCAGGGTGGTGTTGCCCTGCTGCAGGAAGCCTCCCGAGGAGGCCAGCTTGGTGACGCTGATGCCGGCGCTGGAGAGCGCCTGCACCGTCTGCGGCGCGTCCTCGCCCTGGATCACCGCGATCACGAGCTTCACAGCAGCTGCCCCACCCTTCGCATCACCTCTCGATGGATTTCTGCCGGGTCGGCGGTCGCGTCGAGGCGCAGGAATCGTTCGGGCTCCCTTTCGGCGAGTCGATCGTAAGTCTTCGCCACCGCCTCGTGGAATTCGAGGGACTCGGCGTCGAGGCGGTCCAGCGACTTCCCGGAGCGGCCATGCCGGCCGATTCCTTCCTGGGCGGGAAGAGCAAGAAGGATGGTCAGGTCGGGTTTCGGGAAGTGGGCCGGCCAGGCGGCCGCAACTCCCCGCCCACCGCCCTGATAGGCCAGGGTCGAGTCGTGGTAGCGGTCGTCGATGACCACGCGTCCCTCGGCGAGCGCCGGCTTGATGCGTGTCTCCAGCAGCTCGGCACGGGCCGCCATGAACAGGTACATCTCGGCCTCGGCCGACATGCCCTCGGGCCGGTGAAGGAGAAGCTCCCGGATGCGCTCGCCGAGCTCGGTGCCGCCTGGCTCCCGGACCACCAGCGGGTTGCGGCCGGCCAGGGCCTGTGCCAGCAGCTCGACCTGGGTCGATTTCCCGGACCCGTCAGGGCCCTCGAAGGTTATGAAGAGGCCGGGCAAAATTCGGGTCTATTCGGAACCGGCCGGAAAGATCCGCAGCCGGCGTTGGGGCTCCTTGCCGGTGCTCTTCGCCTCCACCCCGTGCTCGTCCACCAGCTGGTGCTGGAGCCGGCGGACGTAAGCGTTCTGGGGCGAGATCTCCAGCGGCCTCATCGTCGATTTGACCCGATTGATCGCTTCGAGCGCCTCGTCCAGGGCCTTGCTGGTCGAGTCGCCGCCCAGCTCGCCGGCGTAAAGGGTGGCCAGCGCCTCTTTGACCTGGGTGACCGTGTTGCTGCGCAGGGAGACGATGGGTATGCCGGAGGTCTCCGCCTGCCGGATGCTGTCAGGCCGCTTCCGGTAATGGTTCTTGAGGGTAAGGACGAGGTCGGCCCCTTCGGGGTTGCCCAGGATGCGCACGGGGAGGTCGAGGTCGCGCGCGGCGTGCTCGATGTAGCCGCGGCTGACGCCGTAGGCGAACACGCTGCGCGGCTTCTTGAGGCCGGCGGCGGTGGCGCGAACGCCGTTGACCGCGCTCTCGGGCGCCTCGCGGTGGTCCTCCTCGACGTTGGAGAGGACGCGTCCGTCGCGCGTCCGCAGGCGGATCCGCGGAGCCGGCATGTCCCCCCGCAGGGCGGCGTCCACCACGTCCGAGAGGGGCATGTTGATCGCCACGCGCTCGCGGTCCTGGATCTCGACCAGGACGTCGAAGGTGGGCGGCGCCTTGCGCTCCAGCACCGACTTCTGGGTGCCCCGCCGGCGCGCCTCCTCGTCGGACAGCGTCACACTCTGGATGCCGCCGAGGAGGTCGTTGAGGGTGGGGTTGACGAGTAGGTTCTCCAGCGTCTGCCCGTGCGCGGTGGCGATCAGCTGCACGCCACGCTCGGCGATCGTTCGCGCCGCCTCCGCCTCCAGCTGGGTGCCGATCTCGTCGATGACGATGACCTCGGGCATGTGGTTCTCCACCGCCTCGATCATCACCGAATGCTGCATCAGCGGCGTCGAAACCTGCATCCGGCGCGCTCGGCCGATGCCGGGATGCGGGATGTCGCCATCGCCGCCGATCTCGTTCGAGGTGTCGACGATGACCACCCGCTTGCGCTGCTCGTCGGCGAGCAGGCGCGCGCACTCGCGCAGGATGGTCGTCTTGCCGATGCCGGGCCGTCCCAAGAGGAGGATCGACTGCCCGGTCAGGGCGATGTCGCGGATGATCTCGGCGGTGCCGCCGACGGCTCTGCCGACGCGGCAGGTGAGGCCGACGATGCGTCCGCCGCGGTTGCGGATGGCGGAGACCCGGTGCAGCGTCCGCTCGATTCCGGCCCGATTGTCGTCACCGAACTGGCCGACGCGGTTGGCGACGTAGTCGAGGTCGGCCGCCGTCACCGCCCGGTCGCCGAGCAGCACCTCGCGGCCCGGCACCCGCGCCTCGGGCTCGCGACCCAGGTCGAGCACGATCTCCAGCAGCTCCGAGGGGTCGATCCGCTCGTGGAGGGCCTGGTAAAGGTGGCTCGGAAGCGTCTGGGCGAGGAGCTCGATCTCGGGGTCCCAGACCGGTTCCGAGTTGGGAACCGCGTCCTCTATCAACCGAATGAGGGGACCATTCCCTTTTCGCGGGCGGGGACCCTGAGCGCGAGCTCCTTGACCATCAGCGACTGGTTCACAAGCGTCGAGAAGCCGCGCGCTCGAAGCGCCTCGATCATGTGCGAATCATAGTGACGGAGGCTCGACCAGACCGGTCCCGGGCGGCGCCCGAGCAGCCCCAGGGCGTGGTCCGCCAGCTCCTCCGGCAGCCGATCCTCGGGGAGAGCCATGAAGGAGAGCGTGTGTGGCCTCGTGCTCGAGCTCCGCTGCACGCGCAGCCAGCCCACGATCTCGGTGCGGTCCACCACGAACTGGTCGTCGGACTCGCCGCGGATCGGGTGGTGCCCGAACCACTCGCCCTGGAGCGAGCGCCACTCCTTGAAGGTGGGCGCCTCGATGGTGGCGATTCCAGCTGGTGTGAGCTTGCGGTAGAGCTGGTAGACGAGGGCGTGGTCCTTGCCGCGCTCGGGCCGCAGTCCCGGGAGCTCCGGGCAGGGAGAGTGCTGCGGCTTCTCGCTGTAGAGGACGTTCTCGACCGCGTACTGGCGAAATCCGTTCTTGCGGAACATCGCCGTGAGCGGGTCCTCGAGTGGGAGGCGCACGAAGAGGCGATGCACGCCACGCTCGAGGGCCTGGTCGACGAGGTGGTCGATCAGCATTCGGGCGGCCTCGTCGGCATCGGCTCGGGGGTCGACGCAGAGGTTCAGGACCTGCAGCGTGGTCGCGCCGGCCAGCCCGATCGCGGCCGGTCGGTTGGAGGCCTGGACGAAGCCGACGACCTGGCCGTCCTCCTCGACCACGTAGAGGAGGGTCTCGCTGTAGAGCGCCGGCAGGATGGTCGAAAGCGTCTGGCTGACCAGGGCCCAGAGCTTGACCGGCCCTCGCGTCGCCGTCTCCGAGAGCTCGCCGCCCCCTTCCCGCTGGATCTCCTCGATCCTGCCCAGGTCCCGGAAGCTGGCGGTGCGGACCGAGGCGGTCACGAGCGGACCAGCCTCAGGAACTCCCGATGCAGGCGGAGGTCGCCGCTCAGCTCCGGGTGGAAGGCGAGGGCCATCGTCCGGCCCTTCCGGACGCCGACCGGCCGGCCGTCGTGGCGGGCGATCACTTCGGTGCTGCCCACATCTTCGACGATCGGCGCTCGGATGAAGACACCCGGGAAGCTGGCGCCGTCACCGTTGAGCTCGAGCTCGGCTTCGAAGCTCTCCAGCTGCCGCCCGTAAGCGTTGCGGCGGACTGCGATGTCGAGGACGCCGAGGCCCTGCTGGCCGTCGATGCCATCGCTGACGCGCTCGGCGAGCAGGATCATCCCGGCGCAGGTGCCCAGGGCCGGGAGCCCCGAGTGGAGCGCGTCCGCAACCGCGTCGTAGAGGCCCATCCGCTCCATCAGCATGGTCATGGTCGTGCTCTCCCCGCCGGGGATCACCAGGCCCTCCAGGTCCTCGAGGTCCTCCTTCAGGCGGACCAGGCGCGTGCGCGCGCCTGCAGCCTCGAACGCTCGCACGTGCTCCCGAAAGGCGCCCTGCAGCGCCAGGACCCCGATCAGCGGTGAGTCGGTTACCAGCCCCGCTGCGCGAGCAGCTCTTCTTTCGGCAGCGTCGGGATCTCGATCCCGACCATCGGCTCGCCGAGGTCCTCGCTGACCTCGGCCAGGATGTCGGGGCGGTCGAAGTAGGTCGTGGCGGCGACGATCGCCTTGGCCCGCTTGAGCGGGTCCCCCGACTTGAAGATCCCGGAACCGACGAAGACGCCATCGACTCCCAGCTGCATCAGCAGCGCCGCGTCGGCCGGGGTCGCGATGCCACCGGCGGCGAAGTTGACGACCGGGAGGCGCCCCACCTGCTGACAGTCGGCGAGCAGGTCGACCGGAGCGCCGAGGTTCTTCGCCTCGTGGACCAGCTCGGCGTGGTTCATCCCGCTCAGCTTGCGGATACCGGAGTTGACCGCGCGCATGTGGCGGACGGCCTCGACCACGTTTCCGGTCCCAGCCTCACCCTTGGTGCGGATCATTGCCGCGCCTTCGGCGATCCGGCGCAGTGCCTCCCCGAGGTCGCGGCAGCCGCAGACGAAGGGCACCTTGAACTGGTGTTTGTCGATGTGGTTCTCCTCGTCGGCGGGCGTAAGCACCTCCGACTCGTCGATGTAGTCGATGCCCAGCGCCTCCAGGATCTGCGCCTCCACGAA
>VBHN01000066.1:8457-22543 GCA_005881155.1 Chloroflexota bacterium | reverse complement strand
GGGCGACGCCGCCGTCCTTGCGGATGTCCGCCGGGACGCGCTCCAGGGCCATCACGGCGCAAGCGCCGGCCTCCTGGGCGATCCGGGCGTGCTCGGCGGTGACGACGTCCATGATCACGCCGCCCTTGAGCATCTCGGCCAGGCCGGCCTTGACCCTGAAGGTTCCCTTCATGGTCTCGGCCTTGCCGTCTTGGGAAATGGGATTACCGTTGCTTTCGCTCACCAGCTCTGAATTCTACCCCCGGCTTGGCCTAGCCTCACCTCTCGGTGAAGCGGGCATTGTTGATCTCGGCGCTGATCGTGGCCTGCCAGTCGGCGGCGCCGGCACCAGCACCAACCGCGTCGCCGCCCGGCAGCCGCTATCAGCCCGAAGCGGCGGCCCACCTCGGCGGGACGCTGGTGATGGCCGACTGGGAGGCGCCTGACACACTCGATCCCATCCACGCCACGACGGCCAACGACCTGCGGATCGCGGGCCTTCTCTTCGCGCCGCTCTGGGGCCGCGACGCCGACCTGGTGGCGTTCCCGGAGCTGGTCCGGGAGGTGCCGACGCTGGCCAACGGCGACGTGAAGGTCGCAAAAGACGGGCTCTCGATGACCGTGGACGTCAAGCTGCGTTCGGGGCTGCTCTGGTCCGACGGCCGGCCCCTGACCGCCGACGATCTGATCTTCACCGTCGACGCCATCTGCTCGCGCGACTTCCCGGCGCGCGACCAGTCCGGCTTCGACCGCATCGCGCTGCAGGAGCGGAAGTCGGACACCGAGGTGGTCTGGCATTTCGGACCCCGATCGCACGGCCAGTGCGGGCTGGGGTCGGACCTCTCCAGCGGCATCTACCCAGCGCTGGACATGCTCGGGCCGCGCGCGCGCCTTCTGCCCAAGCACAGGCTGGGCTCGATCCCCTTCGCCGCCTGGCCCTCGCAGCCGTTCTTCAAGCACCCCGACGTGGGAAGTGGGCCCTTCCTCTTCAAGGACGCCGTCGGCAGCCAGCTGCTGGACCTGGCCCGGAACCCGCACTACCGGGACGCGACCAAGCCCTACCTGGACGGCATCACCTACCGCTTCTATAACGGCAAGGCCGCGCTGGTCGCCGGCCTCCAGGCGGGCGAGTCCGACCTCGGCTTCCACCTCCAGCCCGAGGACCTGAACCAGCTGCGGGGCATCCCGGCCTCGGACTCGCTGACCTGGCCGACGCTGCAGGGCGAGTACCTGAACCCGAACCACGGAGTCAATGGCGAGACCGGCCGGGCGCCGCCCTGGGTCGGCGATCCCCTCGTGCTGCACGCCCTGGCCGAAGCGATCGACCGACCGGCCCTCAACGACGCTGCCTTCGGCCGCGCCGCAGCGCTCACGCCCGGACTCTTCCCCGAGCTGATGCGCTCTTTCGCGGGTCCCTCCCAACCGACGCCGGCGCGGGCCCTCGACGACGCGCGGAAGGTCCTGGACGGGGATGGCTGGAAGGTGGCTCCGGACGCCTTCCGCGGCAAGGCCGGACGGCGCCTGGAGTTCTCGCTCCTGGTGCCCTGCGACAGTGCGCCGCGGCAGGTGGAGCAGGCGACGCTGGTCGAGCAGTGGGCGGAGCTGGGCGTCCTGGTGAGGCCTGCCTGCGCGCCGCGGTCCAGCTTCTTCGCCGCCTATTCGCAGCAGGGCGTCAACGCCGCCGGGCGCTTCGACATGAGCCTCTACTCGAACACCTGGGAGCCCGACCCCTCGGCCTGGGCGGCCTTCGGCGAGAGCTCGCAGGTCCCCTCGGCCTCCAATCCCGGCGGCCAGAACTGGAACCGCTGCCAGGACCCGGCGCTGGACCGTGCTTTCAGCGAGGGCGCGTCAACGCTTGACCTCGCGCAGCGCCGGCGGGCCTACCGGGAGGGCGCCGCCGCCTGGCTCAGCTACGGCTGCACGATCCCGCTCTTCGACTGGCCGGAGGTGGTGCAGCGGTCGAGCAAGCTCCACAACTTCACCCCCAACGCGGGAAGCGTCGACACCTGGAACGCGGCCGACTGGTGGCTGTCGGGTTAGTTTCCTCTAGAGGACTTCGAGCAATTGCGAGCGCTTCGACTCGAACTCGGCGTCGGTGAGCAGCCCGCCCCGATGCAGGCGGGAGAGGGCGTCCATCTCCTCCAGCACGTCGAGCAGCGGCGCCATCGTCCGCCGCGCCAGGTATCCGTCGCCGGGTAGCCCCTGCTCCTCGTCCATTCGCCCGTCGAACTCGCGGACGTAGAAAAGCGCCTTGATGGCTGAGAAGGGCACGGCCAGCCGCTTGGGCGGGCCGTTGGTCTCCGGGAACAGCAAGAGGGCCAGTCCGAAGCGATGCCGCTTGATCTCGCCGGCGGAGTGGCCGCGGAGGACCTCGCCGTCGAGGAACCGGATCGCGACCTTGCGGCCATGGGGCTCGGCTTCCACGGTCTGCCCCTCGATGGGGAGCTCGACCATCTTCACGGCCGAGAGGGGGATCCAGGCCATCTCCGAGTTCTCGAGGCCGCTCGGGTCATCGATCTCGAGCAGGAAATCGGGCTCGTCGAGGTCGAGGTCCTGCGCTGAACCCTCGAGGGTTTCGTCGTCGAAGAAGCGGACTTTAACCACGTTGCGGATCCTCTGAAGATAACGCGCGCGGGAGGGAAGCCTTGCGCTTGGGAAGCTTGCGCGAGCAGCGCACGCACCGGGCAAGATGCTCGCGCACCGCGTCGGCCTGGTTCTTACGCAGTTTGCCGGCCAGATACGGCTTCAACATCGCCTGCACGTCGCGGTGCTCCATCTCGTCGCCGGACCCGCCCTGGTCGGCAACGAACTCCTCCTTGAAGCGCAGCCGTGCGCGGTAGACGAGCGTCTCCACGGCGCTCTCCGAGATCTTCATGGCCTTGGCGATCCGGCGATAGCTGAAGCCCTGCAGCTCACGGAGGGTCAGCACCAGCCGGTACTTCTCAGGCAGCCGCCTGGCCACGTCGTGCACCTGGCGGCGCAGCTCGTGGGCCTCGGCCTGGACGACCGGGTCGAAGCGCTGGGGGGGCGCCGGGATGTCGTAAAGGAGCTCCCGGTCGTCCGCTCCCTTGTCGTCCAGGCGTGGGTCTCGCCGGCGCCGCCGCAGCTCGTCTCGACAGAGGTTCTGGGCGACGGTGTGGATCCAGCCCCCGAAGTTGAAGTTCTCGTCCATCCGGTCCATCGTCCGCAGCGAGCGGATGAACGTCTCCTGGGCGATGTCCTCGGCCAGGACCGCATCGCCGAGGGTGCGGTGGACCAGTCGGTAGATGGAGGCGACATACCGGCGGTGGAGCTCCTCGAAGGCGCTGACGTCCCCGCCCCGATAGGCGCTGACCAGCTCGGCGTCGGTCCGTTCCGGCTCGCCGCTCACCGTTCCAGGTCCATGGCGGCGCGGCCGGCGGCTGCCTCGACCAGCTCCGCGGCGTGCCGCACGCGGTATTCAGGCGGCTGGGAGTCGTCTCCGATCTGGTACACCCGGTAGCCGAGGGTATCCCAACCATCGCCGAGGGAACCGGCGATCAGTACCGCCGGCACGCCGGCACGCTCCGCTCGCCGGATCACCTCCGCCGGCCCTTTGCCGTAGGCCGTCTGACTGTCCACCCTGCCCTCG
Organism: Chloroflexota bacterium; assembly: GCA_005881155.1. GTDB lineage: Bacteria > Chloroflexota > Dormibacteria > Dormibacterales > Dormibacteraceae > CF-105. Next base: position 18,954 of record VBHN01000066.1, on the reverse strand, counting down.
CCGGTGAAGACGGCGCCGGCACCGGCCAGCGCCTGCTCCAGGCCCGCCGCTTCCACGACCAGCGGCGCTCCGGGCGTGAGCCTGGCCCCCAGGAAGGCGACGAGCCCCGCCCCTGCGCCACCCGCAGCGCCGGCCCCGGGGAGTTCGGCGACCTCGACGCCAAGGTCCCGGGAGACCACGGCCGCGAAGTTCGCCAGGGCCGCGTCGAGCTCGGCCAGCACCTCCTCGGAGTCTGCGCCCTTCTGCGGCCCGTAGACGCGAGTCGCGCCCTCCGGCCCGCAGAGGGGATTGCTGACGTCGACCGCGACCTCGGCCCGAAGCTGCCTCCAGGCAGGGTCGACGCCCGAAGAGTCGATGCGGGCAAGCCGGGCCAGCGCGGCCCCGCCCCTCGGCAGCTCACGGCCCCTGGCGTCGAGCAGCCGGAAGCCGAGGGCCTGGGCCATTCCCGCGCCCGCGTCGTTGGTGGCCGACCCACCGAGGCCGGCGATGATGCGGATCACCCCGCTTCTCCTTACCTTCTCGAGCACCTGCCCGAAGCCGTACGTGGAAGTAACGCGGGGATCCCTCCGTTCCTTCGGAAGCAGCGTGAGGCCACTGGCCGAAGCCAGCTCTACGACGCCGGTTCGGCCACCGTCGATCAGCCCGTAGCCGGCAGGGACGGGCTCGCCCAGCGGCCCCTCCACGGTCACCGAAACGAGCTCCCCGCGGCCGGCCGCGACCAGGGCTTCGACAGTGCCCTCGCCGCCGTCGGCGACCGGGACCTCGAGCACCCGTGCGTCGGGGAGGACGGAGCGGATCCCGCGCGCGATGGCGGCGGCGACTTGAGGCGAGCCCAGCGAACCCTTGAAGGGGTTCGGCGCGGCTACGAAGTGCTGCTCAATAAACCGGGAGTGTCCAGTCGGAATAGCGGGGATTGTCGCCCCGGACGGCTCCGAAGTAGACGCCCTGCAGCTCGCTCGTCAGCTCCCCGATCCTGCCGTCCCCGACCGGCCGGCGGTCGACCTCGATGACTGGGGAGACCTGCGCGCCGGTGCCACAGAGGAAGAGCTCGTCGCAGGTGTAAAGCTCGGTCCGGTCGATCGATCGCTCGACGACCTGCTTGCCGAGCTCGTCCTTGATCAACCCGAGCAGGAGTTTGCGGGTGACCCCCTCGAGGATGTCGTCGGTGACGGGCGGGGTGACGAAGACTCCGTCCTTGTACATGAACAGGTTCTCGGCGCTTCCTTCCGAGACGTGCCCGTCGAGGGCGAGGACGATCGCCTCGTCGAAGCCGTTCTCCTCGGCCTCCGCCTTGGCCAGCGCTGAGTTGGCGTAGGCGCCGGTGATCTTGGCCCGGGCCGGAAGCGAGGAGTCGGAGACGCGCCGCCAGCTCGAGACCATGCAGCGGATGCCGGCGTCGACGTCCACGTAGTTGCCCATCGGCGCGGTGTAGATGAGGAAGCTCTCGGCGATGCCTTCGAGGCGGACGCCGATGACCTCGCTCGACTTGAAGAGCAGGGGCCGGACGTAGGTGTCCTGCTTGTACTCGTTGCGCCGGAGCAGCTCCAGGGTGAGCTTGACGAGCTCTTCGGTGGAGTGCGGAAGCGTCATCTTCATGATGCTTCCCGACTTCCGAAGTCGGTCGTAGTGGACGGGCCCGTGAAGAAGGTAAAGCTGGGCCTTGTCCGAGTTCCAGTAGGCGCGGATGCCCTCGAAGACTCCAGTGCCGTAGTGGAGGGCGTGGGTCATCAGGCCGAGCTTGGCGTCTTGGTAGCGGCGGAACTCGCCGTTGATGAAGACCCAGGAGTTGGGGTGCTCGGGACCGGCCGTCACCTTCCGCGAGGCGTCGGTCTCAATGCTCATCCCGGCGCTGATTGTAATCTTGTGCTCGCCGATGACCCTTTACGACATCATCGCGGACCTCCGCCGCGAGCATGCCGATGAGACGGCATCGAAGACGCTCGACCTGGTCATGATCGAGCTCGGCCACACCCGCGACAACCTTCGCGAAGCGCTTCAAAACCTGGACCGGGCGGCGATCCCGCCGGGCGGTGAGCAGGTGCTGAAAGAGCTGGAGGATCGGGCCCACCGCCACCGTCTCGACAACCTCAACTATCCGCTGGTGAAGGCCCGCGGCTTCCGGCCGCCACTGGAGCCGGTCGACGAGGGCTCGATGGGGATCGCGCTCCTGCTGGGGCTGAGCTCGCTGGTCCTGCTGGTGCTCGCCGGCGCCGCCATAGTGGCCGGCCTGAACACCATCTACCACTGGTTCTGAGCGGCTCGTGCCCGAATTCTCCTTTGACGTCGTCTCCGAGTACGACGCAGCCGAGCTGACCAATGCCCTCGACCAAGCCCGCCGTGAGACCGGCACCCGCTTCGATTTCAAGGACACGGCCACCAGCTACGAGGTCAAGAGCGGCCAGGTCGTGATCGAGTCCTCGACCGAGGACCGGGTCAAGGCCGCGTACCAGGTGCTGGTCGAAAAGGCCGCCCGCCGCAGCCTCTCGCCCAAGCTCTTCATGCCGGGCGAGCCGAAGACGGTCGGCCGCGGCCGGGGCCAGATCGAGGTCAAGCTCAACGCCGGGATCTCGGACGAGCTGGCCAAGGATCTGCAGAAGCGCGCGCGGGCGGCCAGCCCCAAGGTCCAGGTCCGGATCCAGGGCGACCAGCTCCGCGTGACCAGCAAGGACAAGGACGCGCTCCAATCCGTCATCAAGACCCTCCGCGAGGCGGAGGACATCCCGGTTCCCCTTCAGTTCACGAACTACAGGTAGGTTTCCAGAGCGCTCGAGGTCATCCCCGCGATCGACATCCGAGGCGGCTTGGCCGTCCGCCTCACCGAGGGCGACTTCGCCCGCGAGAAGGTCTACGGCTCCGACCCGGTGGCCATCGCCCACCAGCATCGGCAGGCCGGCGCAAGACGCATCCACGTGGTGGACCTCGACGCGGCCATCGGGCGGGCGGCCACCAACCGCGAGGTGGTGAAGCGGATCGTCGCCGAGGCCGGCCTCCAGGTCCAGGTCGCGGGAGGCGTCCGCGACGAGGTGACCGCGGTTGGCTGGCTCGGCGCCGGTGCCGCCGCCGTGGTCATGGGCACGGCGGCGATCCGCCACCCGGATCGGTTCGCGAGCATCGCCAGCGGCCACCCGGGCCGGGTGATCGGCGCCCTCGACCTGCGCGGGGGGACGCCCCAGGTCACGGGCTGGACGGAGAGCGAGCGGGTGGAGCTGCAGGAGCTGCTCTCGGCCTGGCAGGAGCTGCCCCTGGCGGCGATCATCCTGACCGTGGTCGAGCGGGACGGCACCTTCGCCGGCCCTGATCTCTCCTCGCTGCGGCGGACCCTGAAGGCGACCAAGCACCCGGTCTACTACGCCGGCGGCATCGCCGACCTCGAGGACGTGCGGGCGGTTGCCAGGGCCGGCGCGACCGGCGTCATAGTGGGCAAGGCACTGTATGAAGGAAGGCTGGACCTGGCGGCTGCCATGCGCGCTGGCTAGCGCGCTCCTGCTGGCGGCCTGCAGCGGCGGAGGCGCCCGCGACAACCCTGACGATTCCGTGCTCCACCAGGACATCGCCTCCGGGCGCGCGGGGGCCGAGGTCACATTCGACGGCACGCTCAGGGCCGATCCCCAGCCGGTCGGCACGCACGAGCACCTGACTGTGACGACCCCAGCCGGTGACGTCCTGGAGGTCGACCACAACACCTCGCTCGCGCCCTGGGTCCCGGCCCACGCGGGCGACCACGTCATCGTCCATGGCGAGCTCTACATCGACCCCGGGCCGCGCGCCGGCGTCCACTGCACCCACGCGCACACCTCCAGCGGCTGCCCGCGGCCGGGCTGGGTGGAGCTGGGTGGAAACTACTACGAGTGATGTGCGCCGACCACGAGCCGCCGCGACTCTCCTTCCAGGAGAACTTCGCCCGCGGCAAGGGACCGTTGCCGGTCAAGCTGCTCCAGGTAGGCCTCAACCTGCTTCGGCGGGTCTTGCCGCGTCCGTCCGCCTGCTGCGGGCACTATGGCGAGCCGGGCTGTTGAATGACCAAGGCTGAGGCCCGTCGGGCCGGACTGATCTGAGCAAGGCAACCCCGGTCTACCTGGAGGTCGGGGTCAAGCGCGTCTTCGCCAGCGCCCTCGACTGGCCGGGGTGGACTCGCTCCGGCAAGAACGAGAAAGCAGCGCTGGAGGAGCTGGCCGTCTACACGTCCAGGTACGGAGCCGTGCTCAAGCGGGCAGGGATCGCCTTCCCGGCCACGGCCGACTTCGAGATCGCGGAGCGGGTCAAGGGCAACGCAACGACCGATTTCGGAGCGCCGGCGATGCCGGCCAGATCGGACTCGAGGCCGCTGACCGCCGCGGACGGCAAACGCCTCGCCGAGCTCCTCTCCGCCGCCTGGAAGACGTTCGACGAGGTCGTGGCCGAGGCCCCGGCCGAGCTTCGGAAGGGCCCGCGGGGCGGCGGTCGGGACCGGGACCAGATCCGCGAGCACGTCGAGGGGGCCGAACTCGCTTACGCGGGAAAGGTCGGCCTCCGCCTCCACGAGCCCGACCGTCAGGCCCTCCTCGAAACCCTGGGCCGGCCCTCGAAGGGCGGACCGCTGAAGCCCAACGGCTGGAACGCGCGCTACGCAGCGCGCCGACTCGCCTGGCACGCCCTCGACCACGCCTGGGAGATCGAGGACCGCAGCGAGTAGTGCGCTTCGTCGGTGCCCGCATCCGCCGGCGAGTGCGGGTTTCGCTCCGGACTAACCTGTTTGGGCATGGCACATGAGCAACCGGCCTCCGAGCGAGGCCCCGACGTCATCGCGCCGCCTCCGCTGCTCTACCTGATCCCACTTGGCGTCGGGCTGGTACTGGATCGGGTGCTGCCCCCACCCCGGCTGCCGCGCGGCCTGCGGCTGGCGGGATTGCCGCTGCTGGCCGGTGGGGTCGGCCTGATCGGGTGGTTCGCTCGGACGATGATCCAAGCGCGGACGCCGATCGACCTCCGCCAGGTCCCCACCACCCTGGTCGAGGACGGTCCTTTCGAGTTCACCCGCAACCCCGGCTACCTGGGCATGGCTTTGACCTACACCGGGCTCAGCCTGCTCGCGGGCGGGCGCTGGCCGCTGCTCTTCCTGCCCTGAGCTGTCCTGGCCATCGATCGTGGAGTCATCCAGCGCGAGGAGCCGTACCTGGAACGGCTCTTCGGAAGCAGCTACCGCGACTATCTGAACCGGGTGCGCCGCTGGCTCTGAAGCAGCCTAAATGCTTCAGGTCGCCTGGCCGTTCGGGCGCATGGTGATCTCGTTGACCGTCACGTTGGCCGGCTGGGCGAGCGCGAAGAGGCAGGCCCGCGCCACGTCGGCCGCCGTCAGGGGATCGAAGTTGCGTGGGATCACGCCGGCTCCCTCGTGGCGGACCGCGACTTCGTAGAAGGGCGTGTCGACGGTGGCCGGCTCCACCAGTGTCACCCGGATGTGCTGCTCGGCAAGCTCCACACGAAGTGACTCGCCGATGGCGCCGACGGCGAACTTGGTCGCCGCGTAAACGCCGGCGCCGAGCCGCGCGGTGCGGCCGCTGATCGATGACATCAGCATGATGTCGCGGATGCCGTCTGGCGCCAGGCGCCGATACCCGTAGTAGATCGTGTAGAGCACGCCCATCACGTTCGTCTCGACCACGTCGTGCCAGTCCTTGGGCCTGCCCTTGGTTATGTGCCCATAGAGCCCGTAGCCGGCGTTGGCGATGATCGCGTCGAGGTGTCCGCCGAGAGCGTCGGCAGCGCGGTCGACCGCCTCCTGCACCTGGTCCTCGTCGCGCACGTCGCAGCTGAAGGAATGGATGCCGTGACGTTCCTTGTCAGGCATGCGGCGCGAGAGCCCGGCGACCGTGGCGCCGGCGTCGACGGCTTGGTGGGCGATCGCCTCGCCGATGCCGGCGCTGGCGCCGGTGACCAGGATCCGCCGGCCTTTCAGGCTCGGTTCTGCGGCCACTTTTCAGTTCTCCTTCTGGAAGCGGGGCTCGAAGCGCTCCATGTTCTCGGCCGTGCGCTTGGGGATCAGGACGTGGCGGCGAAAGCTGCACACGCGCTTGCCGTCCTGGTTGTAGGCGCGCGTCTCCACCAGGATCGTCCCGCGGTCCGGGCGCGTGCGCGACTCCTTGACCTCGAGCACGGTGGACTCCGCATAGATGGTGTCGCCGTGGAAGGTCGGGTGCTCGTGCTTGAGAGCGTTGACCTCGAGGTTGGCGATCGCCTTTCCCGAGATGTCCGGGACGCTCATCCCCAGCGCCAGCGAGTAGACCAGGTTGCCGACCACCACGTTGCGCCCGAAGTGCGTGCGCTCGGCGCCGTAGTGAGCGTCGATGTGCAGCGGATGGTGGTTCATGGTGAGCAGGCAGAAGAGGTGATCGTCGTACTCGGTGATGGTCTTGCCGGGCCAGTGCTTGTAGGTCGTGCCGACCTCGAACTCCTCCAGGTAGCGCCCGAAGGGGCGCACTTCCTCGCTCATCGCTTTCTCATCTCATCGCCCGCCTTCTCCAACGACCTACCGATCACGCGCAGCGCGAGCACCTCCTCCGCGCCCTCGAAGATTGCCAGCACGCGCGCATCCACGAAATAACGCGAGACGTCAGTCTCTTCGCCGTAGCCCATGCCGCCGAACAGCTGCATCGCGTCACGCGTCACGTACTCGGCCATGCGCGAGGCGTAGAGCTTCGCCAAAGAGGCCTCGACCTGGCCGCCACCCTGGTCGTGAAGGCGGGCCGCGGCAAAGGAGAGCTGGCGCGACGCGTGCAGGCGAACGCCCATCCGCCCCAGCATCGCGCGAGCCAGCTCGTGCTCTGCGACGGGCCGGCCGAACACGCGGCGCTGCGCCGTGTAGGCGAGCGTGTCCCGCAGCGCCGCCTGCATCACGCCGACGGCCCGCGCGGCGGTCTGCAGCCGGCCGGTCGCAAAGCTCTCCATCTGCAGGTAGAAGCCCCGGCCCTGCTCGCCGACCAGCGCCGAACCCGGCAGCCGGTAATCCTCGAAGACCAGCTCGAAGGTGTGAAGACCGCGGTAGCCGAGGGTCGGGATGGCGTGGCCCCGCAGGACCCCTCCACTATCGATCCGATGCTCGAAATCGTGGCCGAGCCGGCTCGGCTTCTCGGCCACGAAGACGCTCAGGCCGCGGTGGCCGGGCTCGCCGCCCGTGCGGCAGAGCAGCATGACCAGGTGCGCCCGCCCGGCGAACGTGCACCAGAGCTTGGCGCCGTTGACGAGCCAGGAACCATCCGGCTGCGAGGTCGCGCGGCACTGGAGGGCGGCCACGTCGGATCCGAAGTCCGGCTCGCTGACGGCGACCGCCACCAGCAGCTCGCCGGATGCGATCCCAGGCAGCCAGCGCCGCTTCTGCTCCTCCGTGCCGGCGCTCAGCAAGGCGCGCACCAGGATCTCGGGCCGCGTCATCAAGGAGCCTCCGACGGCCAGCGAGCCGGCTGCCATCTCCTCGGTGCCGATGAGCATCGCCACGTGGTCCGGGCGGTCGGCCAGGGTGCCACCGTACTGCTCGGGAATTGAGAGGCCGAAGAGCCCCAGCCCGGCGATGCCGGAGATGACGTCGGCAGGGATGTCGCCGTCCTGGCGATGGATCTGCTGGGCGCGGGGCGTGATCCGCCGGGCCGCGAAGTCGCGCAGGGTGGCCCGGAGGAGGCGGTGCTCCTCGCCGGCTCCGACGTCGTCGGCCGAGCGACCGGCGAGGAGGAGGCCGGCGACCCGCTCGTAGGCCGGGTCGAAGGACTCGGCCGAGCGGTCGGCTGCCGCCCCCTCCGCGATCGCGCCGGCGAGCTCGTCGCCGGTTCGGGACGCCCACTCGCGGGCAGCGCCGGCGGCAGCCGACCGCGCCGCGGCCCAGGCCGCCTGGTAGGTCTCTACCTCGCCGGCGATGCCGGGCTCCAGGGGCGGGCCGTCATGCCGAAAGCCTCGCCCCGCTCGACCATCACCGCGGCCATCTTCCGGGACGCCTCGTCGATCATCTCCTCTCCGAGCATGACGGCGCCGGTTTGGTCGACGTCGGTCGCCTCCCGGTAGGCCTCGACGATGGCGACCGCCTTGTCGAAGTCCTCCTGCTTGGGCGCGAAGACTTCGTTGAGCACGTCCACCTGCGCCGGGTTGAGCGCCCACTTCCCGTCGAAGCCGAGCATCGCCGCACGTCCAGCAAAGGTCCGGAGGCCGTCGAGGTCGCGGATCTGCGCGTAGGGACCGTCAATCGGCTGCAGGCCATTGGCCCGGGCGGCGACCACCACGCGGGCCAGGAAGTAGTGCCAGTAGTCACCCGGGTACTCGGGCTTGAGCCGGCCCACGGTCAGCTCCGGCACCTTCAAGGAGGCGGAGAAGTCGGCGGGGCCGAAGATCAGCGTCTCGGCCCGGCGGGAGGCGCCGGCGATAGCGTGGATGTTCTCCATCCCCCTGGCCGACTCGATCTGGAGCTCGAGACCGATCCGGCGCTCCAGGCCCAGCTTCCACTCGACCTGGTTCAGCAGGTTGTCGACGAAGTGGACGTGGTCCACGTCCTCGACCTTGGGGATCATCAAGCAGTCGAGCCGGTCTCCAGCGCCCTCGACGACGGTGACGATGTCCTCGTAGCACCAACGCGTGTCGCAGGCGTTGACCCGGACGACCCGTACCTTGCCGGCGAACTCGTAGCTGCGGAGGGAGTCGACGACCTGCCCGCGCGCGGCGACCTTGGCGCCGGGCGCGACCGAGTCCTCGAGGTCCAGGAAGATCTCGTCGGCCGGCGACTGGGCTTTCGGGGGCCGCGGGCCCCTGCCGGATTCGACGTACTTCTTGAGGCTCCTCATGGTCTTGGCGACGTCGCTCGGCAGCTGGCGCTCGATGATCCCGAAGAAGAGACGCGCGGCGAATCCGTTCGGGCCATAGTCCATGGTGTAGGTCAGCCTGGTCCGGCCCTCGCGCTGGCTGTAGCTGTACTTCCAGTCGCCCTTCAGCGGCCCCTTCACGAAGCGGCCCGCCACCGTCTTGCCGGGCGTGACGGTGGTGTGCTCGACCTCCAGCTCCTGCTTGCCCCCGGGCGTGATCAGCAGGTAGCGGAGCTCGGTTCCCCGGCGCGTCGGACCGTCGGTCAGGACCTCAACCTTCTCCAGGTTGCTGGACCACTTGCCGGCGTTCGGAAAGTCCTCGTGGACGACCGCCCAAACCCGCTCGATCGGGGCCTCGATCTCGACCGTCTCGCGCACCGTGGCCACCCTTGAATTATCGGAGTTGGGGCCGCGGCTAGGATTGGATCCAGACGTGGAAGACGCAGCGCCCCGCACCTCCGAACGGCGGCTGCGGCGCAACCTCGGGGCGCTTCGCCACCGCAACTACCGGCTCTATTTCATCGGCCAGGTCATCTCCACGGTCGGCACCTGGATGCAGAGCGTGGCCATGCCGTGGCTGGCGCTGCTGCTCACCCACGACGCCTTCCACGTGGGCCTGGTCGTGGCCACGCAGTTCACGCCCATGCTGGTCGCCGGCCAGTTCGGCGGGCTGCTCGCCGACCGGTTCTCGAAGCGGCGGATCCTGGTCTGCAGCCAGGCCGCCTTCATGCTCCCGGCCTTCAGCATGTTCTTCCTCAGCTCGCAGGGGCTGGCGCAGTACTGGATGGTGCTGACCGCGGCGCTGGCCGTCGGCTGCGTCAATGTCGTGGACGTACCCTCCCGCCAGTCCTTCGTGATCGAGATGGTCGGCCGGGAGGACCTCCTCAACGCGATCGCGCTGAACTCGACGATCTTCAACGGCGCGGCCGTCATCGGCCCCTCCCTCGCCGGCCTGATCATCGGCCTGCTCGGCGTCCCCCTCTGCTTTCTCCTGAACGGCGTCAGCTACCTCGCCTCGATCGGCGCCCTGCTCCTGATGACCAACCTGCCCGCGGTGCTGAAGGTGACCACCGGGGGGTCGATGCTGGTCCGGATCCGAGAGGGGCTCACCTACGCCCGCCACGACCCGGTGGTGGGCACGCTGCTGCTGAACGTGGCGGTCTTCTCGCTCTTCTCGATGAACCGCTTCACGCTGCTGCCGATCTTCGCCGACCAGGTCCTCCACATCGGCGCTGCCGGGTTCGGCTTCCTGACCGCCTCGCAGGGCCTGGGGGCGCTGGCCGGCGCGTTGTCGCTGGCGGTCCTGCAGCGGCGGCTGGCCAGCGGCAACGTGCAGTTCCTGATCGGCCTGGCCTGGTCGGTCTTCCTGGTCGCTTTCAGCCTGAGCCGGTACTACCCGCTCTCGATCGCGCTCCTGGTGCTCTCCGGCTACTGCCAGATCGCCTTCGTGGCGACCTCCAACACGCGGATCCAGGCGGCCACGCCCGACCACCTGCGGGGTCGCGTGATGGCCCTCTACGCGCAGTCGCTGATGGGTGTCGGGCCCGTCGGCAGCTTCCAGGCCGGCGCCCTCGCCCACTTCTTCGGGGCGCCGGTCGCCATGGCTTTCCGGGCGGTGGTCTCGGGCGCTTTCGTGACCCTGACCCGCCTGCTGCGGCCGGCCGTCTTCAAAGCCGGGGAG
>VBHN01000066.1:0-8398 GCA_005881155.1 Chloroflexota bacterium | reverse complement strand
CCGCCCTCCGGCTCCATGTGGATGGCGGAGGCGCCGATGTGGATGGCCAGGCCCCCGGCGATGGCGGCGACCGGGATCTCGATCAGCCCGTTGGGCAGAATCCCGGTCAGCGCCAGGGACCAGGAGGAGACGGCCGCCGCGTAGCCGACCAGAGCGCCCGGAAGCGCGGTCAGCAGGTAGCCGGTGAGCCCGATCGTGACTGAGGCCAGGAGGCCGGCCAGCAGGATCGCGAGCAGGTTGTGCGCGAAGACCCAGAGCGCCATGGAGGCCGGGTCCGCCCGGCCGCTGGAGCGGAGCAGAGCCGACAGCACCGGCGAGGCGACGCTGCCCGGCAGCGCGCCCGCCGCCAGGTAGCCGAGGACGGCGCCGACCGGGAAGGCGGCGAGGGAGGCCAGGATGGGAGCCAGCCGGGCCCGGAGCAGCCTCAGCCCGCCGGGCGCGTCCCGGAAAGCGCCGGCGACAGCCCGCCGGGCCCGGCCGAGACGCCCCTTCGCGCCCGTCTCGCGCGAGAGCAGGGCCTCCCGCGAGAAGCCGCCGAGTCCCATCCGGAGGAGGATCAAGGCGCCCACCGCCATCGCCGCGGCGAAGCCCCAGAGGAACTCCCCGCGGCCGACCAGGATCAGGGCCGCCTCGACCTGCAGGACGACCGACATCGGCAGGATGATGAAGGAGGCCATGACGTTGGCCGCCCGCATCGTTCGCGCGTTCGCGGAGACGATCACCGCGCCCGCCACCATCGCCGCCACCTGGCAGATGGTCGAGACGCCGAGCGAGACCAGGACACCGAGCGGGAAGTAGCCGAGTCCGGGGAAGGTGACGGTGCAGTAGACGATCAGAGCGCCGAAGCAGAGGAAGAGGGAGATCGCCAGCACCGAGGCCACCTTGCCGACGTAGATCTCCGCCTCTTTGAGCGGCGTGGAGAGCAGGACCTCCAAGGTCGACCGCTCGCGCTCGCCGACGAAGGACTCCAGGGCCAGGACCAGCGAGTAGCTGGCCGGCAGGAAGACCACGAAGAAGGCGCCGACGATGGACACGCGCTGGACGAGGTCGGACAGGCCGCCCCCGAAGACAACCAGGGCTCGGATGCCGGACCCGGCGGCGATCGGGATCACCAGGGCCAGCCCGGCCATGGCCAGCGCCAGCCGGAGGTCGCCCGCGGCGTCGCGGAAGTCGCGCTCGGCGACCAGCAGCGCCTTACGCCGGTCGAGCTTCATGTTCCACCCCGTTGCCCACGATGGCCAGGTAGACCTCTTCGAGGGTCGGGCGCTCCACGACCTCGCGGTGCTTTTTCAAGCCCGCCGCCCGGACCAGTTCGGGCAGCTCCCCCACCGCCAGCAGGCGCCCGGCGGACATGATCCCGATCTCGCCCGCCAGCTGCTGGGCCTCGGCCATGTTGTGCGTGCAGACGACCAGCGCGGCGCCCTCGGCGCGCAGCTCCTCGAGGTAGCGCCAGGCGACGTGGGCGCTGTCCGGGTCCAGCGCGGAGGTGGGCTCGTCGGCCAGCACCAGGGGCGGCCGGTGGAGCGTGGCGCGGATCAGGGCCACCTTCTGGCGCATGCCCTTGGAGAAGCTGCCCAGCCAGCGGTCCCCCGCCTCGGCGAGGTCGAACAGCTCCAGCAAGCGCTCGATCCGCCGCGCGCGCGTGCACGGATCCAGCCCGTAGACGCGGCCGAAGAAGTCCAAGTAGGAACGGGCCGGCATCCGGTCGTAGAGCCCCGGGACCTCGGGCACCAGGCCGATTTGCTCCCGCACCGCATCGGGTTCCAGCCGGCTGTCCTTGCCGCCCACCAGGACGCGGCCGGAGGTGGGCAGCAGGAGGCCGGACAGGCAGCGCAGCGCGGTCGTCTTGCCGGCGCCGTTCTGGCCGAGCAGGACCAGCGTCGAGCCCGCCTCCAGGCGCAGGCTGACGTCGCGGATCGCCCAGACCTCGCCGTAGCGCTTGGCGAGCCGATAAACCTGTAGCACGGCAGCGATTATGCGGCCCTAAAATTTCGGGCGGTTGTTATGGGACCCAAAAACAATTCCTCCGTAGAGCGACTGCTTGCCGAGACGCAGGACCTGGTGACGCGGCTGCTACGCGAGAATCGCGCCCTGAAGGTCAAGAACGCCAAGCTCGGCGCCGAGCTGGCGCGGGTGAGCAAGGGCTGGGAGCAGATCAAGGCCCTGGCCAAGCAGGCCCCTCGCGCCCGGCGTCGTTAGGCAGGCTGCTGAGAAAGGTCGGCTAGCGACCGGAGGCATGCTCGTCGCGCAGCGACGAAGCCGTTTGGCGCCGTCGACCTTCCTCAGTGGCCTGCCTAGGCGAGCCACTCCAGAAGAACGGCTAGGAGTGGACCGGTTGATTCCGGCCGGGTGAGCGGGCGCCGGCGGCGGCCGGCAACCTCCAGCTGCAAGGCCGTCCCGCCCCCCACCTGGACGGTCGCGGTGACCGTGCCCGGCCAGGTCGCGTCGAAGGGTTTCCCGGTGCGGGCGACCAGTCCCGCTGCACCGCAGCGGTCGATGAGGGCCTCGGCCAACTGCCGGGCCGACGCGTCGGGAGCCGGACCGAGGCCGACGATCAGGTCCTCCTCGAGCTCGGCGCGGAACCCGTGCAGGTCGACGACGACGAGCCCAGGTCGTTCCAGCACCGCCTGCTTGAAGGCGCCGACCTCGACGTCCCAGTTCGGGTCGCCGGTCTGTCGGCCGACCACCGTCAGGGCCGTGGACCCGGTCAGCTCGGCCAGGGTCTCAGCCAGCCCGCCCGTGCCCATGTCCGCCTGCTTCACCTCGCCCCTGCGGAGGCTCCGAACCGAGTGCGGCGCGGAGAAGAGGTAGCGCCCCTGCCCCGGCCCGGTCAGCCGCAGCGCGTCGAGCTCATCGGTGCCGCGGTGCTCGGTGGCCCGGTAGAGCAGCTCGCGCTTTGACCAGAGATCCAGGCCGGCGGTCAGTCCCGTGGCAGGTATCGCGGCAGCTCCTCCAGTGACTCGAAGCCGTTGCTTGCCAGGTAGGCGGCGATCCCGTCGTGGACCCGAGCGATGGCGCCGCCATCGATGAAGGTGGCGGTGCCGACCTGAACCGCCGCGCAGCCGGCGACCAGGAACTCCAGCGCGTCCTCGGCGCTGACGATGCCACCGACGCCGACGACGGGAATCCTCACCGCCCGCGCCGCCTGGTGGGCGAGGTGCACCGCCAGCGGGCGGATGGCCGGCCCGCTCAGGCCTCCGGTTCGGTTGGCGAGGCGCGGCCGCCTGGAGTTGAGGTCGATCGACATCCCGACGAAGGTGTTGACCGCGCAGAGGGCGTCGGCGCCCTCGGCTTCGACGGATCGCGCCACGACCCCGATGTCGGTGACCATCGGCGTCAGCTTGACCCAGACCGGCAGCTTGGTACGGCGGCGGACGGCGGCGGTCACGCGCCCGGCGGCGACCGGGTCGTTGCCGAAGTACATGCCACCCTGGTCGACGTTGGGGCAGGAGATGTTGACCTCGAACCCGGCCACGCCGGGGACGCCGTCCAGCCGCGCCGTCAGCTCGCCGTATTCCTCGATCGACTCCGCGTTCAGGTTCACGAAGACCGGGAAGGCCCAGCTCGCCCAGAGCGGCGCGTAGTCGCGGATCAGCGCGTCGACACCCGGCCCCTGGAGGCCGATGGCGTTCAGCATCCCCGACGGCGTCTCCACGATCCGGGCCGGGGGCGTGCCGGTCCGGGGCCGCAGGAAGATCCCCTTGGAGACCATCCCGGCCAGCTTCGAGCGGTCCAGCAGCGGGACCTCGGTCCCGTAGCCGAAGGTGCCCGAGGCCGCCAGCACCGGCCCCTTCAGACGCAGCCCGCCGAGGTCCACCTCCAGCTCGATCACACGCCCACCGCGTAGTGGAGGTGCCCGGGCAGCGCGGGCCAGTCGACGTCCGCGGCGCGGTAGACCGGGCCCTCCGAGCAGGCGCGGTCGTAGCCGCCCGCGCGCTTTGGCACCGCGCAGCCGAGGCAGACGCCGGTCCCGCAGCCCATGTAGGTCTCGACCGCGACCTGGGCGTCGGGCCAACGTTCCGCGATCGCCGCCAGCATCGGGTTGGGGCCGCAGGCGAAGACGCCGTCCACGCCCTCCGGCACCGCGGCGACCGCTGAGCCGCGGCTGCCCTGGGAGCCGTCGTCGGTGGCCCAGGCGGCGCGCTCGCCCTCCCATTCGGTGCAGAGGTCGGCCGCGGTCCGCGCTCCGTGCACCCAGATCACCTCCACGCCTGCCCGGCGGGCCGCGGCTGCGGTGATGGGCATGGGCGCCACGCCCAGGCCGCCGCTGACCAGCGCCAGCGACCTCCAGCCAGGGTCGATGGCGAAGCCGTGGCCGAGGGGGCCCAGCACCGAGACCCGGTCGCCCAGCTCGAGCGACAGCAGCTGGGCGGTGCCCACCCCAACCGCGCGTAGAACGATCTCGACCCTGGACTCGGCAGCCCGGTAGACGCTGAAGGGGCGGCGGAGCAGTGGCCCGGGTCGGAGCAGCAGGTTGACGAACTGGCCCGGCAGGGCGGCCTCGGCCACCTCTGGCGCCTCGAAGCCGAGCACGAACACCTCTCGAGCCACCTGCCGGCGCTCGACCAGGGGCGCGCTAGTCTCGAACACCCGCCCTCCATTCCGCCACCGTCCGGACCGTCAGCGTGTCTCCCGCCTGGACCGCCGACTCCAGCAGGGCGGCCGCCGTGTCGAGGGAGGTGAGGCAGGGGATGCGGCGCTCGACCGCCGCGCGGCGGATCTCGAAACCATCGCGAATGACGCCGCTGCCGGCCTGCTTGGTCAGGTTGCTCATGGTGTTGATGACGAGGTCGACCTCGCCGCGCTCGATGACGTCGAGGACGGTTGGGCCCTCCTCGCCGATCTTGGCCACCACCCGCGGTGAGAAGCCGGCGGCTCGCAGCACGGCCGCGGTGCCCTCGGTGGCGAGGACCGGGCAGCCCAGCTGGACCAGCCGGGAGACGATGGGCAGGATCTCGGGCTTGTCCGCATCGGCGATGGTGAGCAGCGCGCGGGCGTGCGGCTTGACGCGAAGGCCTGCAGCCAGGAACGCCTTCTCCAGGGCCCGAGGCAGCGACCGGTCGATTCCCATCACCTCGCCGGTCGACTTCATCTCCGGGCCAAGGTAGGAATCCACCGCCGAGAGCTTGGCCATCGAGAAGACCGGCGCCTTCACCGCGACCAGCGGCGCGGCCGGGACCAGGCCCGTCTCGTAGCCGAGCTCGGCGAGCCTCTCGCCCAGCATGACCTGGGTCGCCAGCTTGACCATCGGCACCCCCGTGACCTTGCTCAGGAAGGGCACCGTCCGGGAGGCCCTCGGGTTCACCTCCAGCACGTAGACCTTGCCGCGGTGGACCACGAACTGGATGTTCAGGAGCCCGCGGATCTCGAAGCGGCGCGCGATCCGGACCGTGTAGTCGACCAGGTCCTCCTGCTCCCCCGGCTCGACGCCGGGCGCGGGGTAGACGGCGTAGGAATCCCCGGAGTGCACGCCGGCCCGCTCCACGTGCTGCATGACGCCCGGGATCACGACCGTCTCGCCGTCGCTGATCGCGTCCACCTCCAGTTCGATGCCCTGCAGGTACTTGTCGACCAGCACCTGGCCGCGCGGGTTGGCGCCCAGCGCCCAGGTCATGTAGCGCTCGAGGTCGCGGGGGTCGCGGACGATCTCCATCGCTCGCCCGCCGAGCACGAAGGAGGGCCGGACCAGGACCGGGTAACCCACCCGCTCGGCGATCTCGACGGCGGCCTCCACGCTGGTCGCGGTGTCACCCAGCGGCTGGGGCACTCCCATCTCCCCCAGCGTCGCCGCGAACTGGCGCCGATCCTCGGCCAGGTCGATGGCGGCCACGCTGGAGCCGAGGATGTTCGCGCCGGCGGCGGCCAGCGGGTCGGCGAGGTTGATCGCGGTCTGGCCGCCGAACTGGACGACCAGGCCGGCGGCGCCCTCGGCCGCGATGACGTCGGAGACAGCCCGCTGGTCGAGCGGCTCGAAGTACAGGCGGTCGGAGGTGTCGAAGTCGGTGGAGACCGTCTCCGGGTTGGAGTTGACCATCACGGCGGCCCGGCCGGCGCCGCGCAGCGCCCAGGCCGCATGCACCGAGCAGTAGTCGAACTCGATGCCCTGGCCGATCCGGATCGGGCCCGAGCCGACCACCACCACCGTCCCGGCCGTGGGGTCGGGCCGCGCCTCGTCCTCCTCCTCGAAGCAGGAGTAGAAGTAGGGCGTGGCCGCCTCGAACTCGGCGGCGCAGGTGTCGACCAGCTTGTAGGTCGGCGGCCGCTCCGGCGAGACCAGCCCCGGCAGCGCCTCCATCCGTTCCAGGAACCAGCGGTCGATACCGCTCCGCCGCGCCAGCTCGCCCGGCGTCGCACCGGCCTCGAGAGCGTGCAGCAGGGCGAAGAGCCGGCGGTCGTTGGGCCGCTCGATGAGGAGCGGGTCGTCGAGCTCGGCGACGGCCGGCGGCTTCTGCTCCAGCGAGCGCAGCGCCTTGGCCAGGGCCAGCTCGAAGGTCCGCTCGATCGCCATCACCTCGCCGGTCGACTTCATCTGCGTGTTCAGCGTCCGATCGGCGTTGGGAAACTTGTCGAACGGCCAGCGGGGGATCTTGACGACGCAGTATTCCCCGTCACCTGGTTCGGGATCTCCTCCAGCCGCCGCCCGGCCGCGATCTTGGCCGCGACGCGGGCAATGGGGTAGCCGGTGGCCTTGGAAGCCAGCGCCGAAGAGCGGGAGACGCGCGGGTTGACCTCGATCACGTAGTACTGGGCTGAGTTGGTGTCCAATGCGAACTGGACGTTGCACCCGCCCTCGATGCCCAGCGCGCGGATGATGCGGATGGCCGAGGTGCGCAGCATCTGGTACTCGCGATCGGTGAGGGTCTGGGAGGGCGCCACCACGACCGAGTCCCCGGTGTGGACGCCCATCGGGTCCAGGTTCTCCATGTTGCAGACGGTGATGCAGGTGCCGGCCGCGTCCCGCATCACCTCGTACTCGATCTCCTTCCAGCCGATCAGCGAGCGCTCGACCAGGACCTGGTGGATCGGCGAGGCGGCGATGCCGCCCAGCACCACCCGGCGCAGCTCGGCAGCGTCGCCGGCGATGCCTCCGCCGGTGCCACCCAGCGTGTAGGCCGGTCGGACGATCAGCGGGTAGCCGATCCGGGCGGCGAAGAGCTCGGCCTCGTCGAGCGTGGTGCAGACACTCGACTCGGGGACCGGCTCGCCGAGCGACTGGAGCATCTTCTTGAAGGCGTCGCGGTCCTCCGCCATCCGGATCGCTTCCAGCGGGGTGCCGAGCAGCCGGACGGCGAACTTCTCCAGGACCCCGGCCTCCGCCAGGTCGACCGCCAGGTTCAGCCCGGTCTGGCCGCCCAGGGTCGGGAGGATGGCGTCGGGCCGCTCTCGCTCGATGATCGCTGCCACAGCCTCCACCGTCAGCGGCTCGATGTAGACGCGGTCGGCGACCTCGTCGTCGGTCATGATCGTGGCCGGGTTGGAGTTGACCAGGACCGTCTCCACGCCCTCCTCCCGAAGCGATTTGCAGGCCTGGCTGCCGGCGTAGTCGAACTCTGCCGCCTGGCCGATCACGATCGGGCCGGAACCGATGATCAGCACCTTGCGCGGCTTCTCGGGGAGCGCCGCGCCGGCCACGGTTCTCGCCAGCGGCCGCGAGGTCCGCACCAGCTCCACGAAGCGGTCGTAGAGGTGCTGGTTGTCCTGCGGACCGGGACAGCCCTCGGGGTGGTACTGGACGCTGAAGACCGGCAGAGTGCGATGAGCCAGGCCCTCGACCGAACCGTCGTTCAAGTTCAGCTGGCTGACGAAGAAATCGCCCTCGGGAAGGCTGGCGGCGTCGACCTGGAACTCGTGGTTCTGGCTGGTGATGTGGGTGAGCCCGGTCTCCAGGTCCTTGACCGGGTGGTTGGCGCCGTGGTGGCCGAAGGGCAGCCGGGAGGTGGTGGCGCCGGCGGCACGGCCGAGGATCTGGTGCCCGAGGCAAATCCCGAAGGTTGGAAATCCGGCCGCGATGGCCTGCCGGCAGAGCTCTACCGGTGCCTCGAGGATGGCGGGGTCACCCGGCCCGTTGGCCAAAAGCAGGCCGTCTGCCCCCGACGCCTCGACCTCGGCCCAGGTCGCGGTATGCGGGAGCACCAGGACCCGGAAGCCCCGCGAGCGCAGGGAGCGCAGGGTATTCGACTTGACGCCGTAGTCGATGACGGCCACGGTCAGGCCGGTGGCGTCGGCGGTCTCGCGCAGCCGCAGCTCCGGCGGCAGCGGCTCGAACCACTCCACCTGCTTGCGGCGCGAGACCTCGGCCACCAGGTCCTGCTCCGCCAGCGGCGTGACGCGACGGGCGGCCTTGGCGAGCTCCTCCAGGCGCCCGGGGCTGGGCGGTTCCGCCTCGTGGCTGAGGACG
>VBHN01000040.1:3137-6569 GCA_005881155.1 Chloroflexota bacterium | reverse complement strand
AGCGGCACCAGCTGCTTGCCGTCGCCGGAGAACGAGCGGGCCACGAAGGTGCTGCCCACCGAGAGGGCGACGGCGCAGGGGTCGATGGGCTGGTAGTGGTTGACCGCGCCCTTCTTGTGCACCGAGTCGACGTCCGCGGTCGCCGAGAACTGACCCTTGGTGAGACCGTAGGTGCCGTTGTCCTCGATGATGTAGGTGCAGTCGACGTTCCGGCGCATCAGGTGCATGAACTGCCCGAGCCCGATGCTCGCACTGTCGCCGTCGCCGGAGACGCCGAGCACGACCAGCTCGCGGTTGGCGAGGCCGGCCCCGGTGGCGAGCGCGGGCATCCGCCCGTGGAGGCCATTGAATCCGTGGGCCTGCTCGACGAAGTACGCGGGCGTCTTCGAGGAGCAGCCGATGCCACTGAGCTTGGCGAGACGGTGCGGCTCGACCCCGAGGTCGTAGAGCGCCTTGATGATGTGGTTGGTGATCGAGTTGTGGCCACACCCGGCGCACAGTGTCGAGGGACCACCTTTGTACGCCTCGCGGGCGAGCCCGATCCGGTTGACGGCGAGAGCTGACATCTAGACGCAGACGGCCTCCAGGGCGAGAAGCGGTGCGGCGACGGCGGCGGCGGCGATGGGCTGGCCGTCGTAGTGGCGGATGGAGCGGAGCCGGGCGACGAGCTCGGCGGGGAGCTCCTCGGAGAGGATCTCGAGGAGCTGGCCGTCGCGGTTCTGCTCGACGACGTAGACCCGCTCGTGGGCGGCGACGAAGTCCGCGACCTCGGGGGCGATCGGCAGCGCCCGCAGCCGCAGGTAGTCGACCGGCAGGCCCCGGGCGGCGAGCTCGTCGCGGGCCTCGACGACGGCGTGGTGGGTGCTGCCGAAGGCGATCAGCCCGAGCGCCGACCCGCCGGAGACGGTCACCGGACCGGGCACCGCGGTGCGCGCGCCCCGGTGCTTGCGCGCGAGCCGGTCCATGTTCGCCTGGTAGGCCTCGGGGCTCTCGGTGTAGCGCGCCCGGTCGTCGTGCCCCGAGCCCCGGGTGAAGTAGCCCGCGTTGGGATGAGGGGTGCCGGGCCAGGTGCGGTAGGGGATGCCGTCGCCATCGACGTCGCGGTAGCGGGCCCAGTCTCCCTCGAGGCGCTCGAGGTCGTCGACGGTCAGCACCTTGCCGCGGTCGAACGGCGCCTCGGGGTAGTCGAAGGGACGCGACATCCAGAGGTTCATCCCGAGGTCGAGGTCGCTGAGCACCAGGACCGGGGTCTGGAAGCGGTCGGCGAGGTCGAAGGCCCGCTGGGCGAACTCGTAGCACTCCTCGGCGGTTCCGGGGAGGAGGACGAGGTGGCGCGTATCGCCGTGGCCGAGCCGGTAGGCGAAGCCGAGGTCGCCCTGGGAGGTGCGGGTCGGCAGCCCGGTCGACGGGCCCAGCCGCTGGATGTCGAAGACGACGACCGGCACCTCGGCGTAGTAGGCGAGGCCGGCGAACTCGGCCATCAGCGAGATCCCCGGGCCGCTCGTCGCGGTCATCGCCCGCGCCCCCGCCCAGCCCGCGCCGATGGCCATGCCGGCGGCGGCGAGCTCGTCCTCCGCCTGGACGATGGCGATGCGGCGCTCGCCGGTCTCGGGGTCGGTGCGGAAGCGGTCGGCGTAGCCGGTCAGGCTCTCGCAGAGGCTCGACGAGGGGGTGATCGGGTACCAGGCCGCGACCGTGCACCCGCCCATCACGCAGCCGAGCGCGGCCGCCTGGTTGCCGTCGACGAGGACCAGCCCGTCGGTGCCTCCCACGACCGGTCGGAGGACGTGGCTGATCGGCCGGTCGGAGAAGTTCTCCTCCCAGTACCCGTACCCGACCCTGACCGCATCGATGTTCACCGGCCAGGCCTTCGGCTTGGTCGCGAGGGTGCGCTCGATGCCGGTGACCAGGTTGTCGAAGGGGATCCCCAGCAGGCCTGCGACCACCCCGACGTAGATCATGTTGGTGAGCTGCTTGCGCAGCGAGTCGCTCGCGATCCGGGTCTTGCCGAGGCGGCCGAAGGGCACCGGGAAGTACTCGACGTCCTCGCGGACCCCGCTGGCGAGGAAGACGTCGTCGTGGACCACGGCGCCGCCCGCCACCACCGCGGCGAGGTCGTGGGTCCAGGTCTGCGGGTTGCGGGCGATCAGCAGGTCGTGCTGCGCGCGGCGCGCCTGGTAGCCCCGGGCGCTGACCCGGAGGTCGTACCAGGTGGGCAGCCCCTCGATGTTCGACGGGAAGACGTTCTTCGGCGCCACCGGGATGCCCATCGAGAAGATCGCGCGGGTGAGCACGAGGTTCGCGGACTGGCTGCCCGACCCGTTGACGGTGGCTGCCAGGATGGTGAGGTCGTTGACGATGGGGTCCACGGGCTTCCAGGGTGGTGCGGTGGGGGACGGCAGGTCACCCCTCTGGGGGAGCACTTTACCCCTCTCCAGGCCGAGCCCGTCCTGGCTGTGTCAGTGGTTGCCCGCCAGGTACTCACCGAACGCACTGAGCGTGTCACCGTACCTGCTCCTGTCGGCGGAGCGGATGGCGAGCCCGTTGGTGTCGTTCATCGGCGCGGGGGCGGTCCAGCAGAGGCCGCTGGCCTCGTCGCGGCTGCGCGCCTCCTCGAAGGCGGCGCCGAGGTCGGCCGGCGGGTGCTTGACGCCGAGGAACTCCTGCAGCTCGGTCCCGGTGTACTGCCAGAGCATGTCGATGGTCCCGTCGCGCAGCGCCCGGTCGATCGCGGGGTCGGCCGCGTGGACGCTGTCGTCGACCTGGTAGCCGTGCCGCTCGAGCACGAGCTTCGCGATGGCGGCGAGCAGCTCCTCCTCGGCGAAGGCCTTGCTCCCGATCTTCAGCTGGGCGCCGCCCCCCTCGACCGGGGCCGCGCCCGCCGGGCATCGCGCCGTCCCCGCTCCCCCAGCCGACGGGGCGGCGTCGAGAAGGGCGTTGTTGGTGAGCCACTGCCGGGCGACGTCGGCCACGGCGCGCTTGTCGACCTCGACGGCGCGGTTCATCCGGGTGATCTCGTCGGTGGTGATCCGGGCGGCGACCGGCGCCAGGATGGCGGCGATCCCCGGGTGCTGCTGGAGCACCGGGGACCGGACCACCAGCCCCACGTTGTCCGGAGGGAAGAGCCCCTTGTCGTCGCGGAGCACGTACAGGTCGTGGGCCGCGACGGCGGAGTCCGTGGTGAACACCTCGCCCGCGGCGCACTGGCCGGAGGCGATGCCCGCCTCCGCGGTGCTGCCGATGTCCTTGTAGTTCGCGGTGCCGTAGGCGGAGTTGTAGGTCTTCGCCAGGCCGGGCACGCCGTCGGCCCGGGTGCGGAACTCGGACATGATGCAGACGACGGGACCGGCGCTGCCGCCGCCGCCGCAGCCGGGGAGGAGCAGCGAGACGGCGGTGAGCACGGCGAGCGCGAGGGGGCCTCTCATCTCATCG
>VBHN01000040.1:1450-3130 GCA_005881155.1 Chloroflexota bacterium | reverse complement strand
CAGGACGGCGCCGACGACGACGATACGCGAGGCCGGCTCCAGCCCGGAGGCGGTCAACCCGGACTCGATGACGTCGCCGAGCCCGCCGCCGCCGACGAAGTTGCCGAGGGTCGCGGTCCCGACGACGAGGACGAGCGCGGTCCGCAGCCCGGCGAGGATCACCGGCGAGGCGAGCGGCACCTCCACCCGGGCGAGCACCTGGACCGGCGACATCCCCATCCCCCGCGCCGCCTCGACCGCGTCGGGATCGACTCCCTGGAGCCCTGCCAGGGTGTTCCGCAGGATCGGCAGCACCGCGTAGACGACCAGGGCGATCACCGTGGTGCGGAAGGTGAAGCCGGTCACGGTGAAGACGAGGGCGAGCAGGGCGATGCTCGGCACCGCCTGGCCGAGGTTGGCGGCGAGCAGGAGGGGGACCCGGAGCGCCCGCCCGGATCGCGCCGCGGCGACGCCGAGTGGGAGGGCGATCGCGGCGGCGATGAGGAACGAGGTGACGGTGAGCTCGACGTGCTGCGCGACCCGGGTGCCGAGGAAGCCCGCGGAGAGCACCGAGGCCTCCTCCGGGGGCACGTCCGCGGTGTGGACCCAGAGATAGAGGACGAGCAGGCCGGTGCCCACCGCGAACGGGGTGAGCGCGAGGCGGAGCGTGCCCGGACGGCGTCCGCCGCTCATCCGGTGGCCGCAGCCCGGCGGATCACCTGGGCATCGGCCACCCCGAGCACCCGGTCGCCGACGACGACCGCGGCGCGTCCGTCGGGCGAGCGCAGCACCGCCTCGAGGGCGTCGCGCAGGCTCGCCCCGGCATCGACCCGCTCGGGCGGCAGCGGTGCCCCCCCGTCAGGGCGCAGCTCGGCGGTGCTGAGCGGCAGCAGCGCCAGCCGCCGCAGGGTGCGGTCGCCTCCGAGGAAGCCGGCGACGAAGTCGGATGCGGGGTGGGCGAGCAGCTCGGCGGGGGCGGCCACCTGGGCAAGCCGGCCGCCGGTCTGCAGCAGGATGACCCGGTCGCCGAGCCGCAGCGCCTCGTCGATGTCGTGGGTGACGACGACGATGGTCTTGCGCACCAGCGACTGCACCCGCAGCAGCTCTCCCTGGAGCCGCAGCCGGGTGATCGGGTCCAGGGCGCTGAAGGGCTCGTCCATGAGCAGCACCGGGGGATCGGCGCCGAGCGCGCGGGCGACCCCGACGCGCTGGCGCTCGCCCCCGGAGAGGGCCCGGGGCAGCCGTGAGGCGTACTCGGCGGGGGGGAGCCCCACCAGCTCGAGCAGCTCCTCCACCCGGGCGCGGGTCCGGGCGCGGTCCCAGCGGAGCAGCCGGGGGACGGTGGCGACGTTCTCGGCGACGGTGAGGTGGGGGAGGAGACCGCCCTGCTGGATGACGTAGCCGATCGAGCGGCGGAGCTCGGTGACCGGCAGCTCACGGGTGTCGCGTCCGCCGACCCGGATGGTCCCCGAGGTCGGCTCGACGAGCCGGTTGATCATCCGCAGGGTGGTGGTCTTCCCGCACCCCGAGGGGCCGACGAGCACGGCGAGCTCGCCGGCGGCGATCTCGACCGACAGGTCGTCGACGGCGACCCGGTCCCCGTAGCGCCGGGTGACGTGCTCGAGGCTGATCACCCGGCGCACCCCGAGGGGCCGACGAGCACGGCGAGCTCGCCGGCGGCGATCTCGACCGACAGGTCGT
>VBHN01000040.1:0-1443 GCA_005881155.1 Chloroflexota bacterium | reverse complement strand
AGGTCGTTGGCGCCGACGGTCGCGCCGACGGTGGCGATCGCGACGACCATCACGGTGGCCTGGCGCAGCCCGGCGACGATGACCGGGAGCGCCAGCGGAAGCTCCACCCGCCAGAGCACCTGGGCCGGACCCATCCCCATCGCCCGGGCGGCGTCGACGACCGCGGGGTCGACCGACCCCAGGCCGGCCCGGGTGTTGCGGATGACGGGGAGCAGGGCGTAGAGGGCGAGGCCGAGCTCGACCGCCGGATTGCCGATGCCCAGCAGGATGGTGAGCAGCCCGAAGAGGGCGAAGCTCGGAATGGTGAGGATCACCCCGGTGACCCCGAGCGCGACCGCGGCGAGCTGCGGCCGCCGCGCCGCCCGCACCCCGATCGCCAGCCCCACCACGGCGGCCGCCGCCATCGCCACCGCGACGATCTGGAGGTGGGTGAGGAGCTGCGGGCGCAGCGTGTCCCAGTGGTCGCCGAGGTAGCGCAGGGTGCTCAGCGCGGGTCCGCCGGCGCGGCCGCGCCCCTCAGCGCGAGAACCAGAGCCCGAAGCCCGAGGTGTAGTAGAGGAGCCCGACCAGGGCCACGGCGCCCAGGCAGAGGCCGATGAAGATCCACATCAGCACCTGGGAGCGGCGCGAGGGCTCGCTCAGGGGGATGGAGCTGACGAAGCGCCGCCGCTCGGTCGGGCGCGCCGGGCCGGATTCCTGCTCACCGTCCATGGCGCCTTCGAATGTAGCGCGTCCGCACCCGCGGTGCGGTTGCGCGGTTCAGGCGCCGCGGGCGCGCTGCAGCTTGCGGTCCTGGGAGGTGCGGATCGAGGCGACCGAGACCTCGCCGTCCTCGAGCGAGTCCTCGGTGCCGGTGGCGAGGGCCCGGACCAGCCGCCGGACGTCCGTCCAGGCGCGCACCGCGACTCGGTGCTGCGCGGTGTCCGGCTCCAGCTGATCGAGGATGTCCACCACGACGTCGAGGTCACGGCGCGCCGCGCGCAGGGCGCGCAGGGCCGGGTGCGCCGTGCCGAGCGGGGTCGGCTCCGGGCTGCTCATCGCGGCTCCTCCGGGGGCCCGGTCGGGCCCCGCCACCTCCGCCTCCCCCACCCCCGGGGGAGGGACGCCGTCCGCGTCTCTGTTTCGACGCGCGACCCCCCGGATTTCCTACGCGTTCATCGCCGCGTCCCCCGCTGCCACTCTCGACGGGGCATCATGCCCGGGGGCATCGGGGCCCGTACATGTGTGGAGGGCGTGAGATGGTCGGACCGAGGGCGTGCGCAGGGGTCGCCGCGCTGGGCGTGGCGGCTCTGATCACCGGGTGCGGGGAGACGACCGGGACCCCGGTCAACGCGCCGACGAGCGCCCCGTCGTCCTCGGGCCCGTCGACGCTCACCGTGAACGTCGGCGGGGCGGACTCCGCCCATCCCCTCTATGACTTCCTCGCCTTCTACCCGTCGACGA
>VBHN01000039.1 GCA_005881155.1 Chloroflexota bacterium | reverse complement strand
AAAGTCCGAGCAGGACCAGTGACGTGACAGCCATCGCGATCAGCAGCTCCACCATCACCGCGCCGCTCTGAAGACGGAAGCGCATCAGCAGCCGGCCCCCACCTGTCCCACGCCCGCGGATCCACCCGAAAGCGCCTGAGACTTCACCATCAGCACTGGCTGGACCACCGGGGAATTGGTCGCGCTGTCGAAGTAATTGATGGTCACCGATTCGACGCCGGGCAGAGGAGTGCCGGATGCGTCGACCGCTGCCGACGGGACAGCCGTGAGGTATCCGTGCCGATCCTGGGCCGGCGCGGCATACCTTCCGGCCCCGGGCTGGACGTATGGCGCCAGCGCGACGTACTGCGACTCACTCCTGACCATGCACTGCGCACGACCGCGGTTGACCATCTCTTTTGCTCCCGCGCTCGCGGTCTCGATGCCCGTCAGGCCGACTGTGACCCCGATCGCGAGCAGAGCCAGGGCGACCACGGCCTCGACCAGGGCGATTCCGCGCTGCGCCGCGCGTCGGTCAGTGGACCGCATGGACCAGCGAGTACATGGGTGCGATCACCGAGACCGCGATGAAGCCGACCATCGCCCCGACCACGATGACCAGCGCCGGCTCCATCATCGCGATCATCTGCTTCAGTCGGTAGTCGACCTCTTCGGCGTAGTGGTCGGCCGCCTCTTCCAGGTTGGCGTCGAGGCTTCCGGACTCCTCGCCCACCTTGATCATCTGTATGACCAGGCGTGGAAACAGGCGAGTGCGCTCCAGCGGCACGGCAAACCCCTCACCGCTGAGCATGTCGTCGCGTACCGAGGCCAGCCTCTTGCTGAAGACGGTGTTCCCGATCGAGCGGTTTGCAGTGTCCAGCATCTGCGCGATCGGGACGCCGGCCTTGGCGAGGGTGCCCAGAGTCCGGAGGTAGCGTTCTACGACGGAGAAACGGATGATTACGCCGAGAACGGGAGCGCGCAGGAGCAGTGAGTCGAAGGTGTCGCGCCCACGGTTGGTCTGAGCGAAAAGGATGGTCCCGACGATGACCACCGCACCGATCGCGAAGATGGCGAACATGTGGTCCCGGCAGAAGAGACCGACCGCCAGGAGGATTCGCGTAGGCAGCGGCATCGTCGCTCGGAAGTCGGAGAACAGCCTCGCGAAGGCGGGCAGGACGAAGCCGACCAGCACGCTGATAACGCCCAGCGCCAGGGAAAGCACGATGGCGGGGTAGATCATCGCGTTGCGAACTTTGCGCAGCGCGCTCTCGTCGCGGCTCATGTAGCTCGCAAGCTGGCGCAGCACGTCGTCGAGGTTGCCGCTGACCTCGGCCGACCGCACCATGTCGACGTAAAGGCGCGAGAAGATGCGCGGAAACCTGGCCATGCCGGCCGACAGGGATGCGCCCGTCGAGAGGTCGGCGATCATGTCGCCAAGAGCCCTCTTCATCAGCTTGGAGCTGGCCTGGTCGCGCAGGACCGCGAGCCCTTCCAGCATCGGCATGCCGACGCGGACGAAGGTGGCGAGCTGGCGGGTGAAGATGATGACCTCGGTGCGCTTGACCCGGACGACCGAGGGGAACATGGCCTCCAGGGTCAGCAGGGGGATGATCGGCTTGGTGATCTGGACCGGGTACAGGCCCTGCTCCCAGAGCGCGGCTTTCACCTGCTCGACCGACCCTGCCGCGATGACCTGCGCGAGCCTCTGCCCGGATCGGTCGTAGGCGACGTAGCGATACTGCGCCATTCCCGTCAGTTCATCCACACGCAGCGAATGACTTCGGACAGCGTGGTCATGTCATGCTCGACCTTGGCGATCCCATCGGTCCGCATATCGACCATCCCCTCTTCCTGGGCCAGGGCGCGGATGTCCGATCCAGATGCCTTCTGGCTGATCAGACGCTTGATCCCATCCGAAAGTTGGAGCACCTCGAACACTCCCACCCTTCCCCGATAGCCGGTTCCAGCGCAGTGGTTGCAGCCGCGTCCACGGAAGAACACCGGCTTCAACTCATTGCGGTGGACCGCCCACAACTGCCGCTCCTCGATCGACGGTTGGTAGGGCTCCTGGCAGTAGGTGCAGTTGCGGCGCACGAGGCGCTGCGCAACCACGCCGATCAGAGATGACGAGAGCAGGAAGCCCTCCACTCCCATCTCGATGAAGCGCTGGATGACGCCGGCGGCGTCCGTCGCGTGGAGTGAGGAAAGGACGAGGTGGCCCGTGAGCGCGGATTGGACCGCGATCTCGGCGGTCTCCAGGTCCCTTATCTCGCCGACCAGGATCACGTCTGGATCCTGGCGAAGGATTGCCTTCAGGCCGTTGGCGAAAGTGAGGTTGGCCATGCGGCGGATCTGGATTTGGTTGATGTTGGGAAACGTGTATTCGACCGGATCCTCGATCGTCATGATGTTCTGCGCGACCGGGTCGAGCTCCTTGATCGCGGCGTAGAGGCTGGTCGTCTTCCCACTACCCGTGGGTCCGCTGACGATGATCATGCCGTAGGGGGAACGGAGGAGCTTGGCCAGACTGCGATAGCCGTGGTCGGCCAGCCCCAGCTCATCGAGGCTGAGTACGGTTCGGCCTTGATCGAGCAGCCGCAGCACGACCTTTTCGCCCCAGATGGTCTCGGTCGTCGCCACCCGGACGTCGACATTGCGGCCGTCCTGCTCGACTCGCAGCTGGCCGTCCTGTGCGCGGTGCCGGTCGACGATGTCCATGTTCGCCATGACCTTTATGCGGGAGGCCAGGGAGGGAGCCATGGTCTTGGGAAGGGTCAATGCGTCCACCAGGAGCCCGTCGATGCGGAACCGAATCCGGAGGCGATCCTCTTGGGGCTCGATGTGGATGTCCGAGGCTCGGTCCCTCAGTCCCTGCTTCAGGACCAGGTTGACGATCTGGACGACGGGCGACGCCGCGCTGATGGTCTCGAGCGCGGAAAGCTGGCCTTCGATCGGGTTCGGCGCTCGCTCGCTGAAGGCTTGCACGTGCCGGTCCACGTTGGCGAGCACCTTGTAGCGCTGGCGGATCGCCTCATTGATGGAAGCCGGGTCCGCCGCCAGAGCCTCGACAGGCCGACGGGTCAGAACCTGGATATCCCTCACCGTGACCATGTCGCCGGGGTCCGCACAGGCGACGGTGATCAGGTCATCGCGTACTGTCAGCGGCAGGACTACGTGCTGGATCGCGTACTCCTCCGGGACCAGTTCCAGCGCTTCGCTCTGGCTGCCGATGGCGCTCAGGTCGACGCGCTCGACAGGGGAGGGAACGGGGTCTGCGGCCATGCTTGAAATCTTGGCCCGGGGTCCTCTTCTGTTTAATGGGCGAATCCGGTGTGGCAGTTTGGGCTATTTGTCCTAGTCGCCCCGGATCGCCCTGGTCAGGGCGCGATCGCGGCTGGTTCGACCAGACCCTTGCGCGCAGCCCAAAGCACGGCCTCGATCCGGTTGGTCACATGCAGCTTGCGATAGATGCTGGCCAGGTGATTGCGGATCGTCTTCTTGCTCGAACCACGTGCGCAGGCGATGTCCTCCACCGAGTGGGCATTGCCGATCATGGTCAGGATCTCGAGCTCGCTCGGCGAGAGCTGCCGGACCAGGTCGAGCTGGTCTCCGTCACGCTTCGCGAATTGCGCCAGTGACTCCAAGGCGAGCGCGCTGGACATGACCATATGTCCATCCAGCACTGCCCGCACGGCGTCCAGCAGCTCCTCCATGGTCACGTCCTTCGTCAAGAAGCCCATGGCTCCCGACTGGGCTGCCGCGAGCAGCGATTGCCTTTCCTCTGATTCGGCCATCAGCATGACCTTGAGGACCAGGTCGACGTCGGAGTAGGTCGCCTCCTCGACCGCGAGCTTCGACTCAGTGAATCGGAGCACCCTCGCGTTGAGCGGCGCGGACTCCAGGAGGCCCGCCAGCACGTGCAAGAACAGGGATTGCCTGTCGATGACCACGATCGTCGGCGGTGAGGCGACGGACCGCTCGCCGGCGCCGCCCGTCCCTGGTACCAAGAGCACCGGTCGAGCGTATGGCTAGACCCCGTCCAGAGTAATGGGATAGGCGTCCCGGGGGCTGGAGGACATTGCCATACCTCCAGCCCCCGTGGTTCACACCTCGATCAGGCCCTTGCGCACTGCGTAGAGGACAGCCTGAGCCCGGTCGAAGATGCCCAGCTTTTCGTAGATGTTGCTCACATGGTTGCGGACGGTCTTCTCGCTGATCTTCAGGTGGTAGGCGATCTGCTTGTTAGCCATGCCGCTTGCCAGCAGCTTGAGAATCTCGACCTCGCGTCCGGTCAATCCGTCGTAGAACTCCTTCGGTGTGCTCTTGCCCGTGATGAGCTCGAGGACCCGGGTCGCCACCGCGCTCGCCATCACTTGTTCGCCGGCCATCACAGCCAGCAGGCTCGAGATGATCGATTCGTGGCTCGAGTCTTTCAGCACGTACCCGGACGCCCCGGACTTGAGCGCCTGGATGACGTAGCTGTCCGTCTCGAACGTAGTCAGGATGAGGACCTTGGTACCGGGATGATTTGCAATGATCTGCCGGGTCGCCTCGACGCCGTCCATCTCGGGCATCTTCATGTCCATCAGAACGACGTCGGGCTTGTGCGCCGCGACGAGCTTGATGGCCTCGGCCCCGTTGGACGCCAGTGCCACGATCTCTACCCGTGAGTCTTCGCTCAGCAGCCGCGCCAAGCCGGTCCTGAAAAGAGTCTGGTCGTCTACGACCAGGAGCCGAACACGAGCAGTTGCGGTGATTGACACCTTAAAATCTCCCCCCTTATTACCGACAGCCGAAGAACGCCTCAGGACCTTCAAGGGGACCCCGCCTGCGGGTTAGCCCCGTCCCCGAGCCTGGTGCCCCTGACCTACCTAGGCCCACCTGGCCGGTCGCGCTCCCGTTTCTTCCCCAGTCCCAGTTGCGAAAATACAGCATGGGAGTCCTGAGTCAATGGTCTCCATCACCACTGACCGCACCCGAATGTCCCAGGCTGCCTAGGACGGTGGTCCCAGAACCCGAGCCGGCGTCAACCGGTCGTGACCGCGTCCAGGTACAGGCGGCCGCCCCAAGCTCCGTTGTTGTTGATCTGGAACCCGACCCCGTTCACGCCTGTCATCGAGGGCAC
>VBHN01000115.1 GCA_005881155.1 Chloroflexota bacterium | reverse complement strand
TCGGCCACCCATTCGGGATGACCGGCGCGCGCATCCTCTGCACGCTTCTGAACGGTCTCGCCGAGCGCGACCAGGCCGTCGGACTGGAAACCATGTGCGTGGGCGGCGGGCAGGGGATGGCGATGATCGTCGAGAGGCTCAACTGAGCTGGCGGTAGCGCCTTACGGATCCTGGAAGTCACCGCTCACCGCCGACCTGATCGTCCAGGGGACGATCGGGCCCGGCGCCCTTTTCCTGGACGGCGGCGACACCTACTGGACGGAGCTCCGGCCGGCTGACAACGGCCGCAACGTGCTCGTCAAGAGGACCCCGGACGGCTCCCTCCGCGACCTCACCCCGGCCGGCTTCAACGTTCGCACGCGCGTCCATGAGTACGGTGGCGGCGCCTACACGGTCAGCGACGGCACGGTCTGGTTCAGCAACTTCGCCGACCAGCGCCTTTACCGGCAGGAGCCAGGAGAGCCGCCGCACCCCATCACCGAGGCCGTCGACCGGCGCTATGCCGACGCTGTCGTGGACCGCTCGCGCGGGCTGCTCTTCGCTGTCCGCGAGGACCACACCGACACCGGTCGGGAGGCTGTCAACACGTTGGTCAAGCTGGGGCTCGACGGAGAGGGGGAGCAGGTCATCGTCGCCGGCGGCGACTTCTACTCCGACCCGCGGCTTTCACCAGACGGTGGACGGCTCTGCTGGTTGACCTGGAACCACCCGCACCTGCCCTGGGACGGGACCGAGCTCTGGGTCGGAGAGCTGGACCCGGAGGGGACGGTGAGCTCAGCGAAGCAGGTGGCCGGCGGTGGCGAGGTCTCCATCTTCCAGCCGGAGTGGTCGCCCGAAGGCGTGCTCCACTTCGTCTCCGACGAGAGCGGCTGGTGGAACCTCTACCGGCTGGAGGAGCTCGGCCCCCGCAACCTGGAGCCGGTCAACGCCGAGTTCGGCAAGCCGCAGTGGGTCTTCCGCAACAGCGCTTACGCCTTCGCCGGCCAGGGCCGGATCGCCTGCTCCTGGATCGACTCCGGCACCGGCGGCTTCGGCGTCATCGAGCACGGCCGGCTCACCAGCATCGAGAACGGGCTGACCAGCTTCGACTACGTGGTTGCCCGTGAGGGCGAGGC
Source organism: Chloroflexota bacterium (assembly GCA_005881155.1). Taxonomy (GTDB): domain Bacteria; phylum Chloroflexota; class Dormibacteria; order Dormibacterales; family Dormibacteraceae; genus CF-105. The sequence continues at coordinate 3,336 of VBHN01000115.1, read as the reverse complement.
CTGGTTCCTCGGCGGGTCGCCGAGCGAGCCGTCCAGCATCATCCGGCAGCCGCTCGACGGCGGCTCGCCGGAGGTGATCCGGCGCAGCTTCGAGGCCGCCGTCGATCCCGCCTACTTCTCCGAGCCGCGGACGATCGAGTTCCCGACCGAGAAAGGAGCGGCCCGACCGGGCGAGCCCGGTGGGGCACCCCGAACGGCCTGGGCCTTCTACTACCCGCCGCTCAACGCCGACTTCGAGGGCCCGTCCGGGGAAAGCCCGCCGCTCTTGGTGCACAGCCACGGCGGACCGACAAGCGCTTACTCCACGGTGCTCAACCTCCTGACCCAGTTCTGGACCAGCCGCGGCTGGGGGGTCGTCGACGTGAACTACGGCGGCTCGACCGGGTACGGGACCGAGTACCGGCGCCGCCTCAACGGCGCCTGGGGCGTGGTCGATGTCGACGACTGCGTCAACGTCGCCCGCCACCTCGTCGCGCAGGGCCTGGCCGACCCCCGCCGCGTCGCCATCGCGGGTGGCAGCGCCGGGGGCTACACGACCCTGGCCGCGCTGACCACGCGCGACTACTTCCGGGCCGGCGCCAACCATTTCGGGCTCAGCGACCTGGTCCCCTTCGTCGAGGACACCCACAAGTTCGAGTCGCGCTACCTCGACTCGCTGATCGGCCCCTGGCCGGAGGCGAAGGACCTCTACGTCGAGCGCTCCCCCCTGACGCACGTCGACAACCTCAACTGCCCCCTGATCGTCTTCCAGGGCCTGGAGGACAAGGTCGTCCCGCCCAGCCAGTCGGAGCTGATCGTGGACGCCGTCCGCCGCAAGGGCCTGCCCGTCGCCTACCTCGCCTTCGAGGGCGAGCAGCACGGGTTCCGGCAGGCCAAGAACATCAAGCGCTCCCTGGAGGGAGAGATGTACTTCTACTCCCAGGTCTTCGACTTCGAGCTGGCAGACCCCGTGGAGCCGGTGGAGATCGAAAACTTCTAGCCTGAAGCGAGATGACGCGCACCCAGGCCCCCGCCCGGCGCGATCCCCTGCCGGCCGCTGAGCTCGAGCTCCTCGATCGCTACTGGCGCGCCGCCAACTACCTCTCCGTCGGCCAGATCTACCTGCTCGACAACCCGCTCCTCGAAGAGCCGCTGCGCGTCGAGCACGTGAAGCCCCGGCTGCTCGGCCACTGGGGCACGACGCCGGGCCTGAACCTCGTCTACGCGCACCTCAACCGTGTCATCCGCGCCCGCGACCTCAACTGCATGTACGTCATCGGGCCCGGCCACGGCGGTCCCGGCATCGTCGCCAACGCGTGGCTGGAGAAGACCTACTCGGAGATCTACCCCGAAGTCGGCCAGGACCGCGAGGGGATGCGGCGGCTCTTTCGCCAGTTCTCCTTCCCGGGCGGCATCCCCAGCCATGTCGCGCCGGAGACGCCCGGCTCGATCCACGAGGGCGGCGAGCTCGGCTACTCGCTCGTCCACGCTTTCGGGGCCGCCTTCGACAACCCGGACCTGCTGGTGGCCTGCGTGGTCGGCGACGGCGAGGCCGAGACCGGGCCCCTGGCCGCCTCCTGGCACTCCAACAAGTTCCTGAACCCCGCTCGCGACGGCGCGGTCCTGCCGATCCTGCACCTGAACGGCTGGAAGATCGCCAACCCGACCGTGCTGGCCCGCCTGCCGCCCCACGAGCTGCAGGAACTTCTCGAGGGCTATGGGTACCGCGTCCACCTGGTCGAGGGCGACGACCCGGCGGCCGTCCACCAGAGGTTCGCGTCGGTACTCGATCTATGCCTCGACGAGATCGATGCGATCCAGGCCGCGGCACGGTCCGGCAAGGCGCTCACGGCGTCCCATTGGCCGCTGCTGGTGCTTCGGACGCCGAAGGGGTGGACGGGTCCCAAGGAGCTGGACGGCAAGCCGGTCGAGGGCACCTTCCGCTCCCACCAGGTGCCCATCCCCGACGTCACCGGTCCCGGCCACCTGGAGGCCCTGGAGAGGTGGCTTCGCAGCTACCAGCCGGAGCGCCTCTTCGACCGCGATGGGGCGCTGCGGCCGGAGCTGGCCGCGCTGGCGCCGGAGGGCGAGCGCCGGATGAGCGCCAACCCGCACGCCAACGGCGGGGTGCTTTTGCACGACCTGGACCTCCCGGACTTCCGCGACTACGCGGTCGAGGTGCCCCGGCCGGCCGCCTCCGAGGCCGAGGCGACGAAGGTGCTGGGCGGCTTCCTGCGCGACGTCGTCAAGCGCAACCCGGACCGGTTCCGGGTGCTGGGCCCGGACGAGACCGCCTCCAACCGGCATGGAGGTGCTCAGCGAGCACCTCTGCCAGGGCTGGCTGGAGGGCTACCTGCTCAGCGGCCGCCACGGCGTCTTCAATTGCTACGAAGCCTTCATCCACATCGTCGACTCGATGGTCAACCAGCACGCCAAATGGCTGAAGGTCACCAACGACCTGCCCTGGCGACGCCCTATCGCGTCGCTCAACTACCTCCTCACCTCCCACGTCTGGCGTCAGGACCACAACGGTTTCTCGCACCAGGACCCGGGCTTCGTCGACCTGGTCGCGAATAAGAAGCCGGAGATCTCGCGCGTCTACTTCCCGCCCGACGCCAACTGCCTGCTCTCGGTCATGGACCACTGCCTTCGCAGCCGGCAGTACATCAACGTGGTGGTGGCCGGGAAGCAGCCCGCGCTGACCTACCTGGCCATGGCTGACGCGATCGCCCACTGCGCTCGCGGCATCGGCACCTGGGAGTGGGCCTGCAGCGGCGAGGGGGGGCTGCCGGACGTGGTCATGGCCTGCGCCGGGGACGTGCCGACGCTGGAGACGCTGGCCGCGGTGGGCCTGCTCCGGCAGCACCTGCCGGAGGTCCAGGTCCGGGTCGTCAACGTGGTCGACCTGATGCGCCTGCTGCCGGCCGAGGAGCACCCGCACGGCCTCCCCAAGGCGGAGTTCGACGCCCTCTTCACGACCGACCGCCCCGTGGTCTTCGCCTACCACGGCTATCCCTGGCTGATCCATCGTCTCGCCTACCGGCGGACCAACCACGCCAACGTCCACGTCCGCGGCTACAAGGAGGAGGGGACCACCACGACGCCGTTCGACATGGTGATGCTGAACGACCTTGACCGCTTCCACCTGGTGATGGACGTCATCGACCGGGTGCCCGGGCTGGGCACCCGGGCGGTCTCGATCCGCCAGCTGATGGCCGACGAGCGGGCCCGGGCGCGGCAGTACACCCGCGACCACGGCGAGGACCTGCCCGAGGTCCGCGACTGGACCTGGCCCCACCCCTGAAAGCCGCCCGCGTCCTGGTCGTCAACGCCGGCTCCAGCAGCCTCAAGCTGAGC
>VBHN01000065.1 GCA_005881155.1 Chloroflexota bacterium | reverse complement strand
GCTGAGGCCGCACCAGGGAATCCTCCTGCTGGCGACCATGTACTTCGGCGACGAGGTGCTGCCCGTCGAGGAAGCCGGCGCCCGCCCAACCGAGGCGCCGTCAGAGCGCGAGCTGAAGATGGCGGAGCTGCTTGTGGACACAATGACCGGCAGCTTCGACCCCGCCCGCTACGAGGATGGCTACCGCAAGCGGCTTTTGGATCTGATCGAAAGCCGCAAGGACGAGGCTCGGGAGGCGCCTGAACCAGACGAGCGGCCGGCGACCGGCGGCGTCGAGGAGCTGATGGCCGCGCTCGAGGCCAGCCTCCGCCAGGTGCGCGAGCGCCAGGCGGCCGAGGCTCCGCTACAGGCGACCCGCGGCAAGCGGGCTGGAGGCTCGGCCTGAGCCGCCGATCCGCGCCAGAGGCGATGCGCGCGGAGACGGTCTACCAGGAGCTGACCGACGACTACCGCCGCGAGGTCCGGGTCGAGGAGCTCGTCTTCGAGGCGGCCGAGGCTTACCCGGGCCTGCTGCCGACGCGCGAGCAGATCGCAGGGGAACGCGCCAAGAAGCAGGCCGACAAGGCCGGCCTGGAGCTGGAGCAGGGCGCCTTTCTCTCCCAACTGCTCGCCTCGCCACGAGCCGGCACCCACCTGGTCCACGCCATGCTCCGGCCCCGCCGCGAGGCGCTCGACCGGCTCGAGGCTTTCAGGTCGAGCGGGCGCGCCGACCTGGGCCTGGCCACCGTCGAGCGGATCGGCAACGCCGGCCATGTCAACCTGCGCAACCCTCGCTTCCTGAACGCCGAGGACGATGGAGCGACCGCCGCGCTGGAGCTTGGCGTCGACCTGGTACTGCTCGACCCGGCCTGCGAGGTCGGCGTTCTGCGCGGGTCCGTGGTCGACCATCCCCGCCACGCCGGGCGGCGGGTCTTCAACGCCGGCCTCAACCTGACCCACCTCTACCACGGCCAGATCTCCTTTGTGAACTTCATGATCGCCCGCGAGCTGGGCCTGGTCGCCAAGATCCACCGCGGCCACTGGCTGGGCGACGACTGGGAGGGCGGCCTCGAGGACTTCGAGGAGAAGCCCTGGCTGGCAGCGGTCGAATCCTTTGCCATCGGCGGGGGCTGTCAGCTGCTGCTGGTTATGGACCGCGTGATCGCTGAGGAGGGGGCCTACTTCAACCTCCCTGCGCGGAAGGAGGGGATCATCCCCGGCAACGCCAACCAGCGGCTCTGGCGCTACGTCGGCGACCGCGTCGCCCGCCAGGCGATCCTCTTCGAGAGGGCGTTCAAGACCGGCGAACCCGAGGCCGCCCAGCTCTGTGACCGGGTGGTGGCGCGCGACGCCATGGACACGGCGATCGCCGAGGACGCCGCGCAGCTCACCAGCGCCGGCCTGGTCAGCGCGGTCGCCAACCGGCGGGCGATGAGAATCGGCCAGGAGCCGGTCGACCAGTTCCGCCGCTACATGGCCGTTTACGCGCGCGACCAGTCCCGCTGCCTGTATGCGCCGGCCCTGATCGCCAACCTGGAGCAGAACTGGCGAGCCCACGAGCGAAGGCCGTAGTGCCGGCGAATCCCATCGAGTTCAGCGACCGGTGGAGGGTCCGCCAGTACGAGCTCGACGCCAACGGCCACGTCAACAACGCGGTCTACCTGAACTGGTCGGAGGAGATCGCCGGTCGGCATGCCGAGGCAGCCGGCTACGGGCGCCAGTGGTCGCGCGCGCACGGCGGGGCCTGGGTGGTGCACCACGCCGACATCAGCTGGCGGCGCCCGGCCGTGCTCGGCGACGAGGTCGAGGTGACCGTCCGCGTGGAATCGATCCGCGGCGCCCGCGGCATCCGCCGGACCTGGATCCGGCGCGTCGCCGACGGCGAGCTGCTGGCCGAGCTGCTGGTCGAATGGGCGTGGGTCCGGGTCTCCGACGGGCGGCCCTTCCGGGTGCCGCAGGAGCTGGTCGAGCTCGTCGCGCGGCCCGACTAGCGCGGCGCGCTATACTGCGCGACGCAATACTGCGATGAGCAACCGATCGCGCGACTCCAAGGACAGCATGGCCCTGACGGTCCTCGCCATCGTCGGTGAGCAGCCCCGGCACCCGTACGAGATCCAGCGCGTCATCCAGGAGCGGCACAAGTCCTGGGCGATGGGCAGGACGCGCAGCCTCTACCACGCCGTCGACCGCCTGGTCGCCGACCGGCTGATCGAGCCGGTCGAGCACAGCCGCGAGGGCAAGCGGCCGGAGCGGACCGTGTACCAGATCACCGAGGAAGGCCGCGAGGAGTACCTGGGCTGGCTGGCCGAGCTGCTCTACGAGCCGGCCGCCGACGAGCACCCGATCTTCCTGGTCGCGCTCAGCTTCCTGGCCAGCCTGCCGATGGCGGCCGCGCTGGACGCCCTGAAGGTGCGGGCGATCGCCCTCGAAGGCCAGGTCGCCGGGGTCGAGGTCTGGCAGCGCGCACTCCAGGCCGACCTCCGCCTGCCCCGGCCGGTGGTGATCGAGGTCGAGTACTTCCTGGCCGTCCCGAAGACTCGCTCCGGGCCCATTTCGAAGCCGCCAGGGGGTACAGGCCCCAAGGGGAGGGAGAGGCATGAACGAGGCCAAGGCGGTGATCGAGACCCGGGGGCTGCGAAGGGTCTTCAAGACAAGGAAGGAGACCGTGGAAGCGGTGGCCGGCGTCGATCTCAAAGTCTGGGGCGGGGAGGTCTTCGGCTTCCTGGGGCCCAACGGCGCGGGAAAGACGACCACGCTGCGGATGCTTTCCACCCTGCTGCCGCCCAGTGGCGGCGAGGCGACGGTGGCCGGCTGCGACCTGCTCCGCCAGCCGCAGCAGGTCCGGGAGCGGATCGGTTACGTCGGCCAGCGCGGAGGCTCCGACCCCCAGGTCACCGGCCGCACCGAGCTGGTCTTCCAGGGCCGGCTCTACGCGATGCCCAAAAGGGCGGCCCAGGACCGCGCGGCCGAGCTGCTCAGGGTGCTCGAGCTGGAGGACTGCGCCGACCGCCCCACCAGCACCTACTCGGGCGGTCAGCGCCGCCGCCTGGAGATCGGGATCGGCCTCATGCACGGCCCGAGCCTGCTCTTCCTCGACGAGCCGACGACCGGCCTCGACCCCCAGAGCCGCGCCCGGCTCTGGGAAGAGGTGCGCAGGCTCCGCAAGGGGGGCACCACCGTCTTCCTGACCACCCACTACCTGGAGGAGGCGGACGCCCTCTGCGACCGGCTGGCGATCATCGACCACGGGAAGATCGTGGCCGAGGGCTCGCCGGACGAGCTGAAGCGGCAGGTGGCTGGTGACGTCGTGGTCGTCGGCGTCGGAGGCGATGGCCGGGATGCGCTGGAGCTCTTTCAACGCCAGCCATTCGTGCGCGAGGCGGGTGCCGGCGACGCGGATGGCACCATCCGCCTCTACGTTGAGCGAGGCGAGTCGGCGATGCCCGCCATCCTCCGGCTGCTCGACGGCGCAGGCCTCGAGCTCAAGACGATCAGCCTGACCCGGCCCAGCCTGGACGACGTCTTCTTGCGCCAGACCGGGCGCTCGCTCCGAGAGGTGGCCGCGTGAAGACCCTGCGCGACATCTGGCTCGTCTTCCTGCGCTACTTCGGGATCCTCATCCGGAACCCGGTCTGGGTCGTGCTGGGCGTCGTCCAGCCGGTCCTCTACCTGGTCCTTTTCGCGCCGCTCCTGAAGTCCCTTTCGGCCAACCCCGGCGTGCCGGCTGGCGGCGCCTACAACTGGTTCGTGCCCGGCCTCCTGATCCAGCTCGGCATGTTCGGGGCGGCCGGCGTGGGCTTCGGCCTGATCGCGGAGCTGCGCGGAGGAGTGGTCGAGCGGATGCGGGTGACGCCGGTCAGCCGCCTGGCTCTGCTGCTGGGCCGGGCGCTGCGCGACATCCTGATGCTGGACGTCCAGGCGGCGATCCTGATCGTCCTCTCGCTGCCCTTCGGCCTCAAGCTGCACTTCGACGGTGCGCTGGTGGTGCTTGCCCTGATCGCCCTGCTCGGGCTGCTGACGGCCTCGATCTCCTACGCCTGCGCCCTCTGGCTGAAGAGCGAGGACTCCTTCGCGCCCCTGATCTTCACCTCCACCCTGCCCCTGCTTCTGCTCTCGGGCGTCCTGCTGCCGCTCACGCTGGCGCCCCCCTGGCTGCGCAACATCGCCGCCTTCAACCCGCTCTCCTACGCGGTTGACGCGGCCCGGGCCGTCTTCAACGACCATCTGACCGATGTCAGCGTCGAGAAGGGCGTGCTGATCTCGGCAGTGCTCGCTCTGGTTGCCGTAGCCCTCGCTGTGCGCTCCTTCGGCCGGGCTCTGGCGTGATAAGGCAGCTTGTCCAGCGCTGGGGCCGGACCCAGTTCGCCGCCGTCACCTGCCTGGTCTGGTTCCTGCCGCTGGCCGCCTGGGCGGGTTCGGTCGACCTCTACCCCGGGCCCGCCCCCTGGGCCGCGTTCGGCCTCGGCATCCTGCTGCTGGTCGCCTGGCTGGTCGTGGTGGCTCGGCTGCGCACGATCGAGGTCGAGCCTCGCCCGCGCCGGCTGGACTTCTCCGCCATGTCGGCGGCGGAGAGACGCTGGAGCACGGTCTTCGCGGTCTGCGCCATCTGCCTCATCGGCTGGCTCAATGGGGCGGCGACGGTCGACTGGGGGATCCTGACGCCCAAGCTGGCGGCCGGCAGGCCGGGGCCGCTGGCGTTGTTCGCGGGCCTGCTCGTCTTCCTGTTGCTCGCCCTTGCGGGCGCCGTCGTCAGCTGGCGGCGCTCAGCGGCGGCGTTCCGAGCCCGAGCCCGCGGGCACGTGGGCGGCGAACCAGTCCTCTAGCGGCTTCGCGGCTCTCCAGACCTCGGCGACCTTCTCCCTGGCCCTCGCCGAGCCCAGCCAGGGCTGGAGGCCGAAGTTCTTCCAGAAGTAGAGCCGCTTGTGCCGGAGCAGGCGCGCCCGCGGGTGGTCGGGAGGGAAGCCGGGCGGGATCCGCTTCAGCTCCTCCCCGCCGATCTCGTAGCCGGCGCTCTCGAGCGCGCTGACGATCCTCTCCAGCTCGGCGCCGGGCCGATCGGCGGCGACCACCGCTCGATACGCGTCCAGCTGGGACTTTTCCATCTCGTAGCGGCCGCCCGCCGCGGTCAGGCCCTTGGCGTCGAGGGCGACGTAGCCGCCCGGCGTCATCGCGTAGACGTTGGTCTTGTAGGGCGCCTTGTTGGCCGAGAAGCGGATGTCTCGGTTGGCCCGGGCGATCTTCCCCTTGCCGAACTCCGGCTCCAGCTCGGCCAGCAGCGCCTCCAGGGGGCCGCGCACGCGCTCCAGGTAGAGCTTCTTGTTGGCGTCGAAGTAGCGCTTGGAGTTGTCAAGCTCGAGCCCGATGAAGAAGCGCTGGAAGTCCTCCGACCAGCCTTCAAACTTCACGATGGCCAAGGGTACCGCCGCCGGTTACAGTTCGCTTGCCGTATGCGGAGGGGGGGAATCTCCAACTCGCTGGCGTGGGCCGGCGCGCTCGCGCTCGCGCTTTTCTCACTGTCTGCGCCCGGCCCCCGGGCCGCCGCAGCCGGCACGGCTTTCGGTTTCACCCCCGACACCGCTCAGGCCTCCTGGCCGGGCCTGGCCCGGGGGAGCACCTTCGACAGGCAGTGGCCGCCCAACAGCGCTCGCCTGGCCAGCCGCCTGGACCGGCCGCTACCGAACAACATCCCGATGCAGATCCCGGCCCCGGCGCCGATGCCGGTCCTCTACCGGCTCCTGCCCCAGAACGACTCGGTCGCCGTCTTCATCCCCGCCGGCAGAGCCGCCCCGGTACCGAACGCCCTCCCGGGCCACAGCGAGGTGCTGACCCTCAGCTTCGACGACTGCGGGTCGGCCGACCAGATCCAGGCGGTCGTCGACTCCCTGGCGGCGGTGCACCGGCACGGGCTGTTCTTCATCACCGGCCAGTGCCGGGACCATTTCCCGTGGCTGGTCGACACGCTGCTGGCGGCAGGCCACCAGGTCTGCAATCACACCTACAGCCACCCGGACCTCCGGCGCTTGAGCGCCGCCGCCATCCGTTGGGAGATCGGCCACGGTGTGATGGCCGGCTGCCCCTACTTCCGGCCGCCCTTCGGCGCCTGGGACGGCCCGCGGGGCCGGATCGCCCGGATCGCCGCCGAGTACGGGCTCGTCCCCCTGCTCTGGGACGTCGACTCGCGGGATTGGGCGGGTGCCCCGGCCGCCTCGATCGCGACCCTCGCCAGGGCGCGGGGCGGCGTCATCCTCCTCCACCTGCACGGCGCATCGACGCCGGAAGCAATTCGCCTTATAGGTTGATCCCGGGCCCTCGGCTGGGTTAAGGTTTCGCGCGGCACAGGGAAAGGAACCGGGGGGTTTCATCTCCGCCAAACCGAATCGATTCGTCACCGCGGCTGCTTTCGGGGCGTCCGAAAACCCCCACAGGAACGAGGTCGTAGTAGCACTTGGTCAAGAGAATCGCGTTGCTGGTGGTGGTGGCTGTGACAGCCGCCGCTCTCCTCTCCACGCCCGTCACCAGCGCCTCCGCAGCCGCCCCCGACAGCGTCGCCTCGGCCCAGTCCCGCCTCGATGACCTGAACAACCGGGTCGAGCAGGCCGGCGGCAAGGTCGACCTCGCCAACCACAAGCTTCTGCAGGACCAGAAGCTGGAGGCGGACCTCAACGTCCAGATCGCGGCCCTGGCCCGGCTCCAGTACAAGCGGCCCAGCATGCTCGTCCAGTTCCTCCAGGCGAACAGCCTGAGCCAGGTCCTGGGGGACGTCTCCAGCGACCGCCTGATGGACCAGAAGCAGAAGAACCTGGTCCTCCAGATGCGGGACCTGCACCGGCAGGATCAGCAGGCCCGCGACGAGGCCGCCATCAGCCTGGCGGTGATCACGGCCAGCAGGGACGAGGCTCAAAAGATCCTCAACGAGGCCGTCGCGGCCCGCAACGCCGAGCTGGCAGCCCGCGCCGCCGCCCTCGCCGCCATGCAGCGCCCGGCGTCCATACCGGCGGCCTGGTCCGGCCAGGGCCCCTGGCCCAACCGTTTCGCCTACGGCTACTGCACCTGGTACGTCGCCAACAAGCGCTACATCCCCTGGCTGGGCAACGCCATCGATTGGTGGCCCAACGCCCGCGCGTACGGCTACGCCGAGGGCTACACGCCGCAGGTGGGGGCCGTCATGGTCACCCGCGAGAGCGGCTACGGCCACGTCGCCTACGTCGAGGCGGTCTACCCGAACGGTTCCTGGCTGGTCTCGGAGATGAACTTCATCGGCTGGAACCGGGTCAGCACCCGGATCATCTTCCCGGGCACGGTCCCGCTGGTGGGCTTCATCTACTGAGCGGCCGCCGGCCCCGACGGCCGCCGAAGCCTCCTCAGCCGGCGCCCGACCGCTCCAGCGGCCAGGCGCCGGGCGAGGAGGTGGTCCAGGTCAACGATCCCTACGACGGCGGTGGCCCGCCGCCCGAGGAACCGACCAAGGACGAGCAGCACCCGACCGGCGGCTAACGGTCGGTCGGCGGGGGCGGCGGCGAGGCTGGGTCCACCGGCGAGCGACCGGGCGCCGGCGTGGGAGTGGCCGGCAGGATCGGAGAGCGGCTCGGCTGCGGCTCCGGGCTCGAGGGCAGGACGCCGAACTGCATGTTGAAGGAGAGGATCGTGTCTCCGGCCGCGACGTAGACATGGCCGCCGGCCTCGGAAGGGGTGACGAAGCGGTGGGCGGTGAAGCTCGCGGAGTGGAAAAGCTGGGCCCCGGTGGCCTGGTCGAACGCCCATAGGCCCGAACCGTCCGTCCCGATCTCCCAGACCGCGCCGCCCGCGACTATCGGCGGGCCGAAAGTGTGGGTGCCCCCGTTGTGCCAGTTCGGCGCTGCGCAGGCGGGATCGCAGGCGCTGAAAGAGGGAGCGCTCGTGTTCGTGTTGATGGCGACCACGCCTCGCCCATCGCACTCGAGGTAGACGAAGGGCGCGGCGTAGGCGAAGGAGCCGAAGGTGGCGTCGCTCTGGTTCCCAAAACAGACCTCGGCCTGCGTGTAGCCCGCGCCTCCTGGCGGATACAGCTGCCCATCCACGTGCCCCAGGTTGTTGGGGTCAAGAAGGAAGCCCCCACCCCTCTTTCCGGACTGGAAGAGCAGGTTCGGACTGATCAGGAGCGGGCCGGCGGAACCGAGATCCTCGTCGTTTTGACACCAGCTGGCCAGCCAGTCCTTGGGCATGAACCAGTCCTGGAGAGCCAGCGTGCACTTCCGTTGCCGGTAGCGGCGAACACGTTGCCTGTCGCATCGTCGACAACCGGTCCGCCCGCCGACCAGATTCCGCTTCCCGTGTCCGAGACCGTGTAGACGCTTGGCGTTCCCAGGCCGTTGGCGGGGACGCCGACCACGTAGCCGTGGTAGGTTCCGCAATCTCCCGCGCGGCCGCCGAAGGGCACGTAGATCGTCTTCCGGTCCGGCGACAGGGCCAGGGCGCCGCGCTCCTGCTGGATCATCCAGTTGAAGCTGGCCGGCATCACGAGCGTGGTGTTCAGCACCAAGGTGGCGTTGCCGTCGTTCGCGTTGAGGCCCATCACGTGGTAGGAGTTGTCGCTGAAGAAGGCCGCGACGTAGATCACCTGCGCTACCGGATCGATGACGGGAGTGCCGAGGATGCCCTGCGGCGAGACGTTGCCGCAGGTCCAGCCCGAGGTCGTCGGAGCGCCGAGGTTGCGCTGCCAGATCACCGCACCGTCAATCTGGTTGAAGGCATAGACGGTGTTGTTCAGGGTCACCGCGAAGACCAGGCCGCCCCAGACCAGGGGCTCTGCGTAAACCTGGCCATCGAGGGCACCGGTAGTCCAACCCGATCGTTGTTGTGGTAGGTCGTCCAGGAACCGTTGCTGGCGACGACCGACCGCGGCTGGACCGCCGGCGCCGGCGCCTGGGCCGGCGAAGTTCCGTTCGGCGTCGCGGTTCGGCTCGGCGCACTCGGGGCGACCGAGCTGGAGGCGGCGGGCGAGGGCGTGGACAGCGAAGGTGACGGGGTGGGCAGCGCGGTCGCGGTCGCCGGCCTCACGAGTGCCGCGGTGCGGGCCGTGACCACGGGCTGGGCGCCCGGGCCGAAGGCCAGGCCGACGAGGACCAGGGCGGCGAGCAGCGCGAGCTTTTGACTCATGGACTCAGTGACTCCTTGAACGTGGCTGGTGCCGAGATCCGTCGCCGCCGAAGCCTTCAGGCACCACGACGCGGCATGTTAACCGCTGTCCCCGGCCCTGAGGCCAAGAAGCAGCGACGGAATTTCCAAAAGCTCGATCTCTGCTGTAAATACAGGGCGTGGCGATGCCGAGCTTGATCCGGGGCGCGCTCTCGGCTCTGGTTACCGGAGGACTGCTCGCCCTGCCGGCCTGCGGGAACAGCCCGGCCGGCTGCGCGCCGGTGGGTTCGGGCGACCTCTTCTACACCCGCTACTCGGGCGAGCCGAACCTCAAGAAGGTCCACTACAGCTACCAGGGCGGCAAGCTGACGCTGGGCAAGCCGCAGGCCATCGCCACCCTGTCGGGCGTCGACGGCGTGGCCTGGGCGCCCGACGGCGACCTGCTGGTCGGGAGCCAGGGCGAGAACGTCCACAAGGTGAAGGTCTCGAACGGCAAGTCCACCGACGCCAAGTCCGGCGGCGCCGCCGCCTTCCACGTGGTGGTGGACCCCGGAGGCAAGAAGGTCTACGTGACCGCCATCCCGGGCGTGGTCGGGGAGCTGCAGCTGAGCCCCTGGGGGAAGGGCGTCACGCACGCGGTGAAGGGCGATGACCCAGGCGTGACGACGATCGCCTTCGACGGCTCCGGCAACGCCTTCTACACCTCCAGCGGCGCCGGCGGCGTCGGAACCTTCGGGCAGATCAACCTGGCGACCTTCACCACCAAGCGCAGCCTCGAGTCCCAACCCGGGATGCACGGGATGGCATTCGACTCCTACACCGGCGACCTGGTCACCTTCGGCGCCAACCGGATCCTTCAGATCGACCCGAAGACCCGCAAGATCGTCTCGCAGCTCCAGGTCCAGGGCGCCTCCAGCCTCGACCAGGGCACGGTCAACGGCCACGGCTACATCTACGTGGCGGACAACAACGGCCAGCTGGTCTTCGTCGACTACTCCAGGAGCCGCAAGGTCGGCGACACCAAGAACGCGGTGATCACGACGCCCCTCGACAGCGGACTCGATGATGTGGCCCCGGTCTCGGGCCCGGGCTCAGAGCCGTGCAAATAAAACCGGCAGCTGGGCCGGTTGGAAGTGCAGATATGGAAAAAACCAAGTCTCTCGGCATCGTCCCCCGGGAGCGCGCGGCTAACCCGATCGCTGCCGGCGTGGACATCGGGCACGTCCACCTGAAGGCCGCCGACCTGGCGAAGATCCGGGCCTTTTACGTCGACCTTCTCGGCTTCGACGTCGTCTTCCAGATGCCGGACGCGCTCTTCATCGCCGCCGGGGGCTACCACCACACCCTTGGCTTCAACACCTGGGAGTCGAAGGGCGGAACGCCGCCTCCGCCCGGCACCACCGGCCTCTACCACGTCGCGATCCGCTATCCGACCCGGGCGGACCTGGGCGACGCGCTCCGGCGGCTGCGCCACGCCGACTGGCCGATCGACGGCTTCAACGACCACGGCACCCACGAGGCGATCTACCTCCGCGACCCCGAGCAGAACGGGCTTGAGCTCTGCTGGGACCGCCCGCCCGAGGAGTGGGATCGGGACGAGGATGGGCACCTGTCGCTCGGCAACCGCCGCCTGGACCTGGCCGGCCTGATGCGAGATGGCCTCTAGCCCAATCCGCGTCCCGCCGAGTGCCGGCAGAGACGCCCTTCGACCGCCCCTGATACCGGGCTCTGCCGGCACTCGTCAGGTCGAGGCATCTGCCTCGCTTACCGGTCTGGCCAACGCCTGAAGGCCTAGACCGGACGACCCGTCGGGTTTAGACTCCCGCCATCCGGGCGGCCAAGTGTGCTACCTGTGCCTGCCGGCCCGGGATCGAGGGGGTGGAGCAATGATTGCTCTCAGCAGCGGACCGCTTCGCGAGCAAGTGCGAGGCGAGGTGATCGAACCTGCCGACGACGGCTACGAAGAAGCCCGGCATGTCTACAACGCGATGATCGACAAGCGGCCGGCCGTCGTGGTGCGCGCGGTCAACGCGGGCGACGTCATGGCGGCGGTGAGCTTCGCGCGCGAGAACGGGCTGCCGGTGGCGATCCGCGGAGGCGGACACAGCGTCCCGGGCTTCGGCACCTGGGACGACGCCGTCGTGGTCGACCTGATGCGGATGCGGGGCGTACGTGTCGACCCCGCCGCGAAACGTGCCCGGGCGGAGGGCGGTGCGGTCTGGGGCGACCTGAACGCCGCCGCCAACGCCTTCGGCCTCGCCACCACCGGCGGCATCATCTCGACCACCGGTGTCGCGGGCCTGACCCTGGGCGGGGGCATCGGCTACCTCGCGCGGGGCTGCGGGCTCTCCTGTGACAACCTCGTCTCCGCCGACGTGGTCACGTCCGACGGACGCTTCCTGACCGCCAGCGAGCGGGAGAACGAGGACCTCTTCTGGGCCATCCGCGGCGGAGGTGGCAACTTCGGTGTGCTCACCTCGCTCGAGTTCAAGCTGCACCCGATCAAGGACATCTATGGCGGCGTGATGTTCTATGAGCTCAAAGAGGCGGCCAACGTGCTCCGCTTCTTCCGCGATTACATCGCCACGGCCGATGAGAGGATGGGCGCCTTCCCCGCTTTCCAGATCGCGCCGCCCCTGCCCTTCATCCCCGCCGACCGGCACGGCGAGCCCTTCGTCGCCATGGTCGCCTGCTGGGCGGGTCCGCTGGACGAGGGCGAGAAGGCGTTCAAGCCCTTCCACGACCTCGCGCCGGTGGTCGCCGAGATGGTCGGCCCGATGCCCTACCCGGCTCTCAACAGCGCCTTCGACGGGCTGGTGCCCGCTGGCCTTCAGCATTACTGGAAGGCCAACTTCGTCAGGGAGCTGACCGACGCCGCGATCGCGGCCCACGTCGAGCACGCACCCGGGCTGCCGGCGGTCAACTCGACAGTGCACATCTACCCGATCAACGGCGCCTGCCATAAGGTCGGAGCGAACGACACCGCCTTCGGGCACCGCGACGCCACCTTCGCGACCGTGATCGCCGGCATGTGGCCGGACCCGGCGCAGAACCCGTCGGCCATCAAGTGGGTGCGCGGCTACTCGGACGCCACCGCGCCGCACTCCGACGCCGGCGGCTACATCAACTTCATGTCGGACGACGACCAGGGCCGCGTGGAGGCCAACTACGGCGCCGGCTACGAGCGGCTTGCCGATGTGAAGCAGAAGTACGATCCGGAGAACGTCTTCCGGGCCAACCAGAACATCGCGCCGAAACGCGCCTGAGGCGAGTCAAGTTGGGGGGAGCGACATGCTCCCCCCTCGCCCATCCACTTTGATGGCCAAACGCGCGCTGATCGGCGCCCTCGTCCTCGCCCAGCTGCTCCTCTTCCTGCTGGTCGGGGCCGTTGCGGCCATCTCCTTCAGCGGTTCTCCCGGCGGCCTGGCGGGCGGCGGAGGCTCGGTCCTGCTCACCGTCTACACGGGCACGGCCACAATCCAGCGGGCAGGCGCGACCGTCCCGGTCGTGGCCCATTCGGGCGACACGCTTGCGGCCGGCGACGCGGTCAGGACCGGAGCCGCCTCGAAAGCGGGCGTCAGCTACCCGGACGGGAGTCTCACCCGGCTCGACTCCGACACCCGGGTCGTCGTCAGCTCGGTGCGCGCGGCCGGGGGAGCGGTGAAAACGAGCCTCCAGCAGTCGGCCGGGCTGACCTGGAACCAGGTGAAATCCCTGGTCGGGGGGTCCACCTTCAAGGTCAGCGGTCCCAACAGCGCCGTGGCCGAGGTCCGGGGCACCCGCTTCGGCTACTACGTGGAGCGCGATGCGGGCGGGAACCCGGTCATCTGGATCGATGTCTGGGACGGCGTGGTGCGTGTCAGCGGAGCAATCGGCTCGCCGGTCACCGCCGGCAGCGGGCAGCGGGTCACCGTCAGGCCCGCCTCGGCGCCGACCGCGCCCGCCGCGATCCCCGCCGCGGACCGGCAGCTCTCCTTCACGGTCTTCAACCGGACCATCGAGGCCGTGACGGGGACGCCGGTCGCCTTCGCGAACGGCACTTCGAGCACCGGCGACACGTCCACCTCCTTCCCGGTCACCGCCGATGGGAGGGGCGACCTGCAGCTCGTGCTCGGGTGGCCGGGCTCCACCTTCGAGCTCACCGTCGTCGACCCGAGCGGGAAGGTCTTCTCGCGCTCGACCTCCGCCCAAGCTCCGCTCAGCGTCGTAGCCAAGCGGGCGCGGGCGGGTCGCTGGACCTTCATCGTCAGGGACATCCAGTCCGGGCCGAACGAGGCCTGGTGGGTCATCGTTGGCCGGGCTTAGCGGTCGGCTCGAGCGAAGCTGTGGTCGCAGGCATCGGACTGTCCAGCATCGATTCGGCCGACCGCGTTGGAAATGACGGAGGTTTTTGCTGATGGAAGCGGAGCAGGCGGTCGAGGTTGACGTCCTCAAGTCACTCCTGGAAGCCTTCAACCGTCACGACCTCGACGAGATCATGACCTTCTTCGGCGACGATCCGGTGCTCGAGATGCCACGGGGATCGCACCCCTGGGGGCATCGCGCCGATGGTCGAGAGGAGGTCAGAAAGTCGCTCGCGATGCGATTCGAAGGCATTCCGGATGTCCACTATGGAGAGGACCGGCATTTCGTATGCGGCCGGCGAGGAGTCTCCGAATGGCTCCTGACGGGGACCGATCGAGGGGGCAGGAAGATCCGCGTCAGAGGCTGCGACCTGTTCGAGTTCGACCGCGGCAAGATCGCGCGAAAGGACTCCTACTGGAAGATCGTCGAGTAGCTTCCTCATTTGGAGGGCCCCCGTGGGCCGCCGGCCGTCTAACGCCAGGCGGTGCGTGACTCGGACGTAACCGGTGCGCCGTACTTTCGGCACAAAGGGCAGCCAAACTTCGGGGCGGAAACCGCCAAAGCCAAGAAAGTGACAGCCCTCCTCCGTCCCGCCTTCGACCCCCGCGCCTACCTGGCGCTGATCTACTGCCTCGCCCGGATCCCGCTCGCCTTCTTCTACCTGGTCCTGGTCGGGGTCGGCCTCTCGCTCTCCTTCAGCCTGATCTGGGCGTTCGGCATCGGCGTCCCCTTCTTCGTCGGCGTCCTCCTGGTCGCCTGGTGGGCGGTGGTCTTCGAGCGCGAGCTGGGCGCCTGGTGGTTCGGGTTCAACCTCCGCCCGATGGCGACCGGCGTTACCGGTTCGAGCGCTTGGTGGCCGCGGCTGCTGGCTTTCCTCCGCAACCCCGTGACCTGGAAGAGCTTCGCCTACACCTTCATCCAGATCCCGGTCGGGTTCGCCATCGGCATCGGGGTCCTCGTCGGGCTGGCGCTGGCGATCGGCATGGTCGCCGCCCCCTTCCTCTACCTCTTGAGCGCCGCGTCGGCTCAGCCCGGCGATCCCGCCTACAACGCGCTCGGCATGGGCGACTCGGCAGCAACGCTGCCGGTCCTGGTCCTGGTCGGTGCGTTGGGCCTGGCGATCGTCATCGGCCTCCTCCATGCCGCCCGCCTGGTGGTGACCTTCTACGAGTTCCTGGCCCGCACCATGCTGGGCGTGAGCCAGGCTCAGCTCGACCTCGCCACCGCCCAGAGCGCGGTCGTGGTCGAGTACCAGCGGGCCGAGCGCTCGGAGCAGGACCGCCGGCAGCTGGTGGTCAACATGGGCCACGAGATCCGCACCCCGATCGCCTCCATCCGCGGCCATGCCGAGGCCCTGCTCGACGGCAGCGGCAAGCCCTCCCAGGAGGAGACCAAGCGCTACCTGGAGGTCATCCAGCGAGAGACCGAGCGGCTGGGCGCGCTGGTTGACGACCTCCTGGTGGTTGCCCGCGGCGAGGCCGGCGAGCTCCGCCTGGACCTCCGTCCGGTCGAGGTGGCGGCCATCGCCGGCGAGGTGGTCGAGGCCCTGGCGCCGATCGCACAGCGGGACCGGAAGGTGAAGCTGGTCGCCCAGCTGCCCGAGCCGGGGGCGCCGCCGGCGACCGCCTGGGCCGACCGCGACCGCCTCACCCAGGTGCTGATGAACCTGGTCCGCAACGGCATCGCCTACACGCCCGAGGGCGGCATCGTCTCGGTGGCCGTGAACACCAGCGGGGACCGGGTCGAGATCGCGGTCGCCGACACCGGCCTGGGCATCGCCGCCGAGGACCTGCCCCGCATCTTCGACCGCTTCTACCGCACCGACGAGTCGCGCTCGCGGGCCACCGGCGGCTTCGGCCTCGGCCTGGCCATCAGCCGCGACCTGGTCGAGGCGATGGCGGGCACCATCGAGGTCGCCTCCGAGCCGGGCCTGGGCAGCCGGTTCACGGTCCGCCTCCGCGCGGCCCAGCCCGAGGTCGTCAGCTAGATGGGACTCGTACTGGTGGTGGAAGACGAGGTCGACCTCAACAACCTGATCCGCGACCAGCTGGTCGCGGCCGGCCACTCGGTCGAGCAGGCCTTCGACGGTGGCAGCGCGGTGGCCGCCATCGAGAAGACGGTGCCCGACCTGGTCCTCCTCGACTGGATGCTGCCCGACCTCGACGGGCTCACGGTCTGCCGGCAGATCCGCCAGCGGCACGTGATGCCGGTGATCATGCTGACCGCGCGCACCGACGAGGTGGACCGAGTGCTCGGCCTCGAGGTCGGCGCCGACGACTACGTGACCAAGCCCTTCTCGATGCGCGAGCTGCTGGCGCGGGTGCGCGCCAACCTGCGCCGGGTCGAGTTCGACGGCCGCCCAACCGAGGCCGCGACCGAGGGCGACGGAGGGACGATCAGCCTCGGCGGGCTGATCGTGGATCCATCGGCTCACGCCGCCAGCGTTGACGGCGCCTCCCTCAACCTGACTCCGAAGGAGTTCCAGCTCCTGCACCTCTTCGCCGCCAATCCCGGCCGCGCCTTCAGCCGCGAGTTCCTGATCGAACGGGTCTGGAACGGCGATTTCGAGGGCTATGACCGGGCCGTCGACACCCACATCACGCGGCTCCGCCGCAAGCTGGGCCGGCTCGGCGACCAGGTCCAGACCGTCTGGGGAGTCGGCTACCGGTTCACGAGGCCGAAAGCATGAGCACCGTCACGCAGACGCCGCCGGCCCGCCGCGAGCCGCCCTGGTGGGTGGTGCTGCTGGCGATCCCCCTCTTCGGCAGCTCCCTCCTCTTTGCCTTCTTCGCCGGCGTCGGCGGCATCAGCTCGATCGACGCCGTGACCGCCGGCCGGCAGCTCAGCAGCTCGGCGCCCCTGGTCTCCGGTGGGACCGTGACCATCGACGCGAGCCACGCCGGCGTTCGGATCGAGGCGGGACCGGCGGGCGAGGTGTCGGTGGTGGACTCGATGAAGGTCCGGAGCGCGACTCAGGGCCTTGCCCGGGACGCCTTGCTCACCCTCGCCCGGTCCACCATCACCAGCGGCGACGGCGGCCCCACGGTTGCCATCCCTTCCTCGGAGAACTTCAACCTGCTGGCCTTCGAAGTCCAGCGCCAGGTCACGGTCCGGATGCCGGCCGACGCCCCGCTCAAGCTGCGCGGGCAGGCGGTCGCGGCCGACATCCACGACCTGAGCGGCCCCCTCGACATCAGCGCCGAGTCGGGCGCGATCAAGCTCCAGAACGTGGTCGTCAGCGGCACCGACAAGATCACCGCGACCTCAGGAGCGGTCGACTTCGAAGGCTCGCTGGCGAGCGGCAGCCTGGACGTCGAGACTGAATCCGGCGCCATCCACCTCGCCCTGCCTCGCGGTACCGATGCCAGCTACGACGTGGGCACCTCCCACGGTGCCATCTTCATCCAGCCGGAGAGCGGCGTCCCGCTGATCTCCGCGGGCAACAATCGGTCGGCGACGGGAGTGCTGGGCGCCGGCGGTGGCGCCGCGATCAGGCTCCGGGCGATCTCCGGAGCGATCTCGATCCGCGTCGGCTAGCGGCCCGCCCTTCCAAGACACAGAAAAGACACCGCTTCGGCGCGCGCCGGCCCCAGGCCCGCCACCGCCGCCTTCGACACTCACCGAAGGCCAATGACATCCACTGACTTCGGGAGGCGATAGCAAGCAATGGAAATCCTTCGCAACTTCAAGCGCCGTAAGCTGCGCTCGGCACTGACCATCTCCGGGATCCTGATCGGGATCCTGGCCCTGACCACGATGGGAGCCATGGCCGAGCACGTGAACGCGCTGCTCGACGGTGGGGTCAAGTACTACTCGTCGTCGATCCAGGTCAGCACCGCCAGCGACTCCAGCCCGCTGCTGGCCACCAGCACCGGCGCCCAGCTGGAGGCGATCGCCGGCGTTGCCGCGGCCTACCCGGGCATCGGCCTCCAGGCCGACTCCAGCTCCCAGGGGATCAGCTTCGGGCCTTCCAAGCAGGTCGTCACCTGGGACCCGGGGGTCGAGAGGTACTCGACCCTGGCGATGCCTCTTGCGTCCGGCCGCGTGCTGGCCGACAGCGACCGCGGCGTCGTCGTGGTCGGCAGCAACGTCGCCCGTGACTGGAACCTCCGGGTCGGCGGCAGCGTCGACCTGCCCAAGAAGCCCAAGGATGCACCGGCCTCCTTTGTCAACCACGCCTTCACGGTCGTGGGCATCCTCAAGCCGACCCTCACCGCGCCCGACCAGTTCCTCTACGTCAGCCTGCCGGACAGCCAGATGCTGCTCGGCGACACCCTCTCGCCGGCGCTGAAGGGAAAGCTCGACCCGACCACGCTCGCCCAGGGCTTCTCCGTCTACGCGGCCAAGGGCAGCAGCATGGACACCCTGGACGCGATCGCCCGCCGGATCAGCAAGGAGGTCCCCGGCGTCAAGGCGTCGCTCCCCAGCCAGATCGTCAGCTCCTTCAAGTCCGGCTCCCTGATCTTCTCGGCCATCACCACCGGGGCCGCGCTGCTGGCGCTGGTGATCGGCGGCCTGTCGGTCATCAACACGATGCTGATGGCGGTCAGCGAACGGGTGCGCGAGATCGGCCTCAAGAAGGCCGTCGGCGCGAAGACCCATCACATCCTGCGTGAGTTCATGGCCGAGTCGGTCGTGATCGGCTTGATCGGTGGCCTGGTCGGCTACGGCCTCGGCCTGGTCCTGACCACTGTCTTCAACGCGTTGCTGGGACCCGGCAACGAGCTCTTCCTGGTCACGCCCGCGCTGACCGGACTTGCCATCGGCTTCGCGGTCTGCCTGGGCGCCATCGCCGGCGTGATCCCGGCTTGGCGGGCCTCCCGCATGGACCCCGTCGCCGCGCTGCGAGCGCAGTAGGCCGGCATTTCAAGAACTCAACCGGAACGAAACCAGAAGAACGAAACCAGAACGAGATAAGGAGACAAACGCAAATGGCTCTCATCGAGATGACCGACCTGGTCAAGCACTACAAGCAAGGCAGGACGACCGTCCGCGCCCTCGACGGCGTGTCGCTCGGTATCGACGCCGGCGAGTTCGTGTCCGTCGTCGGACGCTCGGGCAGCGGGAAGACGACGATGCTCGACCTCTGCGGCCTGCTGATGCGCCCGACCTCGGGCCGGATCCGGATCGAGGGCGTCGACACCGCCCAGCTGAGCGATGGCCGGCGCGCCGAGCTCCGCGGCAACCGGATCGGCTTCGTCTTCCAGGAGTACAACCTGCTGCCCTCGCTGAACGTGCTCGAGAACGTCGAGCTGCCGCTCCGCTACACGGGCGACCGCGCCCTCGGGCGCCGGCGCTCGGTCGAGCTGCTCGAGGCGGTGGGCCTGTCCGACAAGATCCGGGCGCGTGCCGACGAGCTGTCGGGCGGCCAGCAGCAGCGGGTGGCGATCGCTCGGGCGCTGGTCAACCGCCCGGCCCTGCTGCTCGCCGACGAGCCAACCGGCGCCCTCGACACCGAGACGGCGAGCGAGTTCGTCAGCCTGCTCCGAAACCTGAACGAGGGTGAGGGACTGACCGTGATGATCGTCACCCACGACCTCGAGCTGGCCGCCCAGACCGACCGCATCATCCGCCTCCGCGACGGCCACGTGATCGAGGACGCCCGTCAACTCCAGTGGGAGCGCGAGGAGGTGGCCGTCTAGCCGCTCCGGTCTGTCAAGGGAAATGATGCCGGGACGGCGGACGCCTATCCTTGCCTCGAAAACGCAGAGTCGAGCGGGAGGAAGCGGCCATGGCGCTATACGTCGTCCAGCACCGGCACGACGCTTCCAGCTGCCCGGCCGAAGACCCGGACGAGGCGGCACAGCTGCTCAACTGGGTCAGCCGGCCCAACGCGAAAAGACACGGCATCGAGATCCGGGCCGAGGCAGTGCCCATCGGCGACCACGCCCTCTACCTGATCCTCGAAGCCCGAGACGACGAGCAGGTTCGCCAGTTCATGCAGCCCTTTGCCCGCGTCGGGACCGTCGATATTCAGGCGGCCTCGACCTGCGCGCGCGTCGTCGCCAGCGGCGGTTGCGCCCTCCCGATTCGGCCCGCTGAGTCCGGCGTTCCCGCCCTCGACCCGGAGGAGGCCTGCCAGCGCGCGATCGACGCCGGGCTCCTCGTCCATCGCGCCCACCCCCTCAATTGCGAGACCTCGATCCCGGCGCTCGTCGGAGGCCAGGTCATGCCCAACGCGCATTTCTACGTCCGGAACCACTTCCAGCTGCCGGATCTCGATCCGTCCACCTGGCGCCTGAGCGTCGACGGCCAAGTGGAACGTGCTCTGAGCCTGAACTTGCATGACCTCCAGCGGCTTCCGTCTCAAAGCCTGGTCGTGACTCTGGAGTGCGCAGGCAACGGACGCGCCGCACTGGCTCCCAAGACCGACGGTGAGCAGTGGCAGCTCGGCGCGGTCAGCACCGCGGAGTGGACAGGGGTACCGCTGGTCGAGGTGCTGGATCGGGCAGGGATCAGGCCCGGCGCGGTCGACGTCATCTTCCGAGGCGCCGACACCGGCATTGTGGACGGCCGTGACGGGACCGTGGCATTCGAACGGAGCCTCGGTGTCAACGACGCGCGCGGTTCGGAGGCGCTGCTGGCCTACGCGATGAACGGCGAGGCGCTACCGCTCCAGCACGGTTTCCCGCTGCGGCTGGTTGTGCCGGGCTGGTACGGCGTGGCCTCGGTGAAGTGGTTGAGCCAGATCGAGGTGGTTCAAAGCCCCTTCGCCGGCTTCTTCCAGGCTGACCGCTATTTCTACGAGTGGCCGCGCGAGGCCGGCGTCGTCATCGAGCCGGTCACCCTCCAACGAGTGCGCTCGTTGATCACCGAACCGGAACCGGACAGGGCGGTTGAGCTCGGTGAGCTCGCCGTCCGCGGCGTCGCCTGGTCGGGAGCCGCGCCCATCGCGCGTGTCGAGCTCAGCGTGGACGGGGGTGCCTACCAGGAGGCTCGCCTGGTCAGCGAGCGCAAACGCCACAGCTGGATGTGGTGGGAGGTGCTGACCCACATCGACCGGCCAGGCAGGCACCGGCTCCAGGTGCGGGCGACCGACCTCGCCGGCCGGACCCAGCCCGAGCAGCCCGAGTGGAATCGCCTGGGCTACGGCAGCAACGCAATTCAGTCGGTCACTTTCCAGGTGGGCTAGCGAGAGCTCGCCGGTGCGCCGAGCAGCGGTTCGCTTAAGCGGCCATCTCTCGGGGCGGCAGGCTGAGGCGCAGTAGCTCGGAGCCGCGGCGGACTCCCAGGGTGATCGGCCGGCCGGCCTCCAGCACGTTGCGCAACTGTTCGATCGAGAAGCTGCGGTAACCCCCGAGGTCGAGGACGATGTCACCCTCCTCGAGCCCGGCATCCTCCGCGAGGCTCCCTCGGGCGACCTCCGTGACCACCGGCCGCCCATCAGAGTCAACCCCGACCGACACGCCGGCGCCTGCCTCCTCGCCCCCGAAGAGTGCGTAACGGAGGCGCACTGGGTCAAAGCCGCGGATCATCTCCTCGCCGACAATGGTCACCGGGAAGGGGAAGGCGCCGGCGGCGATCGCTCCGGCGAGCGTC
Organism: Chloroflexota bacterium; assembly: GCA_005881155.1. Taxonomy (GTDB): domain Bacteria; phylum Chloroflexota; class Dormibacteria; order Dormibacterales; family Dormibacteraceae; genus CF-105. The sequence goes on along the minus strand of VBHN01000065.1, from coordinate 3,493 downwards.
GACTCATCGCGGACGTCGTGGAGGTCGGCCACGACCTCCTCGACCTCGAGCCAGTCGAGCAGCGCGTCGGAAGCTCCCTCGCCAGGTGCCACGTAGACCTCGACTGCCATGAAGCAAGGATTTCCCGATCACCGCCGGTCCAAACCGCTTACCGACATGCCCCGTGCTGCGCGCAGCCCTCTCGGCTAGTCCTCTACTTGAACCACCATCGCGTCGAAGCCTCCCGACGCGATTTCTGCCGCATGCTTGATGGCGGCCTGGCCATCCGCAGTGGAGGCGCCTTGGCCCATCGCCTCCTGGCTGTCGAAATACAGCTCGGCGATCCGGTGATAGGGCGCCTTCGACCCATCCATCATCCCTGCCACCTTCCCGAACTCGATCCGCGACAGGTTGGGAATGCGACGAGCCATGGCGACGTGCTCATCACGGTAACGGCGCTCGAACTCGTCGACGTCTGTTGGATGCCGGTAGGCAACTACTAACTTGACCATTTCGACTCCTCCATCGAACATCGAGTGCGGCCAGGCAGGTGACGGACCCAAATCGTGGGCCACGAATGCTTCCTAAGTGTGCGCGTCTGACGTGGCCGGCCCGATCAGGCAGTCACGTTTCCGGGTGCGGCTTCCCGGTATCGCCCTCGTCCAGCGCGAAGTGCAGCCGGCCGGGGTGGGGGTTCTCGAGGGGCCAGCGACCATCAGCGTCGCGCTTCGACTCGACCAGCTCGATCGCCTCGGCCACCCGCTCGTCCGGAACGGCCGCGGCCGCGCGCAGGTGATCGAGGCCCCGGAGCACGTCGTAGTGCCAATAGGTCGGGTAGGAGAGCTGGGTCCAGGCCTGGTCGATCACCTCAGCGGTCGAGAGCCTGCGCAGCAGCCGCCGCTCGAGCAGGTACTCCTGGCCACGGAGGCGGGCGGCGCTCACCTCCCCTGGGCTGCCAGTGACTCGTTCGTACTCCAACAGCCCGTCCAGCACGTCGATGGTCGAGTGGAACGACCCCCGCCTAGAGCCGTTCTCCTGCTCGCAGTTCCAGCCACCATCGCTCATCTGCTCACTGAGGAGCCGGTCCACGATGCCCTGGACGTCCTCGCCGAAGTAGGCCCCGAGCGCAACGACCTTACCGTTGATGCATGGCTCCACCTCGCCCGCGAAGAAGGGCTCGCCGTCGTGCTCCCATCTGCAGTGCTCGCGGACCAGGCGGACCGCCTGACGCGCTCCCGTGCTCCCTGGATCAAGACCGAAGTTCCGCAGCAGCATCAGGCTCCACGCGGTTGAGGTCCATTCGGGGAACAGGGTGCCCTGGCTCTCAGGTGGCAGCGACTCCCACCACTTGGCCGCGGCGGATGAGGTGAAGGTCGGTGTGCCTCCCTCCCACTGGCCGTTTGGGCGCTGGAGGGCGAGCAGGCGGGCGCCCCAGCCCTCGCCGGCGATGCGGGCGCGCTCGGCCGACACGTCCGCCTCGGGCGCATCGGTAAGGTCGCGCATCACCTGCCAGCGGATCGCCGGGTCGGAGTCCAACAACCACGCGACGACGTTCACTCGGTCTCAAGCGTAGAGAAGTCGTTTTGGTGGTGGACCGCGGCTCACACAGCGCGAGCCGCAGCCGCTCAGCCCGTCGGGGCCGGGTGCGGGCGGGCGGCACTGAACGCGCCCGGCGTGAGCTTCACGACGTAGAAGCCCCAGAACCCGTCGCTGTACCAGACCTCGTTGCGGCTGGTGTCGAAGGTGGGCGCGCTCATCGCGAAGTTGCCGCCGTTGATCCCCGCATAGGCCGGGCTGGGCGGCGTGGACGGCGCGTTGAAATAGGCCATCTCGTAGGGGTGGCTGAGGTCCTGGATGTTGAACACCCGAAGGCCGCTCATGATGAAGCTGCAGGCGACGTAGGTCGGGTCGACCGCGGTCGGCACGTTGCAGTAGTGGCCGGCGTAGCCCTGGACCCCGCTCTTGGCGCCGTAGTCGTTCTGCTGGTCGCCGCTGCGCGCGCTGGTCTGGTTCACCGCCAGGCGCAGGTTCGAGACGACGAACGGGCTCCTTTCGTTCTGGATGTCGATGATCCGCGCGGCGCCAACGCTCGCGTTGGGGTCGTAGCCGCCGTTCTGAACGGAGCTTTGGTTCGGATGAGTCGTCGTGTTGGTGTACTCGTCCACCTCGGCCAGGTACGGGTGGCCCTTCTCGCTGAAGGGGATGGCGTTCTGCGGGATGCTCACGAGCGGCCAGGAGAGCTTGCTGACCACCGGGACCTTGGGGTTGACCTGGTGTCTGTTGATCCCGCTGACGTCGAGGATGATCAGGCCCGGCAGCGCGGTGTCGGCGATGTAGAGCCGGTTGCCGTCGGCGCTGACGCTCATGCCATGGGGCGCGTAGTCGGCCGTGGCCCAGATCGTGACGGGGACCTTCGGGTTGGTCACGTCGACGGCGGCAAGCGTGTGCCCGCCGGTGGAGCTCACGTAAAACACGGTGCCGTCGGGAGAGAAGGCGCTCTCGTGCCCGAGGATGCCCATCGGAGTCGAGGAATCGAGCGCGGGATACCGGCAGTCATGGCTCACGTCATAGATGTCGACGAAGCCGGGATTGAAGGTCGGGTAGCCCATGTCGGCCGCCAGCAGGCCGCGCGTCTGGTTGAGCCGCAGCGACTCGTGCGGTGACAGCATGGCCGGGGTGGTCAGGCTCGCGGTGTGGACGGGATGGGCGTGGTCGGTCATGTCGAGGACGTACACGCCGAGGCCTTCCTGGGCATTCTTCGACGCGCTGGTCGGAAAGAGCAGAGTGCTGTCGTAGAAGGCGCACTCGTGACCGCTCGCGTCGACATAGCGCTCGACCCGGAAGCCGCCGGAGTCGCCGAAGGTGCCGACCTGGGCGGTGTTGCAGCGATAACCCTTGGCCGCACGGCCGTTGTCGACCTCGGCCTTGGGCACGCGGCCCTGGGCGCCGGTCTCGGGGAGCGACTGCTGGTCGCAGGCGAGTTGTGGGGTGGGGCCGTCAGAGGGCTGCGCGCCGCTCGCGGTCGAAGGCGCAGACAGGACCAGGAGCAGCGCCGCGAGGGCAGGGACTAGCGTTCGCGAGGGCAAACCGGCCATCGTACATGACCGTACTACGGATAGCCCTCCTATAGCAATTCGTTATGACGCTAGTGGGTGCATCTGAGTTGGGCCGAACGGCACGCGGACGGCGCCCCGTCGACCTTCTGATCGCGGCAACGGCCGCCGCGGAGACTCTGCCTCCGTACACGCGGAACCCCGACTGCTTCAGCGATCTGCAAGGCGTCGTCGAGGTAGTGCCTGTCGTTTCGCTGAACCGATTCGCGTTATGGAGGCCCACTCGAGCCGGAGTGGGCCGCTTTGGACTGGAGCCACATACTGTGTTTCAACTGACTGGATCGGGGTCCGGGTTAGGTCGATCCCACGGATCGACGGCGGGCAGGCCCTGGCTCCCAAGGATGGCCGAGACCTCGCCCGTGTGAAAGCCCTCGTGGGTCGCCAGGCGGGTGAGGATGGAA
>VBHN01000114.1 GCA_005881155.1 Chloroflexota bacterium | reverse complement strand
CATTCCGCGTGCAGGACCTCGACCACGTTGGTGCGCGCCGCCCAACGCCCGGGGAGCATGGCGGCGGCGATCGCCACGACCACGCCGCCAATCGGTATCGCGATCAGCTCCCAGGCGGCAAAGACGCCGTAGGCGGCCGGCGGTGTTTCGTTTCCCGCCGAGGTGCTGATCACGTCGTTGAGCAAGTGATGCAGCGAGAGGCCCACAGGGATTGCGATCAGCCCGCCGATGAGCGCCAGCAAGGCGGCCGACGCCGCCACCATCGCGACGACCTGGCGGGGGCTCATGCCCAGCGCCTTCAGGGTGGCGGTGTCCTGGACCCGTTCACGAGTGTTCAGCAAAAGGGTGTTGAAGACCCCGCCGACCCCGATCAACGCCAGCACCGCCGCGATCGCGAGGAGCACGACGTCGATGATCTTGACGGGGGCGATGATCGAGGTGTCGGCCGGGTGCACGTCGATCCGATCGGGCTCGGCGGCGGCGACTCGTCGCACATAGGCGGCGACATCCGCGCCGGAGGTGAGGGTGACGTCGTACTGAGACGGCTCGACCGCGGGCTTGATCGCCGCCATCGTGGCCAGGTCCATGAACAGCGAATGGCCCAGGTTGTTGATGTCGTAGATCTCGCCGACGACCCGGAGCTGAAGCGGTTGGCCGTTGGCGGTCCCGGTGAAGCTGTCACCGATCTTGAGGTGGGCGTCGTGAAGCAGGGCCGCCGGCGCGAGAACCTCACCCGGTGCGGAGTACCAGCGCCCGGCGATGACCAGGTAGCCCAGCCGCGACGAGTCGCCGCGGTAGAGCCGCGAATTGACCGGGTCGCCCACACCCGGGACCGTCACGTTCTGCCCGCCGACCGCCACCACCTGGGCGGTCTCCGACTGCGCGTTCAGGAGCCGCATCAGGTCCGAATCCGGGTAGGCGCCGCTGCGGTTGACGACAACCTGGTAGCTGCCGGCGCCGGTCTCGCTGTTGTTGATGAGAAGGAAGCTGCGCGGCAAGCCGATCGCGACCACCACCGTCGCGACGCCGAGCAGGACGGTGACGAGCGTCAGGATCGCGCGAAAGGGACGTGCAAAGGCGTCCCCCACGCCGAGGACGATCGGCCTCGGCAGCCTGGCGCGCGCCGCGGCGGTCCGCAGGACCCGCCCGCTGGCTCCGCGCGGCGCTGACGCCTTGGCGATTGCCGCGATCGGTTTGAGGAGACCGGCTCGGAGGGCCGGGAGGGTGGCGGCGGCGGCCACCACCAGCAGTCCACCGGCGAGCAGCAGCAGGTCGAGGCCGATGGAGTAGGTGGGCGTGTAGGCCAGTCCCAGGGCATGGGAGCTGCCGGCCAGGAGCGGCTGGCTCGCGAGCGTCCCGGCGGGTATTCCCAGCACGCAGGCGGCCAGCGCCGGGATCACGATCTGGAGGGCGACCTATCGATTTCATGATCCCAATCTCGCGATAGGCCGACATCACGATTCCGGTGACGAGCGTGGCGACGATGGCGACTGTTGCTGCCAGAGCAAACACGCCGAAGGCGCCCAGCACCCCAGTCAGGATCTGGTTGGTGATGTTAAAGATGCTTCGGATGAGGATGTAGTTCAGGGACCCGCTGATGCTTCCGGGCGGCAGGCTTGCGCGAAGCCGATCGACGTAGCCACCGAGCTGCGCGTTAGTCGGGTCGCGTACGAAGCGGTAGTCCATCAGATAGTAGGAGGAGCCCGGCGTCGAGAGGCCCGGAATCGCGCCGGCCACGACCCATGCGCGCTGGCTGCTCAGGTCGGCGCTTCCCTCGTCGATGTCGACCACCTCGCCCACCACGGTGAGGGTGGGTGTTGCGGCAACGCTGACGACTTTCAAGCGGTCCCCGACCGAGATCTTGTTGAGCTCCGCGAACGACCGCGTCAGCACGATCTCATCGTTGGCGTGTACCCAGCGCCCGGACGTGACGTTGAGCACCTCGACGAGCCCGCCCGGATTGTCCCGGCCGACGGCGTCCAGGTAGAACTTTCGGTCGCCGAATTTGAACTGGATGTTGGTGACCGGGTACGGCCCGCCAAACGCGGAGGCGCCGATGGCGGCCGGCGTCCGCGCCAGCAGCTTCGGGTCGGTCAGCGCTGTGAATCCGACCTGGAGGTGCGCGCCACGCTGCTTGTTGAAGGCGGCCTCGTAGGGGCTGCGAGTTTGCGACATCAAGGTGACAGCCATGGTCCCGGCTGCCATGGAGAGGAAAACCGTCAGGAAGATGACGGCGGCCTGCAGCCGCCGCCGGCGTAGATCGCTCCAGGCCTTGACCAGGACCGCGGTCATCGCGATGCCTCCTCGGTGCGGACGCGGATCACCTCTGAGGCGGCCCGCTCCGGGCCCTCGAGCCGGGCGTCGTCCACGACCTTGCCGTCGATCACGCTGAGCACTCGCGCCGCGTGACGGGTCGCCAGCTTCGCATCGTGGGTGACCAGCAGGATCGTCTGCCCGCGGCCGTGCAGCTGGACCAGGAGATCCATCACCTGCTCGCCGCTGTGCGTGTCGAGCGCCCCCGTGGGCTCATCGGCGAGCAGCAGCGTGGGATTGTTGATCAGCGCGCGCGCGATCGCGACGCGCTGCTGCTGACCGCCGCTCAGGCGCGCCGGGTACCGATCCGCGACCTCTTCGATGCCGAGCTGGCCCAGCAGCTCGCGGGCTCGCCCAGGCACCTCGCTGCCTTTCAGCTGCGCCGGGATGAGCACGTTCTCGAGGGCGGTCAGGTTCGGAAGCAGGTGGAAGAACTGGAAGACGAAGCCGACGTGGTCGCGCCGGAACCTGGCCAGGCCTGCCTCGCCCAGCTTGGCCAGGTCGGTACCGCCCACGATGACGGCGCCCGAGGTCGGCCGGTCCAGCCCCGCGATCAGGTTGAGCATCGTCGACTTGCCGCTGCCCGAGGGTCCCATGATCGCGGTGAACTCGCCCTTCTCGACGGTGACCGACACCCCGTTGAGGGCCCCGGTGATCCCGCCCTGGTAGACCTTGGTGACGTCGCTGAGCCGGACGAGCTCGCTCATTCCGTTCTTGCACCCTCCGCCCCGAAACGCTCCGACGAGAGCTCGTCCATCCATTTGAGATCTGCCTCCGCGTGAAGTAATGCGCCGCGCACGAGCCGCGCCAGGTCGAGGCGGCCGTCACGGCGTGCCCGTTCTTCCAGCCGGTTGAGGTCCCGCAGGCGCTGAAGGTAGGTGCGCTTCTGGCGGGCGAGCATTCCCTGCAGGTCGCCGTTCGCGACGCGGGTCGCGAGAAGGAGCTTCACGTAGATGTCCTCGTGCAGCTGCTGGGGCCCGGAATCAGGCTCGCCGAGCCACTGGTCGAGCGCCTTCTGGCCTTGAGGCGAAAGCTCGTAGAGCAGCTTTCCACGGTCGCCGCGAGGCCCGGCCGGCCGGACCAGCCCGTCGCGCTCGAGGCGCTGGAGGGTCGTGTAGATCTGGCCGATATTGACTTCCCAGGTCCCACCCAGCATCGCCTCAAAGCGGCTCTTCACCTCATATCCATGGAGCGGCTCCCCCTTCAGGAGCCCCAACACGCCGTACTTAAGCGACAATCTCTCGATTAACCATACTCAGTATGTATGCCGAGTATGTATCGGCTGGCGGCGAATGTCAAGGGTTCCTTCAAGAGACTTTCGCCTCCCGTTCACACGACGCTCAAACCTCGCCCGCAGGGTGGGCTCATGAACCTGAGCCAAGTCCTCCAACGAGCTGTGCGTTACTTCAACCCGATAGCCAAAGCGATCCTGGCCTCGCGCCTGCATCCCTTGCTGAGCAGCCGCCTCATGCTCCTCACCTTCACCGGCCGGAAGACAGGGCGATCCCGTACGACCCCGGTGAGCTACGTCCTTGACGGCAGCTCATTGTTGGTGCCCGGTGGCGGTGCCTGGTCGAAGAACCTTGGCGCTGGGTGGCCCGCCCAGGTGTGCATTCGTGGCACCTGGATCGCTGTTGAACCCGAGCTCGTCGCCGAGCCGCTTGCAATGGAGGAGCTGCTGCGACTGATGCTGGCGGCCGATCCGACGATGGGGATGTTCACGGGTATCCGGCCTGGCCCGGATGGCCGGCCGGACGCGGCCGCGCTCGAACGCGAACGCGGGCGTGGTTTCGTCGTAGTTCGTCTCAGGCCCGCAACCATCAGCTCGACTGGCGCTTCGAGCGCTCTCGGGTCTGCCGCGCCAGCGTTCCGAGGTTGAGCTCGCCGATCAGACCGGAGTTGATGCGACCGGCGACTTGCCTGAGCGCCCTCACCTCCTCCGCTGTCAGCACGTCGAAGACGAGCCGGCGCACCTCGCGGAAGTGGATCGGCCCCACCACCATCAACGTCCGGTAGCCCTCGTCGGTAAGTACGGCGTGAGTTGCGCGACCTTTCGGTCCGCTCCTCCGCCGCACCCAACCCCGCCCCTCCAAACGCGAGATCACATGCGAGAGCCGCGACAGGGAGCCGTTGGCGACCACGGCCAGGTCTTTGAGTTGAAGGCTCCGGTCCGGCTGGCGGGATAGCGCCACCATGACCCCGAATTCAAAGTGACTCATGCCGGCTTCGCGCTGGAGCTGGGAATCGAGGGCCGCCGGGAGCAGGGTGACGGTCCCGAGGAGCTGAAGCCAGGCGCTCCACTCCTGGTGGTTCAGCCATCTGGGCGGGTCCGGCTTGGCGTCCGGGTCGCGCCTTGGAATAGGTTGACGCTTCAACTAAGTATAGGGTAGCGTGTTGAAGCTTCAACTTCGAGAATTTGAACCCAGGAGCAAATCGAGGTGAAACTTGTAGTCCTTGGAGCCACCGGTCGGACCGGCCGCCTCGTGGTCGAGCAGGCGCTCGCCGCCGGCCACACCGTCACCGCCCTCGTCCGCTCGCCCGAGAAGCTGGCCACGAGCAGCTCAAACCTTCGCGTGGTCGCCGGCCAGGCGGAGGTGGATCGGTGATCGCGGATTCAACCTCGGCGATCGTCGCAGCCGCCCGCCAGACCGGAGTCAACCGGGTCGTCGTGCTCTCGTCGTTCGTGGTCGAGCGCGGTCGCCTTGACACCGTGAGCCGGGTGCTCAGCGGCCTCGGCATGGGTTCCATGATCAAGGACAAGAGCGCCGGAGAGGAGGAACTCCGCCGAAGCGACCTCGACTGGACCATCGTCTACGCAAGCGTGCTCGACGACGGCCCTGCCAAGGGATCTGTGACTGAGCTTCCCGAGACGGCCAGGCGGGGCATGTCGCAGAAGATCTCGCGCGCGGACGTGGCGGCCTGGATGGTCCAGGCGGCCGCGGGGGATCAGCACAGCCGTCGCAGTCTCGGGATCACGGGCTGAGGAGGTTTGTTGAACGTGATTGACAGAGACTCCAACCTGCGCACAGTCCTGCCCTGGGTGTTGCTGCGGCCTACGCCGCGGCCCTGGTTGCCAACCTCTCGTTCGGACTCTCCATCCCGATTGGGATCGTGCTCTTGCTCTCGGTGCGTCCGCGCCTGACCGCGGCTGCGGTTCAGTCCTTGCGCTGGCTGAACCGGATGAGGTTGCCGGACGGGTCGCGGAACGCGCAGTCCCTCACGCCGTAGGGCTGATCCATCGGCTCCTGCAGCACCTCGCCTGATCCGGCCCGGATGTGCTCGAAGGTCGCATCGCAATCCTCAGTGCTGAAGATGACACCGCGCAGCAGACCCTTGGCGAGCATCTCCTTCATGAGCTTGCGGTCGGCCGGAGACGCGTTCGGGTCGGCAAGTGGCGGCTCCAGGACGATGTTGACGTCGGGCTGGCTCTTGGGCCCGACCGTGGTCCAGCGCATGCCCTCGTATTTGACGTCGTTGCGAACCTCCAGCCCGAGCAGATCTCGGTAGAACGCAAGCGCCTCGTCGTGGTCGTGGACCGAGATGAAGCAGTCGTGAAGTTTCAGTTGCATGCGATCAGCCTAGGTGCGCTGCGCCAAGGCCGCTTCTTCATTTCTGATCGGTTTGGTCATCACCATGATGACGCAGGAGGGGATGGGCGCGGCCGCCGAGTGGCTGCGCGCGCGATAGGCGCTGGGCGACTCGCCGACGAGCTCGCTGAAGCGCGAGCTGAACGAGCCCAGCGACGTGGAGCCGACGGCGAAGCAGGCATCGGTGACGGACATGTCGCCGCGCCTGAGCAGGGCTTTGGCCCGCTCGATCCGGCGGGTCATCAGGTAGCTGTACGGGCTCTCGCCGAACGCCGCCTTGAAGCTGCGGGAGAAGTGGCCGGTCGACATCGCCGCCGACCGCGCCAGGGCCGGCACGTCGAGCGGCCGGTCGAACTCGCGATCCACGCGGTCCTTCGCCTTGCGCAGCCTAACGAGGTCGCGGATGTCCATGGAAACGCCTCCATGGTAGGCACGCGGACCTCGGGGCCGCGGCAGCGTCGGCATGAAGCCCTGCAGGAGGGCGCTGTGAGTCTCGTTGCCGAGCCCCAGCGACTCCGCGGCAATCGTATCGAACACCAGGGAGCTCTTGATCGAGCAGTTTTCGAGAAGCCCCCGCCGCACAGGCAACCTAGCATGAGGGTCGTTCACATCAAATCCTCACAGGGGAAAAAAGACCTCCAATGAAGAACAGGCAGAAGTCCGCCAAGAGCACCACCGTGAAGGAAAAGAGGTACGAGGGATTCACGCAGGAGGAGCGAGGCGCGATGGGAGATCGCGTCGAAGAGATGAAGACAGCCGCGCGCAAGGCGGGCGGGGAAGCTGAGGTGCTCTCGAAGATAGGCGAGATGCAGGCGCCCGATCGCGCCCTGGGCCAGCGGCTCCACGCCATCATCAAAGCCAGTGCGCCGGGCCTTTCCCCGAAAACCTGGTACGGGATGCCCGCCTATGCCAGGGACGGCAAGATCGTCTGCTTCTTCCAACCCGCGCAGAAGTTCAAGACGAGGTACGCGACACTCGGATTCAACGACAGCGCGAACCTCGACGAAGGTGCCATGTGGCCGGTCGCCTTCGCACTGACGGAGTTGACCGCGGCCGACGAGGCGAGAATCGCCGCGCTCGTGAAGAAGGCGGTGAGCTGAGGAACTGAACTTCACACGAAGAGCCCTCAGCGATTCGGCCGCGTGCTACCTTCGCTCGTCAAATGAGCTGGATGCCGTTGGTCGGCCGGCGCAGGGGCTTCGTCGCGGCGGCGGCCATAGTCGCCGTTGTCTCCCTGGCCTACGCGCTGAACATCCGCTACCTCTTCTTCGGGCAGCATGCCGTGACGGCGATCGACGACATCGGCGAGGCCGTCGCCGCGGCGCTCGCTTGTGTCGCCTGCGCCTGGGCTGCGAGCCGGGCTTCCGGTAGGGACAGGCTGGGATGGACGCTGATGGGCGTCTCGGCCGGCCTGTGGGCAGCGGGGGAGGTCACCTGGTCGATCTACGAGGTGGGGCTGGGAGTTGCGGTCCCGTACCCGTCCCTGGCGGACGTGGGGTTCCTGTCGGCCGTGCCTTTCGCGATCGCCGGGATTCGCGCCTTCTGGAGTGACGCCCGAGGCACGTCGGCGCGCTGGCGGGTGTGGTTCGACGGCGTCATCGTCGCCCTGGCGCTGACCTCTACCGCGTGGGGTTTCGGGCTGCGGACCGTATACGAGGCACAGCAGCCGCTGACGACCAAGGTCCTCAACCTTGCGTACCCGGTCTCGGACATTCTCATCGGCACGGTGTTGATCCTCGCCATCCGGCGCGCGACGCACCAGCAGAAGGGCCGGATGGCCCTGCTTCTCGGCGGTATCGCCGCCTACTCGCTCGCCGACAGCGCGTTCTCCTATCTCACGGCCCAAGGCGCGTTCGGAGCGGTCGGGAATGTGCTGGACACGGGATGGTTCGCGGGCTTCCTGATGATCGGACTGGCCGCGATCTATCCGTCGGCGCCGCCCAGGCTCGCCACGGAGCAGGCTCCGCTCGATCTCTGGCAGCTCGCGCTTCCCTGGATGACGCTGCTCACGGCCTCGGCCGGCGACGTGTATTCAGCGCTGTCCGGACACGAGCTCGACCTCTTCATGTCGTCGCTGACGGCGACCCTCGCCGTTCTCTTGACGGTGAACATGATCATCGAGCGACGGGAGTTTCTTGAGATGCTGACCAAGAGCGAGGAGTCCCGAGGCACATTGAGCCGAGAGTTCAAAACCGCGCTGGTGGCGATCCAGCGCCTGACCACGTCGATGCGGGATGCGGAGCGTCTCGAAACCCATGACGTTCGGCGGCTGGCCGCCGAAATCAATCGAACCACCGATCAGCTTGATCGCATGGTCGAGGAGATGCTGGCCACGAGCGCTGTGGACGGCGGGACGGTGAGGGCTCCGAAGCCCCCGACGGCCGGGGACGCCGTTGTGGTTCCCAGCGGTATCTAGGGACCCGGCGCGTACGATCGTCTTCGTCGAAGGTGTGACCGACGAGCTCGCCCTGTCGCTGGCGGCCCGGCGATCGGGGCGCGACCTTGCGGCCGAGGGCGTGTCCGTCGTCCCCATCAACGGCGCTCACGCCATCAGCCGGTTCTTGCGTCAGGCGGCTGCCGAGGAACCTGGCGCCAAGGTTGCCGGCCTTTATGACGAAGGCGAGGAGGAAGTCATCCGAGCGGCCCTGGAGCGGGCGGGTTACGGTCCAAATCTTGATCGCAGCCGGCTGGAAGGGATTGGGTTCTTCGCCTGCATCGCGGACCTGGAGGACGAGCTCATCCGGGCGACCGGCGAATCCGCCCTGTCGAGGCTGA
>VBHN01000064.1 GCA_005881155.1 Chloroflexota bacterium | reverse complement strand
GAGCAGGACAGCCTGGGCCGGATCGTGGACAGCGGCAACACCGTCTTCAGCGGCGTGGCCGCGCGGGACCAGGACCTGGGCGGGGCGATCCAGAACGCGAACGGCTTCCTGGCCTCGCTGGACGCCTCCTTCTCGGCGGCGGGGGTGACCAATGCCGACCGGACCGCGCTGGCGCAGGCGCCGGCGACCATCAACGCCAGCAGCCACACGCTCTCGCTGACCAACTCCAACGTCGACCAGCTGCTGCCGGAGCTGCTGCTGGGACAGGTCCAATACCCTGGCGACGAGCTCAACATCACCCAGCCGGAGTCGCTGAGCCTGGCCGCGGAGTGGATCTCCGCGTTCTTCCAGAACGACCCCAACGGGCGCTCCTTCCGGATCACCAACGTCGTGCCGGCGCCGGCGGCCCCCAGCTCGGGCTCGGCGGGCACGCCGGCCCTGCCTCCGGCCGCCGCACCCCTGCCCGCGGCCACGGCCGACCCGCTCTGCCAGCTGGTGGGAGGCAGGTGCTGAGATGCTGCTGAAGGCGATCGCGATCCTGGGCACGGTGGTGGCCGCCACCTTCGGAGCGGTCAACCTGGGCCTGGGCGGCCCCCAGACCTACAGCATCACCGGCCACTTCCTGAGCGCAGAGGGCGTGACCCAGGGCAACGACGTGCTGATCAAAGGCGTCCAGGTCGGCAAGGTCGAGTCCGTCCAGCTGGCGCCCGATTCGGACGCCACCGGCGGAGCGCTGGTCAAGATGACCATCGACAAGAAGTTCGCGCCAATGCGCCGCGGCACCCGCGCGACCATCCGCGAGAAGGGCTTCCTCGGCAACATGTACGTCGAGCTCGCCCCCGGCCCGGACGGCAACCAGGCGATCCCCAACGGCGGCACCTTGCCGGTCGCCGACACCGCCGCCCCCGTGGACCTCGACCAGGTGATGGACGTCTTCGACCCGGCGACCCGGGCCAAGCTCAAGACGATGACACTGGAAGGCGGCAAATCCCTCGACGGCCGGGGAGCCGACGTCAACCACGTGCTGGCCGACCTGCCCGCCGTCAGCTCTCAGTTCGCGGACGCCGCCGGGAACATCGACCAGAGCCAGCAGCAGCTCGACGCTCTGACCGTCGAGTTCGACCAGATCAGCCAGCAGATGGCCTCCGAGGACGCCTCGCTGCGCAGCGACCTGACCAACGGGGCCAGCATCCTGGACACCATCGCCGCCCGCGAGGACCGCCTCCAGGCCGAGATCACCTACGCCAACCAGGGCCTGGGCGCGGCCGACGCCGGCCTGAGCGGGCATGAGCAGGACCTGGCCACGCTGCTGCGGGAGATCCCCAGCCTCCAGGACAACCTGCGCCAGTTCTCGAACACCGCGGACCCGGCCCTGGCCGACGTCAACATGTGCTACTCGGACATCATCAACGCGATCGGCGAGCTGCGTTCGGCGACCGACTACAAACACCCACAGGGAGCCCAGGACGCCAACGGCTACGAGCTCCGCGTCGAGACCTACATCGCACCGCTGCAGAACAAGGACACCGGCTCCCGCAACCCGCCCCAGCAGTCCTGCCGGGGAGGGACCCCGACGCCATGACCCTGCGCTACGCGGGCGCCTTCAAGGCCGGTCTCATCTTCGTGGCCGCGACGACGACCGTGCTGCTGGTCGCGCTCCTCATCAACCTCAACTTCGGCCTGCCCTTCAACCTGAGCCTCTGGCCACCCGGCCAGGACTACACCCTCAACGCCAGCTTCAAGGACGCGAACGGCGTCACCCGCGGCGCCGACGTGGTCATCGCCGGCCACCCGGTGGGCCAGGTGACGGCGGTCGGCGTGCAGGGGAACCGCTCGATCGTGAGCATGCGGATCGGCCAGCAGTACGCGCCCATCCACAAGGGCAGCATCGCCCGCATCCGCTACTCGACGCTGCTGGCGCAGAAGTACGTCGAGCTGGCGCCCGTCGGCGGAGCCGACACCATCCCCAGCGGCGGAACCGTCCCCAGCAACGAGACGATCACACCGGTCGACTTCGACCAGTTCCTGAGCGCGCTCGACCCGCAGACCAGGCAGCGCCTGCAGGTCGTCATCCAGCAGCTCGGCACCGGCGTCGACGGCCAGCAGGCGACGATCAACGACCTGCTCGACCAGCTGAACGGGCTGGCGGTCGAGTCGCAGCCCCCGCTGGACACGTTCGCCAGCCACGAGGACAACCTTGACCACATCGTCACCAACCTCTCCATCACCAGCGACCGGCTGGCCCAGAGCCACGACAACCTCGGTCAGCTGGTGACCAGCGCCAACGACGTCAACGGCCGGATGGCGGACCAGAACGCGTCCCTGGCCGGCTTGATCCATCACCTCGCGAACGTGATGACCGACTTCAACGTGACGCTCGACGGCAACGAGCAGAACCTGCACGACACCGTCGTACTGCTCGATCCCCTGATCGGCCAGCTGAACGTCGCCTTCGGGACCACCGACGGCTACCTGGGGCCCAACCTCGGCAACCTCCGCAAGGGCTTCACGCAGTTGAGCCCGGAGGGCGAGAGCGCCATCCACCAGAAGGACGCCAACGGCAACTACCTCCGCCAGTACCTGGTCGTGGACCAGGGCTGCGACCAGCTCAACCCGACCTACAACCCGCAGTGCGGGAACGGCTCGAGCAACCCTGAGCACGAGTCCGGCGCCTCGGCCGGCTCCTCGCAGTCCTCGAGCAGCTCGAACAGCCCCAGCCCCACCCCGACGCCGTCGCCATCGCCGAGCTGCGACCCCCTCCTGCAGCTGCTGGGGAAGTGCCAGTGAGAGGTTCCTCGGCGCTGCTCGCCCGCCTGATCGGAGCCGGCCTGATCTTCGGCTCAATCGGCCTTGCGGCCGCCAGCTTCGTGCCGCCCCAGCTGCCCTGGAACCGGACCCTGCACATCACCGTGGCCAGCCCCGCCTTCGGGGAGATGAACCCCCAGGCGGGCGTCGAGCTGGGCGGCATCCGGATCGGGTCGGTGGAGAAGGTGGACTACGCCGGACACGCCGCCCGCCTCCACCTGGCCATCGATCCTGCGTACTCCAACCGCCTCCACGCCGACGCCACCGCGACCATCCAGCCGCACGGCCTGCTGGGACCCAAGTACGTCTCACTGGCTGCCGGCAGCAAGGGGAAGATGAAGGATGGCGGCAGCATCCCCGAGTCGCGGACCAAGGTGACGACCGACTTCGACCAGGTGCTCAACGCCCTGCAGCCGGACGTGCGTCAGAACCTGCAGGTCATCTTCGTCGAGCTGGGCACCGCCTCCGAGGGCCGGGGCACGGACATGAACCAGGCCCTGCAGTCGCTCTCGCAGGCCTCCGACGACATGAAGACGGTGACCGCCGAGCTGCAGGCGCGCGAGCCGGACACCACGACCTTCATCGTCTCCAGCGAGGAGTTCAACAACGACGTCCAGAATGCGCCCATCGCGCAGAACATCGCCGACACCGACAAGGTGCTGAGCGACCTGGTCTCGGTGGAGAACGACCTCTCCGACTCCATCGACCACACCGCCGGCGTGCTCCAGAGCGTGACCATCATCATGGACGGCAACTCGGGGAACCTGGCCTACGTGCTCGGGCACGCACCGAAGACGGTCAAGGACCTGNNNNCTGCCCAACCTTTTGACCGCCGTCGTCGAAGGCGAGTCGGTGGTCAACGGCCACGACGCCAACGGCCACTACGTCCGGGTCCTGGCCCTGAGCGGCGCCTGCACGGCCGCGCCCGACCCCTCCGGGGCCTGCTCCTCTCCGAACGCGCCCGACGGCTCGGGCAGCGGCCCGCTGCCGGCCGTGACCCCTTCCGACGGGACGCCGGGCTCGACCAACCGCTCCCGTGGGCCGCAGACCTCCTCCAGCTATGACCCCATGACCGACGAGCAGCTGATGGCGCTCTTCCTTGGCAGTTAGCGCCCGGGCCGCGGCGCCAGCGCAGAGCGGCGAGGGAGTGGCCGTGCTGGCGCGGCGGCCGCACGCCTTCCTGGCCCTGGCGGTGGTGCTGACGGCCGTCCTCTCCCTCGGCATCGTCGGCTTCAAGCCGCTCGGGATCCCGGCCCTGCAGACCGACGCCGGTGTCGGCCTGCTCGCCGACCCCAGCTCACCTGGCTTCGCGGACCAGGCCCTCTACGCCGACAGCTTCGGCGCCGATCCGGTCGTGGTCATGGTCGAGGCTCCGAACGGCGTCGAGCTCCTGACCGGGAACCACTTCATCGGTCTGGCCTCCCTGGAAGGACAGCTGGCGGACGCCAAGACCCACCCTGGGATCAAGAAGGTCTACGGGCCCGGCACCGTGGTCAACACGCTGGCGCTGGAGGTGACCAAGCGTGGTCTCGAGATCTGCGCCACCCAGGCCAAGGCCGCCGAGGACGCGGCGGTGAAGAGCGCGGCCGCCGCCGGCAGGGGGGCGGCGGACCAGCAAGCCGCCGGCCAGGCGGCCTTCGACGCGGCCGCCAAGGCCTGCGCGCAGGCGCTGGCGGCTCAGTATCCGTCCCTGGGCGTCCCCGCCCTGAACAACCCCGCCTTCATCAAGCAGGTGCTGCTGGAGCCCGACGGCACCAAGACACGGCCCTACTGGGCCTGGGCGATGCCCGACCCCCACCACGCCCTGATCACTGTCCGGATGGACCGCAACGCCTCCCTCTCCGATGTGCGCAAGGTGCTGGCAACGGTCGACAAGGCGCGCCAGCGCCCGGCTCCGGCCAAGGTGACGCCCCCGTCGGCGTCCGGGGCCTCCGGCGCCTCGAATGGCGCCCAGCAGGCCGTGACGCCGACTGGGGACCTCTCCGATCTCCGGATCACGGTCAGCGGCGCGCCGGTGCTGACCACCTCGCTCGCGGACGCCGTCCAGTGGTGGCTGGTCGCGCTACTTCCGCTGGCGCTGGTCGCGATGCTGCTGGTGACGCTCTTCGTGCTCCGGGTGCCGCTGCGGATGCTGGCGGTGCCCTTGGCGGCCCTGGCCGCATTCTGGACGGCGGGCGCGGCCGGCCTGGCCCGGCTGCCCATCACGCCGGCGACGATGGCCGTCCTGCCCGTCGTGCTCGGCCTCGCCACCGATTACGCCCTCCAGGCCGTCAACCGGCTCGCCGACGAGGAGTCGGGCGGTCCGGCCGGACGCGTCCTCAGGGCGGCCCGGGCGACCTTCGCTCTCTCGCCGCTGCCCCTGCTTCGCCAATTCGCGCTCTTCCTGGCCATCGGCGTGGTCGCGGCCTACCTGGTCGCGATGCTGGTCGGCGTGCCGCTCTTCGCGCTGGTGCTCTCCAGCGACCTCCGCCGCTTCTTCGCGCAGCCGGCGGCCAAACCTTCCTGGCCCGCGCTGGCCCGGCTCGGCCGCGCACCCCTGGGCGCCGTGATCCCCCTGGCGGTGGTCGGGCTGCTGGGCTGGAGCGCCCTTCCCTTCCTGCGGGTCGAGACCGACCCCAATCACCTGATGCCGGCCGGCGACCCCGCCCTCGCCCAGGCCGAGCACGTTCGCAGCTCGATCGGCCTGGCGGGCGAGATCGACCTGGTGATGGTGGGCCCGGCCGTGGCCTCCCCCGAGGCGATCCAGTGGCTGGATACGCGCTCGGCTCAGATCGCCAACCGGGAGCAGGGCCAGCTGCGCCCCGAGACCAGCCTGCCCGCCTTCCTGAGCGCCTTCAACCAGGGGAAGGTGCCGGACGCCCAGCTGACCCAGACCATCCTCCAGAAGATGCCGCCCTATTTCACCGGCGCCGTTCTCAGCACCGACCACGGCGTCTCCCGCTCCGTGTTCGCCGTGACCCAGCTCACCTCGGTCGAGCAGGACGGGCGGATCGTGGACGGGATGAAGCAGGGCCCGCCGCCGCCGGCCGGCTACCGGGCCTACCCAGCCGGGCTCAGCGTCATCGCGTCTGACGCCCTCCGGCAGCTGCGTCAGGAGCTGCTGCCGTTGAACCTGCTGGCGCTGGGGCTGGTCTTTGCGGTGCTGCTGGTCGCCTTCCGGCGCCTCCGCGTCGCCTTGGTCGCGGTCCTCCCGACCGCGGTGGCGGCCGGCTGGGTGACGGGACTGCTCTTCCTGCTCCAGGTCGCGTCAAGCCCGATCACGGTGCTGCTGGCGGGGGTGGTGGTCGCTTTCGCGACCGAGTTCAGCGTGCTCTGGCTGGTGCGCTACCAGGGCGCGCGCAGCGCCGGCGCCGACCCCGCGGAGGCATCGGCTGAGGCCTCGGTGCGGGTGGGCCCCGCGATCGTGGCCAGCGCCCTGGCGCTGGTGGTCGGTTTCGCGGTCCTGGCCGTCTCGCCGGTACCGATGGTGCGCGACTTCGGGGTCTGGAGCGGAGCCGACCTCCTGCTCGCCACGGCGGCGGTTTTGGTGCTGCTGCCGCCGGTGGCCAGGCGCGTCATGACTTGACACACGGTGCCATAACTTGATATGTAAGTAGTACTATCACGTACCGCTGTCGCTCCCGCGACGGCGAAACCGGAACCCATGGGGTTTGATTTGAAGCTTCGGCTATTGCGTTACCTGTTGCTACCGGCGGCGGCTGTAGCCCTCGCCCTCCTGCCCGGCTCGGCGGTCACCGCCGTGACGCTGCCGCCGATCCCCGCGCTGACGCCGCCTCCCACCCCGGCGCCGGCGCCGGCCCCGGCGCCGGTCCCCGTCGGGAGCATCAACTTCTTCTCACCCGGGGCGGCCTCTGCTGGCGGGAGCTCCGCCTCGGCCATCTCCATTCCGCCCGGGTCGAGCGGCTCCGCGGCGCTCACCATGCTGGGCGACCCGACCGACCTTGCACCAGGCGGCGACCCGACCCCGCTCGATCCACGCTTCGACGGCCAGCAGAGCCCGAACGAGAACCGCGGGGCCTCGGCTCAGGCGCGGGAGTTCGACCGCCAGCAATACGTGATCGCCGCCCAGATCTACGCGCTCGACCAGAGCACCGACGCCACCCAGGCGATCTTCGCCGGCGGCGGCAGCGGGCGCTTCGGCTGGCCCGAGCAGTACCGGACCATCAGCCAGCCCTTCGGCTGCACCTCGGTGCGCCTGGCGCCCACCAGCAGCAACTGCACGAGTGGCCACTTCCACACCGGTGACGACATCGCCGGCCCCGACCAGACCGAGGTCTTCGCCGCCGACACCGGAGTGGCGCGCGTCTTCCACGGCAGCACCGGCTACGGCAACTACGTGATCGTCACCCACGGCAACGGCTGGGCGACCCTCTACGGCCACCTGCACGATGTCGCGGTCAAAGACGGCGACATGGTCCAGCGGGGCGACCTGCTCGCCCACGAGGGGACGACCGGCAACTCGACCGGTCCGCACCTCCACTTCGAGGTGCGCAAGGACGGGGGCTACCTCGATCCCTGCCCGTTCCTGGAGGACTGCGGCAAGCCGCCTGCCGGCTAAGGCAGCCAACCGGCTAGGGGTCGGCGCGAAAGACCAGCGAGTAGCCCTTGCGGGGCCGGTTGATGAGGTCGCAGGGAATCTCCAGCTCCGCCAGGATGCTCCTCACCCGCCGCACGTAGTTGCGGACCTCCTCTGGAAACAGGGCAGGGTCCGACCAGGCGCGGTTCTTGATCTGGTCCGTGGTGAAGAAGCGGTGCGGGTGGTCGAGCAGGAACTGGAGGAGCTGGAACTCGCGGTTCGTGAGGTGGTACTCCTTGCCCTGGTGGCGCACCATGTGGCTTTCCGGGTCCAGCCAGAGGCCCCTGAGCTCCCACACCCGCCGGTACCAGAGGTCCAGCCTCGCCTGGTAGCCCTCCAGCTGCTCCTCGATGATGGTGAGGTCTTGCGAGGCCGCCATCCGGGCGATCGGGCTCAGCGTGGCCAGGTCACGCTCGATTCGCGCCAGCAGGCCGCGCTTGAAGCGAAGGAGGTCGTCGTAGATGCTCATCCAGTGGCGGGCATCCTCCCAGTGGGTGGTGGTGATGTCCTCACCTTCCAGTGTTGACGCCCCTGGTCTCGTGGTCCGCGCCGCCATTCAGGACGCGATTTTAGGGGGATGACGGCCAAAGACCGGTGCACGGCGCTACCGAAAGGTCAACAAGCCTCCCCCGAGGAGGACGGCGAGGGCGGCAAAGCCCGCGATCCACCACCCCAGGCTGGTCGCGGTCGAGAACCGCGCGGCCGCCCGCTGCTGGTGCAGCCGGCGAATCCGCACCGGGAGCGAGGGGTGCGCAACTGCCGGCAGCGAGGGATGGTTACTCAAGCTCGTGCACCCTCGCCACCCAGAACCCGAGCCGGCTGCGAAACCGGGCAGCCTGCGCGGCGACGACCGGGACGTTGGTCAGCTCGACCTCCCGCCTGGCCTCCGGAGACTGCCTGGCCATCAGCTGCTGGATGCGCTCCAGCACCTTCTCCTCCATGGCCAGGACCTCCCGGTAGATCTGGCTCCAAAAGAGGGCCTGCTGCATCGAGGCGGTCTTGGGATCGCCCTCGCCGTCCATGCCCTGGTCGGTGTTCCCACCTCGAAGGGCCGCCACCATGTCCGGGCGGCTCTCGTGCTTCGGCTCTGCTTTCACGTGGCAGTCTTGCGCCTGGCCTCGTAAGAAGGTCAGTAACATTCGCCCCCTTTCGGCCCGCCCCGGTTCTGATGAGGCTGCCGCTGCTGGCGACGATGCGCAAGGGAAGACCCCGACGTCAGCCCGAACTTGGCGGCGCAGGAGGCGCTCGACCCTCCTGGATTGCAGGTTCGTCGGGAAACAAAGTTGCTGACTCTGTTACGGCGGCTGAGCGACGGTGAGGTCCAACGGTTCGGAAACCAAACCCAGATTGGAGAGTGATTCACCCATGGCGACTCAGCAAACGTCCACACCACCCGCCGTAGAACACGTAGAGCGCGTAGAGCAGGTCTCGCACGTAGACCACGTCTCGATTTCCGAGCAAAGCCGCTACAACTATCGCGCCGCTGCCGTGGTCGGTTTCATCGTCGGCGTCGTCGACGTCCTGATCGCCGGCCGCTTCCTGCTCAAGCTGCTCGGCGCTTCAGAGCAATCCTCTTTCGTCAACCTCATCTACGCGGTGAGCTCGCCGCTGGTTGCTCCCTTCCACGGCATCTTCCCGAACTCGGGAGCGGCCGGCAACATCTTCGAGCCGGCGGCCCTGGTGGCGATCGCGGTCTTCGCGCTGCTGGGTTGGGGTGTCGTGGTGCTGATCAGGATCGCGACCGCACCGCGCGGCACGCGCCCGGCGACGTCGTGACCAACGTGCTCGTCTGGCTAGTCGTCGGCCTGATCGCCGGCTTCCTCGCCAGCAAGGTGCTCAACGGTAAGGGTATGGGCCTGCCGATGGACATCGTGGTCGGCTTGGTGGGCGCCCTTCTCGGTGGCTTCCTGGCCGGGGCGGCCGGCATCGCCTTTGGCGGCTTCATCGGAGAGGTGGTGGTCGCCTTCGTAGGTGCCTTCCTGCTTCTGCTCGCGATCCGCCTGGTTTTCTCGAGGGGCGGTCGCTTCAGCCACCGCTAGACCCTGCGACCTACCCCTGAGCGGGCCGCGGCCGCCAAGCGGCGCCACCGCGGTCCGCTCTTTCTTGAGCTGTCCCCGGAAGCGAAGTTATGGCAATTGTTCCGGCAACGGGCCCAGGGTCGAGGGCATGTTGAAAAGTTCGCGAACCGTCTCCTTGCTGATCCTGGTCACGGCGGTGATCTTCGGTGCCTGGCCGGCGGCGGCGTTCGCGGCAACTCAGCCCAGGTTGGGGACAGCCCTCAACTTCGCCGTCCTGGCAGGATCGACGATCACCAACACCGGCCCGACGGTGATCACCGGCAACCTGGGCCTGAGCCCAGGCAGCGCCGTGACCGGGTTCCCGCCCGGCGTCGTCACGGGCACGAAGAGCGTCGCCGACGCCGTCGCGCTGCAGGCGAAGAACGACCTCACGACCGCCTACACCGACGCCGCCACCGCTCCCTCCACCTCCAACCTGACCGGACAGGACCTCGGGGGAAAGAACCTGACGCCCGGCGTCTACACGTTCAGCTCCTCAGCACAGCTGACCGGACCCCTGACCCTCAGCGGCAATGGCGTGTTCATCTTCCAGATCGGCAGCACGCTGACCACCGCCAGCAACTCGGTGGTGCTCCTTGCCGGCGGCGCCCAAGCCTGCGCGGTGTACTGGCAGGTGGGCAGCTCGGCGACGCTCGGTTCGGGCACCCAATTCCAGGGCAACCTGATGGCCCTCACCAGCATCACCATGGTCACCAACGCCAACATCCTCACCGGCCGTGCGCTGGCTCGAAACGGAGCTCTCGCCCTGGACACGAACCGCATCACCCCGCCGACCGGCACCTGCACGACGCCGGCGGTCGCGGCCAGCCCGAGCCCGGCGGCGGCGGCAAGCGTCGGCCTTCCAAACACTGGCGGACCTCCCACACAGCCCGGATTTCCGTGGTGGCCGGTGGCTGTCGCCGGGGCGATCGGCGCCCTCTTGATCGTCCTTAGGGTGCGACCCCAGCGCCGGGACTCATAACCTGCAATGCTCGCCGGCGCCGGTCGGGGCCTGGCCTTCGCCGCCCTCCTGTTCGGGGTGGCGGGGGCCGGTGCCGGTGCCGGTGCTGACGGGTCGTCCCTCGCGCCCGGTCAATTTTTGGCAGCTCCGCCCCCGGCCCTTGCCGCACAGGCTGTCGACCAGCCACCCCGCGGTTTCTATCGGGCCACCCTCCCGGCCGTCGCCGAGGCGCAGCCAGTGCGCCTGCTGATTCCCTCGCTGAACATCGATGCCCAGGTGGAAGCGCTGGGCGTCGATCGCTCGGGCGCGATGGAGACTCCTCACAACCTCTGGAACGTGGGCTGGTACGCGGGCGGCCCCTCCCCTGGATCCCGGGGCGACGCGGTGATCGACGGTCATGTCGGCCTGCCGGGTTCGCCCTTGGTCTTCTCGGGGCTGTCCAGGCTCGCGATCGGCGCCGACGTGATCGTCGTCCTTGCCGACGGCACCCGCAGCCGCTTCACGGTCGGCGCGCTCCTTAGTTGGCCCGCCGATTCGCGCCCTCCGGGTCTCTTCGCCGTCGGCGGTCAGTCGCGTCTCTCCCTGATCACCTGCACCGGCGCCTATTACCGCTCCAGCCAGACCTACGCCGACCGCCTGATCGTGGAAGCCGGGTACGCCGGGCAGGCCTGAAGGTCAGACCGAAGTCGTCTTCGGCTTGGGCCGCCGGAAGCTGGGCATCCGGAAGGTCATCTCGCCTCGCTTGACCACCACCGGCTCGCCCCGCCAAGACTTCAAGGCGGCCGAGCCGATGACGCTCGCGGCCGATAGCGCCGGCAGCGCGAAGAGCGCGCCCACGATCCCCGCCGCCTCGAAACCTGCGACCAGGCCGAGGATGGCCGCGATCGGGTGCAGGCCGACGGCGCCGGCGCTGATCCGCGGCGCCAGGATGTTGTTCTCGACGAACTGCATGGCCACGAAGAAGGCCACGACCTCCAGGACCAGCGGGAACGGCTGGAAGGCGCTGATCAGGACCGCCGGCAAGGCAGCCAGGATGGGGCCGACCATCGGCACCAGCTCGAAGAGGAAGGCCAGCACGCCGATGACGATCGGGTACTGGACGCCGAGCAGCCAGGAGCCGACGCCCGCCGAGACCCCGATGATCAAGGCCATCGTCAGCTGGCCGCGGATGTACCCACCCAGGACCATGCTCAGGGTGTCCTCGACGAAGCGGACCCGCTCCCGGTAGGCGGCGGGCACCAGCTGCGCGATCGCCGCCCGGACGCGGCTGCCGTCGACCATGAACCAGAAGGCCAGGAGCAGGACCAGGGCCGTGTCGGCGGCGATCCCGGCAGCCAATTGGATGTAGCCGATCGCCTGCACTAGGATCTGCTGAAGCTGGCCTTCGGCGGTCTTGAGGAGGCTGGCGCGGACCTGGTCGGGCGGCGGCAGCTGGATACCGAACCCGGCGGCTGCCGAGTTGACGCCACTCAGGAGCTGGTCGAAATAGGCCGGCAGCCTGCTGCTGAGCCCGTGGGACTGGCCCACCAGGGGGCCGAGGAAGAGGTAGACGCCGATGCCGACGACCAGCGCCGCGAAGAGGTAGGTAGCCAGCGCGGCGACGATCCTCGGCATGAACTTCTCCAGCCGGACCAGGATCGGTTCCAGCGCCGCGGCAACCACGATGGCCAGCAGGACGAGCACGGCGGCGTGGACCAGGAAGTGGCTGACCACCCACCAGAGTGCGTAGACGAAGAAGATGGCCGCGACCGCCACCAGGCACTGGTCGCGCAGCTTCGCCCAGTTCAAATTCGACATTCAGGGTCTAGAGGTTAGGTCAGGGAGGTGTCTCGCGGACCACCGAACGCGGGTCCTTGTCCTCGCGCAGGCCCTTGAAAGAGGGCTGGCGCAGCTGCCCGCTGGCGGTCCACTCGCTGAACTCGAACTCACCCACCAGTCGGGGTTCGGTGAAGATCGCCTTGCGCGGCGGCGCGACGCCGCCTTCGAAGGGTGAGGTGGCGCGGCGGAGAGGCGCGAGGAGCGCCTGCAGCCGGTCCAGCATCCGCTCCGTGAAGCCGGTCCCGACCTTCCCCGCGTAGACCAGCTTGCCGTCCTGGTAGTAGCCGACCAGGAGGGCGCCGATCCGCCCGCTCCGGCCGCCCTCCCCGGGCAGCCAGCCCCCGATCACGAGCTCCTGGCCCTGGTGGTTCTTGATCTTCAGCCAGGCGTCGGAGCGACGGCCCGGCTGGTAGCCGCTGTCCAGCCGCTTGGCCATCACGCCTTCCAGTCCCAGCTGCTTGCTGGCCTCCAGCGTGGTCGTCCCCTCGCCGGGCGTGTAGGGCGGCGTCTGCCAGTAGCGACCTTTCAGCTTTAGCTCTTCCAGCAGGCGCCGGCGGTCGGCGTAGGGCACCTCGAGGGTGGCGTGACCATCCAGGTAGAGCAGGTCGAAGATCACGTAGCCGACCGGGATCTCCTTCATCTTGCGGCGGATGTCGGCCTCAGAGGTGAGGCCCATCCGGCCCTGCAGCCGCTCGAAGCTGGGCCGGCCACCCTCGGCGACGGCGATGATTTCGCCGTCCAGGATCAGCTCCCGGGCGCCGACCGTCCCGCCCAGCTCCCGCAGCTCCGGGTAGCGGTTGGTGATGTCCTCGAGGCTCCGGCTGCTCAGCCGCAGCCGCCCGCCACTGATGTAGGCGAGCGCCCGGATCCCATCCCATTTGAACTCGAAGCCATAACCCTGCTGGTCCCGCGGCAGGCCTTTGGAGAGCTTGGCCTGCATCGGCTCCAGGCGCTCGGGCATGGGCTCGCGCCCGGCGTCCTGGGGCGGGTCCATGCGGTGGATCATCCAGTTCTTGCCGTTGGTCTGAAAGAGAACGTAGCGGCCCTCCACCCGCTCGCCGTGGAGGTCCACCATCACCTCCCGGTCGCTCCATTTCACGACCTCGTAGGTGCCCTGGTCCCAGATCGAGACGCCACCGGCGCCGTAGTTGCCTTCCGGGATCTCGCCCGCGAAGTCGATGTAATTGAGGGGGTGGTCCTCCACGTGAACCGCGAGGTTGTTGCGCTTGGGATCGGGAGGGATGCCCTTGGGCACCGCCCAGGAGACCAGGACGCCGTCCCGCTCCAGCCGGAAGTCCCAGTGGAGGCTGGTGGCGTGGTGCTCCTGGACCACGAAGCGCGGCAGCTTGGTCCGCTTTCGGGAAGGATTGGGCTCGGCGCCACCCGCCGGCTCGGTCGTCTTCTGGAAGTTGCGCTTTTTCCGGTACTGCTCGAGCGGCATGCGCTTCAAGTCCGGACGGCGAGCAGCGGCACCAGCTGCTCGGCGGCGGTGAGCGAGCCGTGGTGCCCGACCAGGAGAGCCTCCAGCGGGAAGACGCTGGGCTGGACGATCCCGACCGGCCCGAAGGCGGCGGCGATCACGTCGCCGATGTGCTCGCGAGCGCCGTCGCCGACAGCTGGTCCGAACCACCCCCGCCCGATCGCGTCCTCTCGCGTCAGCACCCACATCCGGTCTCCCAGCTTCGCGCGCCAGGTGGCGAGCACCTCCTCCTCCGCGCCGGGCCGGGTGTAGAGGTGGCGGGCGCGCGGCTCGCCGCCAAGGAGGCGGAGCCCTCGCTGGAGGTCGGGCTCCAGGTCCAGGTCGACCCGGTCTTCGGCGGGCACGTCCAGCATCCCGTGGTCGCCGGTGATGTAGAGGACGGAATCGGGTGGCAGCCGCTCGGCCAGCGCGACCGCCAGCCGGTCGACCAGGCCCAGCTGCAGCCGCCAGGCCTGGGAGCCGACCCCGCGCACGTGCCCGGTCAGGTCCAGGTCCGGGTGGTAGGAGTAGACGAAGGCCCGGCCCGGCTCCTGGATGGCCGCGGCCGACTCCGCGGCGAGGTCGCCCATCGAGAAGGCGGGAAGGTACCGCGCCCCCCGCAGCGCCGCTCGGGTTAGCCCGCTGGTCATGTGCTCGCGTGGCCCGACCACGTAGGTGTTCACGCCGGCATCCTCCGCCAGCTGGAAGGCCGTGGGGTCGGGCTGCAACAGCTCGGGGACGACCAGCGGTCGCAGGTCGACGTGCGGGCCCGTGCCGTGCAGCGCCCAGCGCAGGTTGTTCATGGCCCGGTCGTAGCCCGGGATGGCCATGGTGAAGCCGACGATGCCGTGCTCGCCCGGTGTCTTGCCCGTGCCGATGGAGGCGATGCTGACCGCCGTGGTGGAGGGGAAGCCGGCCGTGAGCGAGGAGCCGCTCTCGAGCAAACCGGCGAGGAAGGGCGCGTTCTCCCGGTTCGCGCGCACCAGCTCCCAGCCGAGTCCGTCGACCAGGAGCAGGCAGGCCTTGGCGACCGGCTCGATGCCGAGCGCGTTTGGAAAGCCCCCCACGCCGAGCGCGGCGAGCAGGGAGGGGGTGAGGTCGCTCAGCGCCGAGCGCCCGTAGAGCGGGGCGTGCGGGGAGGAGGCCTCCACCGCCTCAGCTTAGTTCGACGCGGCTACGCTGAAAGGGCGCACAAGATCTGGCGACAAGCCCTGGTCTGCCCCGCAGCTGGCAGTGCCTGGCGTCGTGGCCGCCGGGGAGACGGCCCGAAAACCAGGCCTGATCCGGGTAGCCCTGGAGAGGGCCTTAGGCGCCGCTTGGTCGGCCCTAACCCAGGTCCGTCGATGCCTCGCTCTGCATCAAATGGGCCCTCGAACCTCGGCGACGGCCTCGACGATCTGCGGGCGCATAAATATGCACTCCCAGCCTGGATTATGCAGGGAACAGCCATCCGGACTCCGCTACCGAGGCGGCAGCCGTCCCTGATGCCGGCCTTTGCCGGCACTGACGCCCTTTCGGAGCGCCGATTACCGGCCTTTTCCGGCAGTCGGCGAGTGGATGCTTATACAGGTTGGCAGCCTACGCCAAAGCCCCGCGGACCGGAGACCCAGCAATTGCCGCTCCTCCCTGGCTTCTTGACCCAACGCGTCGCCAGTAGCCAGGTGTGGCGAATCGCGACACCAATACGTCGCAATGGGGGCGGAATCGGGTGCGCTCGTCGAGCCCGGCGGAAATAGCGCGCGGGATGTGGTGACCAGCCGCCGCCATCCATTTCCTGAAGGATGCGAAGTGTCTACAGATCTCCGAATCTGTTCAGGCTAGGCGGCGGCCGGGCGGCAGACCTTGCAGGGCCGGAAGCCGTGGGTCCGCGCCTCGGCCTCACTGTGGAATTGGACGTGATGCCGCGGCTGCACCCGGCGGGCGTGGCGGCAGGTGGGCACGCAGAAGATGTGCGTGGTGCGGCTTCCGAAGAACCGCACCCCCTCCCGCGCCAGCCGCTCCATCTCGACCGGGTCGACGCCCTCCCTGGCGAGGATCTCCCTCTTCGCCTCCGGCCCGCCGGCGCCATAGTTGCCGATGACCCCATCGGAGCGGATCACCCGGTGGCAGGGGATCAGGACCGGGATCGGGTTGTTGGCGAGCGCCGTCCCGACCGCCCGCACCGCCGCCGGCCGCCCGATCTCCCGGGCGACCCACCCGTAGGTCCGGACCTGCCCGCGCGGGATCTCCGCCGTCTTCAGGAGGACGTCGCGTTCGAAGGCCGTGACCTCCCGGAGGTCGTACCGCCGAGACCTGGTCAGCGCCGGAGGCACCGAGTCGGCGCGGAGAAGGGGCCGGTCGAACTCGCGGCGGAACCAGCCGCTGAAGGCGGCCTCGTCATTGACGTCCGCTCGCATCACCGCCGAGACGCCGTCGCGGTTCCAGGCGATCCAGAGCGGCCAGACCTCGTCATCGAGGCGGCCGTAGCGGTCGGCCGCGGCCGTGCCGACGGCAGCCATCACGGCCGGCAGCAAGGAGGCGGGGGCGCGGACCTCGCCAAGGCGGGCGAGCTGGTCGGTGAGGCTCATGAAAGCTCCTCCTTGAGGATGGCGAGGGCGCGGTGGACGTCGGACTTGGCCGTGCCCGCAGGCACGCCGAGGACGTCGGCGATCTCGTCGTAATTGAAACCCTGGACGTGGCGGAGGACGACCGCCTCCCGGTAACGCGGCGGCAGCCGGTGCACAGCGGCGCGCAGGTCATGCAGCTCGTCCGGTCCCAGGCCGTTGGCGTGCGGCTCGGCGACGGAGTCGAGGGGCACGGTCTCGCGCAGCTTCCGGCGGACCCGGTTCCGGAAGACGTTGAGCGCGATCTGGTGCAGCCAGGCCGACACCTTCAGCTCGCGAACCCGCTGGGGCTCGTACCCAGCCAGCGCTCGGTGGGCCCGGATGAACGCGTCCTGGGCGATGTCCTCGGCGTCGGCCGGGTTGCCGCTCAGGCTGAGCGCGAAGCCGTAGATGCGGTGCTGATGAGTCTCGACCATCCGCTCGAACTCAGATGTCGTCACTACCACGTCCCTTCAACACTCCCCGACGCCTGCCAGTTGCAGCTAGGACGGGATCGGCTCCACGATCTTCCGCCGGGCCCAGGTCCCGTAGCGGCGTACCGCCACCGCCATCAAGATCGCCAGACCCAGCTCGGCCGCCGTCAGCGGGAGCTGGATCAACAGGATCCAGGCGGGCAGCCGGATCGGACCGTTCCCGAACACGTAGGCCAGGTTGCTGGGGATCGATAGGACGGCCAGGAAGTAGCTGATCATCAGGTACCAGTAGATCCAGCGCCAGAGCTTGATCACGCCAATCACGAGCACGACGAGGAACACCAGGGCCAGGACCACGCCGAAGCCGATGCCGACCGCCATGAAGTTGCGGAAGGTCTGGGCCGCCTGCGGGTCGTTCTGGAAGGCCGGGCTGTTGAAGACGGTGCCGCTGAAGGCCGCATTCAGGGCCATCGGAGCGATCACCGCGCCGGTCGCGATCCCGACCGCCTGCAGGGCAAGGATCGCCACCTGGAGCTTGCGCGTCCAGGGCGTCTCCTCGTAGCGCGTCCGGTAGGCGGCGGCGGGCGGCACCGGCACCCACTGCGCCCCGTTCCACCACCAGCGCCCGTCCGGCGAGTACATTCGGAATCTACTTTAGGGCTGTAATCTCGTAATCGAGATGGCGACCGAAACGGAGATCCGCGACTGGTTCGCAGCTCGGATCCCGGAGGGGTGGTTCAGCGGCCCCCCCGAGATCCAGGCCGACGGCGATGAGATCCTGGTTGTCGGCACCCTTCCCCAAGATCCCGCCCGCAAAGAGGGAGAAGAGGAGCGGATCCGGCGTTTTCGGGAGGAGAGCCGCGAGCAACGGATGCGCATCGCCGAGGAGGGCCAGCGACGGTTCCGCCGCAAGATCTCCTGGGGGGCGCGCACCGGCGAGCAGGCGCGCACCTTCACGACCCTCTCGATGCCGGTGATGACGCGCCTGAGGCAGCCCGAGCGGCAGGTCCTCGACACGCTGATCGCAGCCGGCGTCGCCCGCAGCCGGAGCGAGGCGCTGGCCTG
>VBHN01000063.1 GCA_005881155.1 Chloroflexota bacterium | reverse complement strand
ACCGACGTCGCCAGTCGCGCTGGCGTCGCCGAGCAGGACGATCAGCCGTCGGGGATCGGCGCTCGAGGGTTGCTGGGCAGCGATTCCGGATGAGGCATCGATCAGCCAGTAGGTCGGCACCCCGCCCCGCGGTGGAACCGTCATGGCCAGGATGCCATCAGCGTCCCACCGATACACGTTGATCGAACCGGAGTAGCTCCAGAGCACCCGATCCTGCGCAGCAGCCAGATCGTAGATGTGCAGCTCGCCGCCGGTGGCGGTCGTCGAATTGCTTCCCTCAGGGAGCAGCTGTTCCCAGGCGTAGCTGCGCCCGTCCGGGGCGACGTAAGGTCCCCACCGAGGCAGCCAACGCTTAACGCCGGGGCTGTATTGCTGCGGCACTGAAGGCTGGGCGGCCTTGAGACTGCTGCCGGCGCTGCCGCCGCCGGGCAGCCCGGCCACTGACGCCGAAGTGTCCTTGGTGAACGCCCCTGTCTTGGTGTCGACGAACCCCGCCTGACTGTCCATCTGGGTGGGCGGCCCGGACTCGCGGATGGCGACCACCGGAAGCCGGCAATTGGTCGCCTCAATAACGGTTGCTGTGAGGCTGGGCTTTGCGATGACGGCCGGGGCGGGCCGCCGGAAATGCGTCCAAGCTCTGTAATGGGCTAGAACCATCGGGGTGAACAACGCTGCCACGAGAGCCAGCGCCACTACGGCGGCCAGAGACGCCACACCGCGCGGGAATTCACGTGGGGCCACGTGCATCAGCCGCGTCGCTCACCCGACCCGGTGACTTCAGGTGACTCGGTAATGTCCATCCGAGCAGTCCCGCTCTTAAATATGCGCCAACTTTCCTAAAGGTTTCGGCCTGGGTGTCGCGCGCCTAGAGCTCGATCTGGGCACGCTCGTCGCCGTGGCGCGCGACCAGGTGTGCGGGCCGGCCACGGACCCAGATCCTTTCGACCTCGATGCCCTCCCAGCCCTCCGGCATGACGACCTGCCGGCGAGCCCAGTCAGCCGGCTCCGCGGGCCCCGGCACGATCCCGGTCAGCCCGAACAGGCAACTGCCGAGAAAGCCACCCAGGTTGGCGATGAAGGGCCCCACCACCGGCTTGTCCGGGTGGCGCACCAGGCTGAATTCGTTGGCGTCCCACCAGGGCTTGTTGATGAACTCGCCGAAACCTTGCCAAAACAGCCTGGCCGACCGCGCGCGGTCGCCGATCCGGGCCGCGAAGACGCCCAGCGGGGCTGAGAACATGGGGTGGCCGAGGTACGGCTCGACCCGGTCCAGGTAAAAGCTGATGGTTTCCTCTTCGACTGCGCGTTCGAGCTGAAAGCCCAACGGATAAATCCCACCCAGGGCCTCCGGGGTCGCCCCCGCCACTCCACCTTCGCTCTCGTCGAAACGGTCGTGGTTGAGGACGACGGAACCGCGCATCGGCAAGAAGATCTGATCAGCGACCCGGCGCCATTCACAGCCGTTCGGACGGTCGAGGCGATCGGCGGCCTGAGCCGCCTCGCGAAGGACCACGGCGGCGGCCATGTTGACGTAAGCATTGTTGTCGACGGGTGCCGGGCGGTCTTCCGCGAAGCCCAGCGTTGCCTTGAACTCATAGCCTCGCTTGGTCTGGACCAGGCGGCTGGCAATCCATTTGGCGACGCCTTCGAGGACCGGCCAAGCGCGTTCGCGGAGGAAGTCGGTGTCGCCCGTCACGTGCACGTATTGCGCGAAGGCATGCGCGACGCTCATGTTCACGTGCTGCTCGAAGTTGACCAGCGGAGCACTCGTTCGCAGCACCTCCTCGCCTGTCAGCTGGCCACTTGCCCAGGGAAATTGGATGCCCTGGTAGCCGTTCATGGCGGCGTTGCGGTCAGCGGCCAAGAGATGCCGAGAGCGATAGTCGAGGAGTGCGGCGGCGCTGTCGGGCGCCGTCAGCAGCAACGGGGGGAAGGCGAAGCTCTCCACGTCCCACATCACCTGGCCGCGGTAGTAGTGATAGTTGGGCCAGTAGGCGAGCCCGAACATGCTGGTGCTGAAGTGGCTGGAGCGGTGGGCCGAGGTGTGGAGATAGAAGAAGCTGGCGTCGGCCATCCGCTGCCACTCTTCGCCCGCGCCGATCAGCAGGGGTCGGCCCTTCCAGATCTCTGCCCACTCGGCCCGGTTCTCGAGCCGTAGGGTCTCCCAACCGCGGATATGGCCCATCGCGGCCAACCTGACCGCCTGCCGATGCGGCTCGTGGCTGAACTGGGAAGCCACCAGGGAGGTGATCTGCCGAAGGACGTAGCGGCTTCCGGGGCGAGCTCTGAACCGGTAGGAGGTTTGCAGAGGCGCCAGCTCATCCCACTTCTCGACCGAGCGCTGCACGCCCTCGCCGCCTGAAAACTCGGTGACGTAGGCGGCGCCGCAGGTCGAGAGGGCGCCATGGGTCTCCCAGCGGAGGGCGCCGTCGACCACCCGTTCCTCAGTGCCTGGCGTGGACGTCTCGCGGTCGAGCCACCTACCGGCGATGCCCACCGGGCTGACGCCGGCGCTGACGGCGAGCTCGCATTCCGCGTCGACCTCGACCTCGAGTTCTTGCAGGACGAGCGTCGGGTGCGAGCGGCTGCAGAAGGCCAGCACTTTGACATCCGCCGTCACTGCCCGAGGACGGAATCTGAAGCTGGTCCGCAGCTCCCCACAGCTGAAGTCGTAGCTCTGCTCGACGAGGCGAACGGAGCTTGGGAGCCGGCTGATCGCATCCCCATCGAGCTCGAGGTCACCGGCGATCGGATAAGGCGCGCGCGCGAAGCCCTCGACCTTGTCGCCCGGCCAGATGCCCGCCAGGCCGTCCACGATGCAGACACCCTCGAGCAGGGGTACCGGCCCGCAGCGCAGGCCGATCAACCCGTTGCCGAGATAGGGCGGAATCGTGTCGGGCCCATAGGTGCGTACCGGCTCTGGGCTGAGGGGTGAACCGGCCATGGGCTTTCGCGGGGGTGCGGCTAGCTCAGTCCTTGTCCTTCTTGGCCTGTGCGTTGCTGATCCGGGCCGCCCTCTGCTTGCTCATGCCCTTGTCGCGGAGCGCTTCATAGGTCTTCGGCTTCTTTACGGCTGGTCCGTGTTTCTTGCCTGGCATGGACTTATTATCTGATAGGCCCACTATCAACTTCAAGACTAAGCCAGGTGTGCCTAAGCGCCGGTAGGCGGCGTGTGCGCCACGAGGAAGTCCCTCACTCGGTTAAGGGTGTTCCCGCGATGCTCGTCCCCGCCCCAGGGGCTCAGCAGCTCCGCATCTGGCGCCAGCGCGACGATCTCCTCCGCCACTGCACGAGGATGGAAGTCGTCGCCACCGGGCATCACCAGCAGCGGCGTCTGGCAGGAGCGGACGAATTCTCGGTCGACAGCGAAGACGAAGTCGCCGCCGAACATGCGCTCCCGGAAGGCCCTTTCGACGTCGCCGTCCAATTCCGAATGCGTGCGGCGCATCTCAGCCGCCCAGTCGTCGAACATGTCGTGGAACTTGCCTCGGTTGTCCGCGGCGAGGCCGATCGGGTTCTGGAGCACGGCCGCGGTTACACGATCCGGGGCAGTCTGGCAGAGGCCGAGCGCGAAGGAGCTGCCGATGCAGCCGCCCATCACGTGGAAGCGCCGCCGGCCGAGGTGGTCCATCAGGGCCAGCTGGTCCTCCAGGTAGACCCGCCAGCCATCTTCGGAGCTGATCGGCGCGATCGAGGAGCCGGCGTTGCGCTGGTCCATCGCGATCACCTCGAAGCGGTCGCTGAGGTCCTCCAGCGGGTTGATCCAGGGTGGAGTGGGCCTGCCGGGCAGCGGGGTCCACAGGATCCAGGCCGACCGCATCCCGCCCGGTGCCAGCAGCAGCAAAGGATGGCCGCTGCCGTGGACCTCGTAGCTGATGGTGACAGCGCCGCGCTCGAAGACCGACATCCGAGCTCTTATTGAAGCAGGACGCTGGGTCGAAACCGAGCCGGCGGCGTCAGCCGCTGGCCTTGGCTGCCGCCTCCGACTTGGCCTCCCCTTCCGCGTCCGCCGCTTCGACCAGCTCGCCCTCGATGTTGATCTGGATCTCCTTGCTGACGATGAACTTGCCGTCAAGCACCATGTCGAAGTTCAAGCCGAAGTCATTTCGGTTGATCTTGCCCTCGGCGGCGTAGCCGATCCGGTGACCCATGTTCGGGTCGCTGAATTCGCCGTACTTCACCACCTTGAGGGTCACCGGACGGGTGTTGCCCTTGATGGTCAGGTCGCCCGTCATCGTGTAGCGATCGGCGCCGGCGGGCTCGATCTTCGTGCTCTTGAAGGTCATCGTCGGATGGCTCTCGATCCCGAGGAAGTTGGAGGAGCGGAGGTCGTTGTCCCGCTGCTCGTTATGGGTTTTGATGCTGGCGGTGTTGATCGTCGCCTCGACCCGTGAGCGCTCCGGGTGCTCGACGTCGATCTCGCCCGTCGCCGCCACCTCCGCGAAATGGCCGCGGACGGTCATCATGCCGAGGTGCTTGGCCGAGAACTCGACCTGCGTGTGGTAGGGGTCGAACTTCCAGGTGCCCATGCGATTACCTCCTAGTCAGGCGGGTGGCCATTCAACGACTAACCAAGCGGTTGGGTACTCCATTTATTCCCACCGTAGCGGTGTGGCCAGAGCGGGGAATAGACTCCCGGGCGTGAGCGAGAGCTTCGTTCCCGGCCTCCGCTACCGGTCGCCCGCCCACGAGCTCTGGGCCCTGGTGGTCGAGTCGCTGGCGGGCTGGGAGCAACGTCTCAACGACGCGGCGGCGGCCACGGGGCTGTCTCCGGTGTCGGCCTGGGCCCTGGTGCAGCTCGACCCCGACACGCCGATCTCCCAGAAGGAGCTGGCCGCGCGCCTGCACTGCAACCCCTCGACGGTCGTCGACCCGACCGATCGCCTCGAACACTGCGGGCTCGTCAGCCGCCAGGCGAAGCCATTGGATCGCCGCGTGAACACGCTGGTCGTCACGCCGAAAGGCGTCGAGGTCCGCGACCTACTGATCGAGCGCCTCTTCGAGCCGCCGGAGTCCTTTCGCGACCTGCCGGCCCGAGAGCAGGCGCGCTTTCGCAACGTGATGCTGGGGGTGGTGCGACAGCCGCACGCGCGCGGGCGCACCCGAAGACAGGGTGACCGCCGCGATGTCTGAGCGCGTCCTGAGCCGGATCGGCGCCGCGGCCGGAGTCGCATCGTTCGTGGTGACCTTCGTCGGGTTCGGCGTGCACAAGGGCCTGCCTTCCGACATCACGGCGGCTGCCGTCCAGAGCTACGCGCAAAGCGTGAGCGCCGGCCAGGCGGGCCTGGGCAACTATCTCGAGCTGCTGGGTTACCTCCTCTTCCTGGCCTTTGCCACCTATCTCTATGCCGTCGCGCGTGCCGTCAGCCCCGACCGCTTGCACTGGCTGAACGTGCTCGGCTTCGCTGCCGCCACCACCTATGTCGCGGTCAGCGCCGCCGCCATCGCTGGACAGCAGGTACTCGTGGAGCTGGTCAAGGCCGGGGGCGATGCCAAGACCGCGCTCGGCTTCTACGTCCTCGACAACGTGGCCTTCACGATGAGCTTCGAGATCGCGGCGCTGTTCGCGGTCGCCCTGGGCGCGGTTCTCGTGGCCGCAGGCTCGGCCCTGCGCGTCATCGGCTGGGCGGCGATCGCGGTGGCAGTCGTTCTCTTCGTCTCTGGAATGACCGGCACGATCTCGATCAAGAGCCCCGTCAACCAGGTCGGCCTGCTCCTCTTCGAGCTCTGGCTACTGGCCGCGAGCGTCTACTGCTTGATCCGACCACCGCGCCTGAGTCACGCGGCTCCTGACTGACTGCTGCTAGCGCAAGACCACCTCCGCGCTCAGCCTCAGGTCCCGGGAGGACCGGCCGGCGTGGAGCGAGTAGGTGCCGGGGCGCCACGCCCACTGGGAGAGTCCCTCGTCGAAGCGTGCGAAGGAGCGCGCCGGCACCGTCAACCGCGCTTCGACCGGGTCGCCGGGCCCGGCCGCGACCGAGGCGAAGGCCGCCAGGAGGCGAAGGGGCCGCTCGGGCTCGTCATCCGGTCCCTCGAGGTACAGCTGAACGACCTCGCGTCCGGACCGGCCGCCGGTGTTGCGGACCGTCACCACCACCGCCAGGTCCTGGCCCGCCGCGACCGTCCCCGCCTCCGGCGCCAGAGACTCATAGCTCCAATCGGTGTAGCCGTGACCGTGTCCGAAGCAGAAGAGCGGCTCCAGTCCCTTCCGGTCATAGCCCCGGTAGCCGACCAGGAGGCCCTCCGAGTAAGGGAGCTCCCCAGCTTCGGGGTAGGCGTGAAGCACCGGTGAGTCGGCCTCGGCGCGCGGCAGCGAGACCGGGAGGCGGCCGCCAGGCTCGATCACGCCCAGCAGCACGTCGGCCAGTGCCTCGCCGAAAGCCTGCCCGGGAAGCCAGGCCTGGATGACCGCGGCCACGTCGTCCACCCAGGGCATCAGGACCGGCATCCCGGAGTTCACCACCACCACCGTCCTGGCGTTGGCGGCTGCCACCCGTCTCACCAGCTCGTCCTGGCGGCCCGGGAGCACCATCGTCTCCCGGTCGTAGCCCTCGCTCTCGGAGCCGTCCGCCGAGCCGACGACCACGACGGCCACGTCCGCGGCCGCGGCGGCCTGGACGGCCTCCTCGAGGAGGGTGTCGTCGTCCTTCTGCGGCGCGATACCCAGCCTCATGGTTACGAAGCCGTAGCGGCCCCTCACGTCGGGGCGGTGTTCCACGCGCACCTCCACCTCCTGGCCGGCGCGAAGCTGCACCGGCACGCGCAGCTCGGGAGGCCGGGAGAGCGCCTCGACCACGTCGCGCGGCGGCAGCGTCCGGGCCTCAGCGAGCTGGGAGCCGTCGACTGCCACGCGGACCAGGCCGACCGCGGCGGCACCCAGCACGTGGGGCCCGTCGACCTCGGCTCGGTAGCGGGTGCGCATCACGACTTGCGAGCCCGGAATGTCGACCGCCTCCGGCAGACCGTCCCACCAGGTGACGACACTGCTCGGGATCGCGACCTCGTGCACGATGGCGCCGTCGGCCGAGCGGATCTCGAGGCGCACCCCGGGATCCCCGCTGACGGGGTCGCGCAGGCTGCCGGCCGCGGGGAGGCGGATGGTGGCGCTGGTGAGGCAGCCCTGGTGCACGCTGACCGCGGGACCGCCGGGAGCTGAGCTCAGCGCCTCCGCGAGCCCCGGGCGGGCCACCGCCAGCACCCGGACGCTGCCGCCGCCCTGGGTTTGAGGATCGACCGCATTGGGGCCGATCAGGGCCAGCTTCCGGGTGGCGCCGGCGTCCAGCGGAAGCAGCCCGCCATGGTTGGCCAGCATCACGAAGGATCGCGCCGTGACCTCGCGCAGCAGCGCTGGATCGATCGGCGCCCGCGGCGTGGGCGGAGCCACCGCCTCCCCGTCGACAGAGCCGTCGAGCGCGCCGACCCGCTCGGCGAGGACCAAGAGCCGCGCGACCTTGTCATCGATCTCAGCCTCGGGCACCCGGCCGGCGCGGACCGCGGCCAGCAGCTGGTCGCCCCAGGGTCCCCGCGGGCCCGGCATCACCAGGTCGAGGCCGCCGAGGGCGCTGGGCACCGTCGTGTTGGTGGCCGACCAGTCCGAGACGACCACTCCGCGAAATCCCCACTCCCCCTTGAGGAGGCCGCGGAGAAGGGTCTTGTTGGCGGTCATGGTCGCGCCGTTGACCGAGTTGTAGGCAGCCATGACCAGGGCGACGTCCGCCTCGGCGACGCAGGCTTCGAAGGGCGGCAGGTAGAGCTCCCTCAGGACCTGGTCGGTGATGCGCGCGTCGTAGGTCCGGCGATCGGTCTCGGAGTCGTTCCCGACGAAGTGTTTGGCGGTCGCGGCCACGCCGGCCTGCTGGACTCCCCGCACGTAGGCGACCGCCATCCGGGTCGTGAGCAGCGGGTCTTCGGAGAAGCACTCGAAGCCGCGACCGGCCAGCGGGGTGCGGACGATGTTGACGGTGGGGCCGAGGAGCACGTCGACGCCTTTCGCCCGCGCCTCCCGGCCGAGCGCCAGGGCCACCTCCTGGACCAGCCGCTCGTCCCAGGTGGCGGCGAGGCCAACCCCGCAGGGCAGTGAGGAGGAGGGGTCGTCACGATCGAAGCGGGTTCCGCGCACCCCGGCCGGTCCGTCGGAGAGGACCATCGGACGCAGTCCGACCGCGCCCACTCCGTAGAGCACCCAGGAGTCCCTGCCTGTAAGCAGGCGGACCTTCTGCTCCAGGTCGAGGCGGGCGACCAGGCTTGTCTCCTCGCCGGGGATCCCCGTGGTGGCGCTGCTCATCTTGTTACGCGTCTCCTAGGTGTCGGCCGGATCCGGGTGTCCGGCCGGCAAAGCGCCGGCCGGACCGGATTCCGTCCATCAAGTTGATTGGGCGCGAATCTGCAGGGCTCAGGAAACGGGCTTGAGCTGCATGAGGATGTACGGCATCTGCGGGTCGCTCGGCGACGGGTTCATGTAGGGGTGCGACTGGTTGGGCCAGCCGGTGTACTTGGCGCTGCTGAAGACGTTCCAGTCGGCTCCGTAGAGCAGTGGGGCCTCCGGTACGTCGGTCGACATGATCTTCTCGAGCTGCTGGACGGCCGTGTTGATCGACGCGGTGTCGTTGGGATCGGTGCTCGAGTACTTGGCCAGGGCCGCCTGCGCGGCGGAGTTGGAGTAGCCGATGTAGTGCGCCACCGAGGTCTTGCTGCTGCTGTCCAGCCAGTCCTGGTACTGCTGGTACGGGATGCTGCCGCCGGCGCCCCAGTGGATCGCGGTCTGCCACTGCGTGGGGTCCGAGGTGAGGTTGGTGTTCCAGTCGGAGTAGCCCTGTCCAGGCTTGGTGGTCACGTCCATGCCCAGCGCCTGGAGCTCCTGCGACATCAGTGCGGCGTTCTCCCAGTAGTCGGAGAAGGGGACCGGGTCGTAGATCGAGAACTTGATGATCTCCCCGCCCTTGGTCCAGCAGTTGGCGAGGTTGCTGCCGTCGCAGTTCCCGCCGGACTTGAAGGTGCCCTTGCCGGTGTCATAGGTGGAGCTTGCCGGGGGCGCCCAGCCGGCGCCCTTCAGGATGTCGAAGACGTCATCGCCCGCGGGCAGCTTGTTGGCGGTCGCCGTGGCCGCATCGGGGACGGTGCCGCTGGTCGAAAGGTCGTTGGCGAGGCTGCCGTCACTGGGCAGGTAGGCCTTCTGGTTGGGCAGGATCAGCGCGCTCGAGGAGCTCGCCGGCAGCTCATAACCAGACTCGCCGAGGAGGGCGAGGGCGTTGCGGTCGACGCCGTAGCTGACCGCCTTGCGCACGGCAGCTTCGTTGATCCCGGTGGCTCCGCCGTTGCCGGGGTTCAGGTTGAACCAAAGCGTCACCGTGCTGCCCGAGGCGAACCAGGCGTGGTTGGTCTGCGGGTTGAGGTTGACGTAGTTGGCGTAGACGTTCGGGATGTCGTTGCCGGCCCAGTCCAGCTGGCCGCTGACCAGCGCGTCGCTGGCGGCGGCGTTGGTGGCGATGGACGGCGTGTCGATCTCGGACTCCGGGGGGGTCCCGCCCCAGTAGTTCGGGTTGGGCTTCCACTTGATCAAAGAGCTTGTGTAGCTGGCGAGCATGAACGGACCGGTGCCGATCGGCTTGGTGATCACAAGCTTCGGGTTGGAGGCGATCTGGTCGGCCACCGACGCCTTGAGGATGTAGGTGTTGCCGAGGATCGAGAACAGGCTGGTGAACTGCGGCGCCTGGAAATGCAAGGTCACGTTGTTGCCCGAAACGCTCGGCTCCGAGGCCTGGGGCGGAACGCCGGTGGTGTCGGCCGCCGGGTTCATCATCGCCTTGAAGGTGGCGGCGACGTCGGCCGGGCCGAATGCCGACCCGTCATTGAACTTGACGTTCTGGCGGATGGTGACCTGCAGGTCCTTGCCGGCGTTCTGGAACGCGTAGGCGGTCGCCAGCCAGTAGTGGGTGCCGGCCGCGGTCGGGTCGAGCTGGTCGTACTCGATCAGCGGCTCGTTGACCAGGGTCCGCGTGCCCATGCTGGACGCGACCGAGTTGGGGTCGTAGGGGTTGAAGTCGTTCGAGAAGGTAACCCCGGTCGTGGGCTCCGCGATCAGCGGCTTTCCGCCCGGGGCTGTCGGGTTGGTGGTCGAGCCGAAACTGCAGGCGGCGGCGAGCACCGTCGCCATCCCGAGCAGTCCCGACCATGCCTTCCGATTCATCTGGATTGATTCACCTCCATGACGCACGACCCGGGGACGGGCCGTGCACTGCTGACGGCAACCGGCTGGGGGACCCGCGACCGAGATTCATAGGCGCTCATTTCCTCCTCAACTCTTCAGTGCGCTCGCGTTGACGGCGGTCGACAACTCCGTTTCGCTCACCCGCCTCAAGGCGGGCTCGACGTGGAGCCAGCAGGCCGCGACGTGGCCTTTGGCGACGGTGACGTTGGGCGGCGCCTGGCTCCTGCAGACGTCCATCGCGTGCGGGCAGCGCGGGTGGAAGCGGCAGCCGCTGGGCGGAGCCAGCAGACTCGGCGGCGCGCCTGGAGCGGAAAGCTCCGGAGCCCGCGCGCGGTCGGGATCGGGGGCGGCGGAAAGCAGCAGCTGGGTATAGGGATGCGCCGGGGTGTCGGTCAGGCTCACGCTGGGCGCCGACTCCACCAGCTGGCCCGCGTACATCACCACGATGGTGTCGGCCAGGTAGCGGGCGGAAGCGATGTCGTGGGTCACATAGAGGATCGCGAGGTGCTCACGGTCGCGCAGGCCGGCGAGCAGGTTGAGCACGCCCAGCCGGATCGAGACGTCGAGCATGGAGACGGGCTCATCGGCGATCAGGACCCGCGGCTGCACGGCCAGGGCCCTGGCGATGGCGACCCGCTGTCGTTGGCCTCCGGACAGCTCGTGCGGGAACTTGTCGATGAAGTTGTCGGCGGGCTCCAGGGCCACCCGCCGCAGCAGGTCGGCCACGGCCGCGTCCACGTGGCCGTCGGCCAGGTGGTGGATCTTCAGCGGCCGTTCCAGGTGGTGGCGGACCCGGTGCACCGGGTTCAGCGATGCGAACGGGTCCTGGAAGACCATCTGGACCTGGGCCGCATAGGAGCGCGGCCGGCCCCCGGGCGCCGGCCGCCCGTCCAGCAGCACCTCTCCGCCATCGGGCTTGAGGATCTTGGCCAGCAGGCGGCCGACGGTCGTCTTCCCCGCCCCGCTCTCGCCGACCACCGCGGTGACCTTCCCGGCCTCGAGGCTCACCGAGACGTCCTCCACCGCGTGCACGCGAGCCTTGCGGGCCAGGGGGCCGCGGCCCTGCTTGACCCAGAAGGACTTGATGAGGCTGCGCCCCTCCAGTACCGGGGCTGCCGCCGCGGTCACAGCGCGCTCCCTGGCTTGACGGCCGCCGGCCGCTCGGAGCTCCTGGCCACGGGGTCAGGCCGGGCCAGCTCGGCCGGGACCGGGACGTCCCCCGTCTGCAGCCAGCAGGCGACCTCGCGGCTCGACCCGTTGAGGGGCGCCAAGGGCGGCGCCTCCTGCCGGCAGCGCGGCATCGCCCAGGCGCAGCGGGGGTGGAACGGGCACCCCGACGGCAGGTCGCGGAGGTCGGGGGGCGAGCCGGGGATCCCGGCCATCGGGAGCCGCCTGCCGTGCATGGGCGGGAAGCAGTTGAGCAGGCCGTGCGTGTACGGCAGGCGCGGGGCGTGGAAAAGGGACGCCGCCGGCGCCCGCTCCAGCAGCCGGCCCGCGTACATGACGGCGATCTCGTCGGCGAGCTCGACCAGCAGCGAGAGGTCGTGGGTTATGAAGAGGGCCGCGAATCCGAGCCGGTCACGGAGCCCCATCAGCTCCTCGAGGATCTCCCGCTGGGTGACCACGTCGAGGGCGGTCGTGGGCTCGTCCAGGATCATGACCTGGGGCTCCAGCGCGAGGGCCATGGCGATCATGGCGCGCTGGCGCATGCCGCCGGAGAGCTCGTGCGGGTAGCTGCGCAGCCGGTCGGCGTTCATGCCCACCATGTCGAGCAGCTCCCCCGACCTCTGCCAGCGCTGCGACCCGGAGAGCTGCGGGCGGTGCGCGCGCAGCAGGTCGTCGAACTGGGCGCCGACGGTGATGACCGGGTTGAGCGCGTTCAGCGCGCTCTGCAGGACGACCGAGATCTCGGACCAGCGCACCGCGCGCAGCTGCTCTGGGCCGGCTGAAAGCAGGTCGATGGTGCCGGCCGGCCCTTCGCCATTCGGCTGGGAGTGGAAAAGCACCTCCCCGGCGGTGATGACGCCCGGGGTGCGCAGCAGGCGCAGGGCGGCCAGGGCGAGCGTGGTCTTGCCGCTGCCGCTTTCGCCGGCCAGCCCCAGCACCTGCCCGCGGCGAAGCACCAGGTTGCAGTCCGCGACCGCGTGAACCGCCTCCTCACCATAGCCGTAGTCGACCGAGAACCCATGGATCTCGAGGACGGCATCGGTGACGCCGCTCGTAGGCGTCGCGCCTACGGGAGGGGCCTGCCGCCGGCCCAGGACGGGCGTGATGCCCAGCGTCGTGCTGAGGCTGATGCCCGCCTTGCGAGCGCCCCGCTGGGAGAGGCCGACGTTGCGCAGCCGGGGGTTGATGAACTCGTCGATGCCGAAGTTGAGCAGCGCCAGCCCGGTCCCGAGCAGTGCTACGCAGATGCCGGGCGGAGCCCACCACCACCACCACCCGCCACGAATCGCGTTGTTGGCGAACCCCTCGCGCAGCATGTTCCCCCAGTTCCAGAGGCCAACCCGCCAGGCCGAGGAAGGAGATCGCGACGTACGCATAGGTGGCGTAGAGGGTGGTGAAGAGGAAGGAGGCGGCGATGATGGCGAGGAGGTTGGGCAGGACCTCGACGAGGATGATCCGAACCGGTCCTTCGCCCGAGACCCGGGCCGCTTCCACGAAGTCCCGGTTGCGCAGCGACAGCGTCTGCGCGCGCAGCACGCGCGCGCTGTAGGCCCAGGCCGTGACGGCGATGATCACCGCCACCAACAGGACGCTGGAGCCGGCCGACGGCACGTAGTCCGCCAGCACGATCAGGAGCGGGAGGCCGGGGATGGCGAGGAACACGTTCGAGAAGAGGGACAGGCCCTCGTCGGCGTTGCCTCCCAGGTAGCCGGCGGCCACGCCCACCAACACCGAGAGGACGGTGGCGATGGCGGCGGCGAGGAGGCCGACGAAGAGCGTCGCCTGGGTGGAGGCCAGGAGCTGCGAGAGCACGTCCTGGGCGAAGACCGTGGTGCCGAGCAGGTGGGCGGCGGAGGGCGGGAGCGGGAGGGGGTAGTAGTTCGCCGGGAAGTTGGTGCCCGGCCCGGTGCCGTCGACCAGGACGTGCCGGACCCAGTGCTGGCTGTCGGTGGCGTTCGGAGAGTAGGGGGAGATCCAGCGGCTGATCAGGGACACCACCACGAAGGGCGCCAGCAGCAGGATGCCGGCGATGACCTTGGGCGAGCGGGGCAGGCGGAGGAACTGGGCCCGCTGGAGAACCACCGGCTGCGGAGGCGCCGGCGGTGGCGCCAGCTCGGTCAGGGGGGTGGCGTTGATGGTCATCGCGTCAAGCCGCCTGCCGTGCCCGGGGATCGATGAGGACGTAGACCACGTCCGCCAGGAGGTTGAAGGCGAGGACGACCAGCGTGATGACCACGAAGATCCCCTGGACCAGGGTGTAGTCGAGCTTGCCGAGGGCGTCGTAGAGGTGGAAGCCGATCCCGGGATAGTTGAAGACGATCTCGACCAGGATCTGGCCGGCGACGACCAGGCTCAAGGCGACTGTGAAGTTGGCCACGACCGGGAGGAGCGCGTTGCGCGCCGCGTACCAGATCACCGTTCGGGTCGGCAGGCCCTTCGCCTGGGCCACCAGCACGAAGTCCTCGTCCATGACGGTGATCACCTGGTTGCGCATCGCCATCAGGAAGCCGGCGACGGACGCCAGCACGATCGTCGCCACCGG
The DNA here is from genome assembly GCA_005881155.1 of Chloroflexota bacterium. Lineage (GTDB taxonomy): Bacteria > Chloroflexota > Dormibacteria > Dormibacterales > Dormibacteraceae > CF-105. Next base: position 13,938 of record VBHN01000063.1, on the reverse strand, counting down.
CAGGATCGCGTGGCTGCCGACGCTCTGGAGGTAGGGCAGGTTCAAGCCTGGCGTGACCGCGTAAAGGTCGTATCCGAAGAGGCTCGGGAACCAGCGCAGCATGGTCCCGGTCTGCCCGAAGACCAGGACCAGCACCAAGGCCAGGAAGAAGTAGGGGACCGACTGGAAGAAGGTGGCGACCGGCATCACCCAGTCGGTCCAGGAGCCTCGTCGCCAGGCCACCAGGGTGCCGATGGCCGTCCCGGCGACGAAGCTCAGGATGGTCGCGAATCCCAGCAGGATCAGCGTCCAGGGCAGGTAGGAGACGATCAGGCTGCTGACCGAGGCGTTCTCGGACCAGGACTGCCCGAGGTCGCCGTGGCTGAGGTTGCCCAGGTACTGGACGTACTGCTCCCAGAGGCTGGTGTGGACGTTGTAGCCGAGCTGCTCCTCGATGGCGATCACGCACTGCTCGTTGCAGTTCCCCGACTGGGAGGCCCGGGCGACAGCGCCGGCGACCGGGTTCCCGGGCACGACCCGCGGCAGCAGGAAGCTGACGGTCAGCGCCACCCAGGCGGCGAGGAGGTAGACGCCCAGCCTGCGGAGGAGTGCAGGCATCAGGCTTCCTCGCCGGCGGGGAGGGCTGAGATGGTCGTGGCGGTCGGGCGGTGGGCGCAGCCGCAGCTCTCGCGGATCATCAGCCGGACCGGCAGCACCACGTCCGGCTCGCCGCCCTCCGCGCTGATCCGGGACCAGAGGACCTCGAACGCCGTCGCGCCCATCTCCCGGATCGGCTGGTGGACCGTGGTCAGGGGTGGGTGCAGGTGCCGGGCCACGGGCACGTCGTCGAAGCCCGTGACGGCCACCTCGCCGGGCACCTTGACGCCCCGGCGCGCCAGCGCGTGCATCGCGCCCAGGGCCGTCTGGTCGTTGGCGCAGACGATGGCGCGGGGCAGCGCCCGGCCGGCGTCGAGCTGCGACATGATGTCCTGGGCGGCGCCCTCGGCGCTGTAGTTGCCCTGCCAGGCCGGTCCGGTCCGGACGTCGGCGCCGGCCGCCGCCGCCTCGGTCTCGAAGGCGCGCGCGCGGGCCTTGTTGTCGGGACTGTCGGAGTGCCCGGAGAGATAGGCGAGGCTTCGGTAGCCGTGGTCGTCGACCAGGTGCCGCACCAAGGCGCGGATCCCGGAGGCGTTGTCACAACGGACGTTCAGCGAGGACGCGGTGGGGGTTCCGGCCAGCGTCACGATCGGAACCGAGTCGGCGAGGCGGGCGATCCCGGCGGCCGAAAGGATCCGGTCGTGAAGGATCATCCCGTCCGCCTTCCCGGCGATGGCGGCGATCCGGCTGCCGAGGTTCTCCTCGTGGACCCCGACCGAGCTCATCAGGACGTCGAAGCCCCGGCGCTGCGCGGCGACCTCGATGCCGCGGTTGATGACGTCGATGAAGAGGAGGCTCTCGTCCTCGTCCGCGAAGGGGACCTCGTCGCCCCGCCGGAAGACGACGCCGACCACCTCTTTGAGGCCGTTGGAGAGCGCCCGGGCGGCTCCGTCTGGCACGAAGCTGAGCTCGCGGACCGCCAGGAGCACGCGCTCGCGGGTCTCGGGGCTGCTGCCGAGGCCGTTCAGTACCCGGGACACGGATGCGATCGAGACGCCCGCGCGGGTGGCGACGTCGTAGATCGTCAGCGTCCCCTTGGCCTTCTTCGGCTCTGCCACTACGAACTCTCCGCCTCGTGGATCCGGGCGACCGGCAGCCTGTTCAAGCGTTACGATCTGTAAGCGCTTCCGTAAGCGCTTACAGGACGGTAGCACGGACCTCGCCACTGTGCAAGTCGGACGATTCGGCGGGGACCTGGCTTGGTTGGGTGCTACCTGGCGGCGGTGGGTCGTGCTGCCTCGATTCCGCTCAGCCGGCCGCTTCGGCGGCCAGCTCAGCGAGCAGTGCCGCCATCCGCTCCAAGTTCGCACGGCCTTCGCCGACCTCGTAATCGCCAGCCAGCTCCACTGGGTCGCGGTAGCCGAGGAGGACGAGCTCGCCCTCCTGCCAGAGCAGGATGCGCAGGGGCAGCTCGTAGCCGATCCGCGGGTCCCGCTGCATAAGGGGGGTGCCGGCCCGCGGGCTGCCGAAGATCAGGACCTCCTCGGGAGGCAGCTCCAGGTCGACTCCCCGAGCGGCGGCGGCGTGGTCGATCCGAGCGAAGACGGTCAGTCCCCGCTTGGAGAGCGCCTTGTCGAGGCGGGCCGCTGTCACGGCGTATCCAAATGCCGAGGGTTTGACGATCACTGGTTCGATCTTGCCAGACAGCGAAGCGGGGCCACGCAAATCGCGCGGCCCCGCCGGTACGCCCGCTGCTACTGGAAGCGGCGTCCGCTGAACGGCGCCGGCTGCTGGTGAGCATCCTGGACGACGCTCCAGTCGGCGCCCGCCAGACCCTGCAGGGCCGTCACGTTGGCATCGATCCCACGCTGGAGATCGGTGTCCGAAGCGTTGATGTTCAGCAGCCGGGAGCCGCTGGCGCTCCGAACGCTGCTGGTCGAGACGGCTGCGCCGCTGGCGATCGGCAGGCGGGAGTCGTGGTCCCCGTAGATCCCGGCCGAGACGCCGCCGGCGATCGGCAGGCGGGAGTCGTGGTCTCCGTACATCCCGGTCGAGGGAGCGGCCGCGGCGGCCGCCGGCGCGTTGCTCACGACCTTGGTCGTGCTCGGGGCGTTCAGAGAGGCCGCCAGGAAGCCGGCGGCGACGCCGACCGCCAGGGTCGCGACGAGCGCACCCAGTCCGCGGAGATCGAGACGGGCCCGGCCCTTCTGAACGGATTCGATTTGGGCGTACATTTCGTGTCGTCCTCCTTTTTGTCGAAGCCTTCGGCTCCGCTTGGTGAGCAGGAGGCTAGGGCTGAGACCCCTGGCGGCCCTATGCCGCGGGACACAACCGCCGGGTGACGTTCAGCACCCTCGGGCCTTTTCGGCTCAGGGGGCCGGCGTCAAGCCCGTGTAGTCGTTTGTGATCAGGTAGCGATCGCCGGCCGCGGTCAGCTCCCAGACCTGCGTGTAGGGGAGGTCCTGGGTCGAGAGCAGCCTGCCCGCGCTGTCGTAGGTGCTGAGGTGGGCGGTGCCGGCCAGGGCCGTGCCGACCAGCCTCGGCGCCTGGGTCGCGAACTTCGGCAGCAGGAGGACCAGGTTGGCCCGGTTGAAGCTGTAGGTCGTGCTCACCACGTGGCCGGCCGCCCGGTCGGAGCTGATCAGCGTGGTGAACGGGGCCAGCCCGTCTCCGCTGGCTGCCGTGGAGGCCAGGGCCGTGTCCTGCTGACGGCGGGCCTCCGCCTCGATGATGAGGTCGACCTCCAGGTTGTAAGCCCTCGTCGAGGCCAGGTTGGGCGTGAGGCCGGGGTCGAAGTCGGAGATCTGTTTGGGAATCACGACCGTGAGGGCGGGCACCTTCCAGACGTAGCTCGAGGCGGCGGCCGGCTGGGGAAGAACCCCGGGGATCGGAGGCAGCGCGCTGAGGGCCGCCTGGCTCAGGCCGGCGGCGACGCCGGGCCCGGGGCCGGCGACCACCTGTGGGGCGACGGCCGCCGTGGCCCTGGTCTCGCCCGGCAGCCACGCCACCAGCTGCGGGTTGCGGGCCGGGATCGCCATCGAGAGCGGGAGGAGTGCCAGGCAGAGCGCCCCGGCCACGGCCGCGCCCGGCACCCGCACGCCCCAGGGCAGCCGGGTCAGGCGAGCCAGTGGGAAGCGGATGGCGCAGGCCACGACCAGGCTGGCCAGGAGCGCGGTCTTGGTCCAGAACTCGGTGGCCGTGGGACCGAGGAGCAGGGCCGAGAAGAAGCCGACCGTCAGTCCGAAGAGGACCCTGTTCAGCGGCGAAACGGGAACCGTTTTAGGGTCGGAGAGCATGAAGAAGGCGAAGACGAGGACCTCGGGCGAGGTGACCAGGATGGTCCACAGCCCGGTGCCGCAGAGCGGCGCCGCAGCCCAGCTCGCGGTCATGCAGTGATCGGGGACGAAGGCGAGGGAGGGGATCAGGAAGGCGGCGAACCCGAGCAGGTAGGCCATCTCCATCGCCAGCAGCTTCAGCCGAGCGCCGATCAAGGCACCGCCGACCAGGATCACGGCGTAGGTGAAGGCCATCGCCGGCGAGGCCCCCATCCACCAGAGGTCCTGGGGCTCGGTCAGCGCCGGGCCGAGCACGATGAAACAGGCGACCAGTCCCAGGTTGGAGGGGTTGAAGAGGTGCTGTCCCCGGCGGCGGATCAGGTACTTGGAGGCCATCGAGAGCGCGACCGCCAGCAGGAAGACCCAGGTTCCACGGAGGCTCCACCACTGACCGTGCACGGTGCCTGGCACACGCAGGATGAAGGCGATGCTGTTCCCGGTCAGCAGCCCGCTGGCAGGCCACATCACGACGCGGTCCTTGAAGAAGCCGACCAGGAACTCGATCAGGGCCGCCGAGACCAGGCAGACCAGGATCTGAGCGATCGAGACCCGGAAACCGAGCACGGTCTGGCCCAGGATCTGGAGGGTGAAGATGACCGCGGCCACGTGCAGCCGGGGGTCCTTGAGGCTGGGCAGGAGGACCGGATAGGTCCGGCCCCAGAGCTGCACCGATCGTCTGCCGGTCACGGTCGTTGCAACGGTCCCCGTCCACCCATCGCTACGCGCTTGGCCACTCGCCCAGCAGGTAGTAACCCGGCCCGGGCCCGAACGTTCTGAGAGAGCGAATGCGACGCCTGCTGGCGGCGGCGGCGATGACGCTCCTGGTCGCGGGCTGTGACCTGCCCCTGGGCCTGGGCTTCGCAACGACGCGCGAGCTCGAGGACGCGGCGCTCGGCCGGCTGGCGTCGGCCAGGAGTTTCGAGGTCTCCGGTTCTTACTTCGAGCTCGGGGAGCATTGGGTCATCGATGTCCAGGTCGCCAGGCCCCACGCCAAGCACGTCCTGGTGGAGCGGAACGGGGTCCGGTTGGAGGCCATTCTGATCGGGGCGGCAGCCTATTTCCGGAGCCAGCAGATCCTGACCCAGGTGCTGGGCGGCGACCAGGCTTCCAAGAACCTGGCCCAGGCGGTGGGGAACGCCTGGTGGACCGGGCTGCCGGCGACGGGCTCGAGCCCCTTCGACTTCACCGACCCCGCGGAGCTCAAGGCTGGCCTGATCAACTCGGGCCTGGTCCACCGCCGGGACCGGGTGCCGGCCAATGGAGTGCAGACGGCCGAGCTCTCTGGGCCTCGAGCCGACGCATTCATCGCGGAGGCCGCGCCCCACGAGCTGATCCGGCTGCGGATGCGGCCCGGTGCGGTGCTGGATGGGATCGAGAAGGGGGACATCGTCTACAGCCACTACGGCGCCAATTTCAAGATCACCCCGCCCACCAGCGTGATCAACTTCGCGGACCTGACCACGCTACCGCCCGACTACACCGTGCTCTCGGTGGACATCTCCGGCTGTGGCTCGCCCTGCCTGGTGCAGGCGACGCTGAAGAACCTGGGCGGGCGGAACGGGGCGAAAGCCCCCTCGACGGTCTCCTTCCAGATGAGCGACCTGATCTCGGGACGGGCTATCGGGGGCTGCACCGGCACCGTCACGCCGGATGTCGACTACAACGCCACGACGACGGTCTCCTGCACCATCGCCGAGGCGGCCGGCGCGGACTTCGCCGGGGCGAAGGTGACGGCGACCCCGAACAACCCCGGCCACGCCTGAGGTCGCCCGGCAGAGAGAAGGGGCGGGCGCGACGCCCGCCCCTGTCGCTTCAGTTTCGGGCTAGCTCGCGGCCGGCATGTTCAGGATGCCGAACGCCGCTCCCTGCGGGTCCTGGATGATCGCGAAGCGGCCGCCCGGGAAGTCCATCGGCGCGAGCAGTTCCTTCCCGCCGCCGTCGATGGCCTTCTGGAAGCCCTTGTCGACGTCCTCGACCATGAAGTAGACCAGCCAGTGGCTGGGCACCTCCGCCGGGACCATCGCGTTCATCTCCATGCCGCCGGCGATGCTCTCGCCGTCGAGCAGGAACTCGTTGTAGGGAGGATTGCCCTCGCCCATGTCGCTCTGCTTGGTCTCCCAGCCGAAGACCTGCTTGTAGAAGGGCAGAGCCTTCTCGATGCCGCGCGAGTTGAGCTCGGACCAGCCGAACGCGTTCGCGCCGGTCGCCTGGCTGCCCGCCATGTTCTGGGGCTGCCAGACCGAGATGAAGGCCCCGGTCGGGTCCTGGAAGACGCCCATCGTGCCCTGGTCGCCTACCTCGAAGGGAGGCATCACGACCTTGCCACCGGCGGCCTCCACCTTGGCGGCGGTGGCCGCGGCGTCCGGGGTGCCGACGTATACCGACCACGCGGTCGGGGTCCCCGGAGTCATCGCCGGGCTGATGCCGGCTGCGTCCTTGCCTCCGATCTTGGCCGTGCCGTACCCGCCGTAGGCCGGGTCGGGCGAGACCTCGATGGCCCAGCCGAAGAGCTTGGCGTAGTACTCCCGCGAGCCGGCGGCGTCGTTGCTGGAGAGATCGACCCAAACGGGCTTGCTTGCGACAGCGGTTCTGGTGTCAGCCATACCCACCTCCAAATTCAGAGCTGACGAAGACCAAGGCCCATTCTGCACTCCTCGCAGACGCGGTGAGAAAGAGCCGGTTGAAGGGTGTGACAAAGATGAAGAGCACCGAGTTGCAGAGCAGGTCGGTGACGCCTGGCCGCAGATCGGTCGGCCGAGGCGGGTGCGGCTGCGGTCCGCCCCGACCTGGACGTACTTTGGCACCCTTGGGCCTCGGGTCGGCGCTAGCGAATCGCGCGCAGCAGCGTCCGGGTCTGGGCGAGGTCGTCCCAGTCGAAGCCCAGGTCTGAGCTGACTCCGACCACTCCGTCAAGTCCGCGGACCAGGCCCGTCAGGATCCCGATGTCGCTCTTGCGATCGACCTGGCCGCTGAGCTTGACCAGGCCGCCCGCGACGTCGACCACGAGCCCGGCCGGGTCCATCCAGAGGTCTCCGATCACGACCCCGTCAATGATCTCCCGGCGGATCTCCTCATCGCTGCGACCGAAGACTTGCAGCAGGTCGCCGCGGGTCACGATACCGACCAGCCGGCCGGCGTCGTCGACCACCGGCAGCCGCTTGATTCCGCGATCGTGCATCAGCTTGGCGGCCTCAGCCAGCGTCGCGCCGCCCTGGGTGGTGATCGCGGGAGTGGTCATCAGGTCCGCGGCGATGAGCCCCTTCGCCTTCCTTCGTTCCAGCTTCTGCTTCGACGACTCGAACCGGCGCTGGGGCGAGTCGATCAGCTCTTTCAGAATCAGATCCGCCGCCGAGACTACGCCGACCACCAGGCCCTCGGCGTCGACTACCGGGACTGCGCTTATATGCAGCGAGGTGAGGGACTCCGCCAGCTGGTGGTAGGACTGGTCGGGCCGCGCCGCGACCACGTCGGTGGTCATCACGTCGCAGACCCTGGTCCTCAACATGCGACCAAAGCTAGCCAACCGCCCGCGGTGGCGAAAGGACCATTCGGCCTGCCCACGTCGGCCCATTCGGCCACTGCGGCCGCGGTCATGGATGGGCACGCTTGGACAGTGAAGACGCAGGTCGGGGAGATCGAGCGAACCGTCGTCACCTTTGAGGAGGTGCCTCGAACCGAGTTTGGGGTCCAATGCCCGCGGCTTCGCTGGAAGGTCGCGCTGGCCGACTGTATCGGCTGCCCCTATCACCAGGCGACGGTCGCCTCCGGACCGGGTTACGGCGTCTTTTGTCAGTTCCCCTACAGCGTTGTCGGGCTGCTGCCCGGACGAGGCGCGGGAGCTCTGCACTGAGCATCGATCCGGGCCGGCCTTTCGGGCGAGTCGCTCTGGATTCCGGCAGACAAAGGTCCCGCACCGAAGGGGACTTAGGACCCCTCCGCGAAGGGCCGATCGGCCGGTTTGTGAGCTCCTTCCAACCGATTGACTAGGTGCGAAAGACGCGTTCACCACGGCCCAGTTCGAAGAAAGCCGGGACCGCTTGGACGACAAACAAAAGGAGTGGTTGAAATGACCAAGGAAATTCGGTGGAGGATCCTGACGCTGCAGGCGGCGCTGGTCGTCCTGCTCGCGGCGGGGACAGGGTTCGCCTTCTGGGCGAACAGCTTCTCGACGGGGATGGTCAAGGACCAGCTGACCGCGCAGCAGATCTTCTTCCCTGGCACGGACCAGATCAAGGCGGGCGGCGCGCTGGACCCGGCGGAGTTCCCGCAGGAGATCCGGGACCAGGCCGGCAACCAGGTGGTCAACGGTGACCAGGCGCGGATCTACGCCAACGACTTCATCGCCATCCACCTGACCAAGGTCGCCAACGGGCTCACCTACTCGCAGATTGGGGGAGCGATCGCCAAGCTTGACAAGACCTCGCCGACTTACACGGCCGACGTGGCCAAGCTGAACGCGGCGAAGCAAACGCTGTTCATGGGTGAGATGCTCCGTACGTCGCTCCTCAACGCTTACGCGTGGTGGACCGTCGGTGTCTTCGCCGGCTACGCTGCCTGGGGCTTGCTGATTGCGACGCTGGCAGTGGACCGTGCTGACGGTGAAGGACGCGCGAGCGGTCGCGTAACGACAGAGTCTTCGACTGGGAGTCGCCCCGGCGCTCGCCGCCGGGGCGTTCCCTTTTCTTCTGAAGCACTGGCGTGTCTGCCGAACGGCCCTCTTCCCAGGTGCCGCCCGGCCCTCATCCTGCGGCCCTGCCCGACCTACGGTTGAGGCATGGAACTCTGGACGGGCCTGCTCCTGGCGATCGGTCTCCTGACGGTCGTGGCCGGGGTGGCATACGCCGCCACGCGCCGAGTGCCTGTTGACGACATCTCGCCGGAAGCACTGAGCGAAGTCCTGGGAAAGCGCGACCAGCACGGTCACGTCACGCGTGGCTGAACGGACTGACCCAACCAGGCTGCCGGACCTTTGGTCCCTGCTGATCCGGGACTTTGGACCCCCGGGCGATCCCGGCGCTCGTGCAAGACTGATCGGAATGTCCGAGAACACTCCCGCCGCCGGCCACAACCTTCGGGTGATGCTGGTCGACGACCACGAGGTGGTCCGCGACGGTGTCAAGGCGCTGCTCCAGGCCGCCGAGGACTTGACGGTCATATCCGAGGCGTCCTCAGTAGCGGAGGCAGTTCGGTACGCAGCCGCGATGAAGCCTGACGTCGTGGTCATGGACGTGCGGCTTGCCGACGGGAGCGGAATCGAGGCCACGCGCGAGATCCGGGCCCAGCGTCCTGAGACCCAGGTCCTGATGCTGACTTCCTTCGCCGACGACGAGGCGCTCTTCGCGTCGATCATGGCCGGCGCCGCGGGCTACGTCCTGAAGCAGATCCGCGGCGGCGAGCTGGTGAACGCGATCCGGATGGTCGGTCGCGGCCAGAGCCTGCTCGACCCGGCGGTCACCGCCACGGTCCTGGACCGGCTCCGCAAGGGCAAACACCTTCTGCGTGACGAGCGGCTCGCGCGCCTCTCCGGCCAGGAGGAGCGGATCCTCACCCTGGTCGCCGAGGGCTGGACCAACCGGCAGATCGGCGACGAGCTCCACCTCGCCGAAAAGACGGTCAAGAACTACGTGTCGAGCATCCTCTCCAAGCTCGAGGTGGCCAGGCGCGCCGAGGCAGCCGCCTACCTGGCCCGTCACTCCAAGCTCGAAGGCTAAAGTCCCTTCGGCAGCGGGCCGGTCGGCCCTTAGCGTCGATCCCTCCGCCGGGCGACGCTACCTCCACCAAACAGGAGGTAGTGAAATGCGCAGTTGGGCACCGGCACTGGGAGTCGTGGGGGGCGGTCTGAGCGCCGCGTTCTGGACGCTTGTCCCCTTCTCCGGCTCGACCTCGAACATCTACATGCACAGCGGCATGCAGCCGCTCTACATCGCTTTCGTCGTCCTTTCGCTGGCCGGTTTGATCGGCGGGCTTGTGGCGGGTCAGAGCACGCGCCTCGCCCCTGCGCTCATGGCCCTGGCGGTCATTCCCGCCGTCGGCGCCTGGTTCCTGCCCGGCTTCCTTCTCGTCATCGCGGCGCTGCTGGCGCTCGGAGAGCCCGCCGGCGGCGACACCCGGATAGCACGCTAGGGAGGATTGCAAGAAACCATGTACGCCACGGCCTCGATCGTCGTCGAACACTCGGTCAGCGAATGCGCTCGTGCGCTCAACCAGAGTCCCGAGCACTGGTTTCCGCGACTGGTCTCGAAGATCGGCAACCGCTCCGATCACCAACTGGCGGCCGTCGGCTTCAAAGTGTCGGGACTTCCCGTTCGCAAGCATGTCCAGGTGTCGCTCGGTGTACCCATAACCACGGGTGATTGGATCGCCGTGCCCATCTCCTGGCGGCCGACCTTTCCGGCCAGTCTCTTCCCGGTCTTCGACGGCCGGCTCAAGCTCGTCCCTCACGCCGAGGGTCACACCCGGCTGACGGTGAGCGGCACCTACGAGCCGCCCTTCGATTCCCTCGGCCGGACCCTCGACGAGATTGCCATGCACGGCGCCGCCGAGGCGACGCTCAAAGAGCTGGCAGAGTCGATCGCCGCCGGTTTGAACAGGAGCCTAGCGGCCGCCTAGTCTGCGGAGCAGGGAGCGGACGGGGTCGAAGTATTCATCGGCCATCCGCTCCTTGAGCGGGATGATGGCGTTGTCAGTGATGTGGATGTGCTCGGGGCACACCTCCTGGCAGCACTTGGTGATGTTGCAGTAGCCGACGCCGGCCTCGCCCTTCAGCTGCGGCCGGCGGTCGAGTGAATCCTTGGGGTGCATCTCCAGGCTCGCCATCCGGACCATGAAGCGCGGACCGAAGTAGGCGTCCTTCCGGCCGTGGTTGCGGAGCACGTGGCAGACGTCCTGGCAGAGGAAGCACTCGATGCACTTGCGGAACTCGATGGCTCGCTCGACATCCACCTGCTGCATCCGCCACGCTCGCGGATCGTCGCGGTCGGCCTCGGAGGGCGTGAACGGTGCGATGCGCTGGTTGACCTCGTAGTTCCAGCTGACGTCGGTGACCAGGTCGCGAACTACCGGAAACGCGGCCATCGGCCGGACCGAGATCTCCTCGCCGTAATCGGCGACGGGACTCTTGCAGAGCAGCCGTGGGAACCCGTTCACCTCGGCCGCGCAGGAGCCGCACTTGGCGGCCTTGCAGTTCCAGCGCACAGCCAGGTCCGGCGCCAGGTTGGCCTGGGCCCAGAGGACCGCGTCGAGCACGACCATGCCCTCCCGGACCGGCACCGAGTAGGTGACCATCTCGCCACCCTCGGCATCCCCGCGGAAGACGCTCAGCTGGAGCGGGCTCACGCTCGCCATCACTCCTTCTCCTCGGGTGTGTACTTCTCGAAGGAACGGTTGATGACCGCGAGCAGAGCGTCGGGCAGCTGTTCCCGCACCAGCGCTCGCACGGACATCGCGCCCTCAACCTCTCGTACGACGAAGTTGACGTTGGCAAGAGCCGGGTCCGGGTTCGGATAGTCGCTGCGCGCGTGAGCGCCCCGGCTCTCCTTGCGCTTCAGCGCGCTCCGAAAGAGCGCTTCCGCGTTGACCAGCATCTGGCCCAGGTCCTGGGCTGTGTGCCAGCCGGGGTTGAAAGCCCGCCCGGTGGGTCCTCCGGTGCCAGCCGACCGCGCTCGTTCCCGCAGCTCGAGGACCTGTTGCAGCCCTTCCAACAGTCCGCTCTCGCTGCGGATGATCGGGGCGTGCCGGCTGCAGACGTCCTGGAGCTCCGCCTGCAGGCGGTAGGGGTTCTCGCCGTGTGGGCGACCCAACGGGCCGACCAACGACTCGACCGCCTCCCCAACCTCGGCCTTGCTGATCCGCGCCGGGCGGGAATGCTCGCGGGAGTACTCGGCTGCCGCTTCGCCTGCCCGCTTGCCGAAAACCAGGAGGTCGGTGAGAGAGTTGCCGCCGAGGCGATTCGCCCCGTGCAGGCCTCCCGTCACCTCGCCGGCGGCGAAGAGGCCGGCCACGCTGCTGGCGCCCGTCTCCGGATCGACCCGCACCCCGCCCATGTAGTAGTGGATGGTCGGCGCGACCTCCATCGGGTCCTTGGTGATGTCGACCTTGGCCAGCTTCAAGAACTGCTCGTACATCGAGGGCAGCTTGCGTTTGATGTAGTCGGGCTTGCGATGGCTGATGTCCAGGTAGGCGCCGCCGTGGGGCGAGCCGCGGCCGGCCAGCACCTCGGAGTTGATCGCGCGCGCGACGATGTCCCGCGATGAGAGCTCCATCCGGTCCGGGTCGTAGCGCTCCATGAAGCGTTCGCCGTCCTTGTTGCGCAGGAGGCCGCCCTCGCCGCGAACGCCCTCGGTGACCAGGATGCCGCGGACGCCGGCCGGCCAGACCATCCCGGTCGGGTGGAACTGGACCATCTCGCAGTCCCGCAGCTCAGCGCCGGCCCGGTAGGCCAGGGCGGTGCCATCGCCCGTGCACTCCCAGGAGTTGGAGGTGACCCGGTAGACCCGGCCGGCCCCGCCGGTCGCCAGCAGCACCGCCCGGGCGCGGTACAACACCAGGCCGCCATCAGCGCGCCGGTAAGCCAGCGCGCCGGCGATCCGTCCGTCCTGGGCGAACAGGCTGGCGACCGTCACCTCCATGTGGACCTCGATCCCGGCCTGGTGGACCAGGCGGTCCTGCAGCGTCCGGATCAGCTCCAGCCCGGTCCGGTCGCCGATATGCGCCAGCCGGGGGTAGGTGTGGGCGCCGAAGGGGCGCTGGTGGATCAGTCCCTCGTGCGTGCGGTCGAAGACGGCGCCCCAGCGCTCCAATTCGAGCACCCGCTCGGGCGCCTCGCGGGCGTGGATCTCGGCCATCCGCCAGTCGTTGAGCAGCTTGCCGCCCTTCATGGTGTCGGCGAAGTGCGCCTCCCAGGAGTCCTGCCCGGCCACGTTGCCGAGGGCGGCAGCCATGCCACCTTCGGCCATCACCGTGTGCGCCTTGCCCAGCAAGGACTTGCAGACCACGGTCACCCGCGCGCCCGACTCGGCGGCCGCGATCGCGGCGCGCAGGCCCGCCCCGCCCGCCCCCAGGACGAGCACCGCGGTGTCGACGGTTTCGTACGACTCCATTCAGGTCGTCAGGCCCATGGCGCGTGCGGCAGCACGCCCAGCACCAGGAGCCGGATGTAGAGGTCGGTCCCCAACACCGTGAAGAGCGAGACCCACGCCCAGCGATCGTGACGAACGTTCAGCACCGTCACGCCCTTCCAAAGTCGGAAGCGAACCCGGCTGCAGCTGAAGCAATCGGAGCGGCCTCCGGCCAGGTGCCTCAGAGCGTGGCAGCCGAACGTGTAGCCGCTCAGGCAGACAACGTTGACGATCATCAGCAGGCTCCCGAGGCCGACCCGAAAGGCTCCCTGGTAGTAGAACTGGGCCAGCGCGTCGAACCACAGGAAAGCCATCTGGACCGTGATCGCGTAGAGCGCGAAGCGGTGCAGGTTGTTGAGCGCCCAGAAGCCGGTCTCGCCACGATAGTTGCTGCCGTGCGAGCGCGGCTCGGGCACGGCGCAGGAGCGTGGGTGCCAGAAAAAGCTCCGGAAGTACGCCTTTCGGTAGTAGTAGCAGGTGGCCCGGAAAGCCAATGGCGCCCAGGCCACCCAGAGCGCCGGAGGAACCAGGAAGCCACCTAACCGAAGCGTGATCTCCGGTGAATAGAACGGGCTCAGGTAGGGTCCAAAGCGCCCGCCGCTGTTTCCGAAGACAACCCAGGCCGAATACAGCGCGAAGGCCGTCAGCGTGACTGCGACGAGGGCCGGATAGAGCCAGTTGGGCAGGGCGCTATAGGGATTCCTGACCGGGACTCGAGCCAGCTTGGGACCTGCTGAGGGAACGGTCTGCACTGGCACTGGCTCGCAAGCTACCGCAGACGGGAGTACGCACGGGGCCCGATGGTCCCGACGAATTGGTGCCGATGGGTCCTGCTGCGCGGGCCAGCGGCAAGGCACGCTGAACTGCGCAACGCAGACAAGAAAGGAAAAGAAGGGATGGCTTGAGATGGA
>VBHN01000062.1 GCA_005881155.1 Chloroflexota bacterium | reverse complement strand
GCTCTACGGCGGCGTCGGCTACGCCACCCAGACCAACGACCTCCGCAAGGGCCCCGACATCGTCATCGGCACCCCCGGCCGGATCCTCGACATGATCGGCAAGAAGCTGGTCACGCTGAGCCGCATCGAGTACCTGGTCCTGGACGAGGCGGACGAGATGCTGGACGCGGGCTTCGCGCCCGACGTGGAGAAGATCCTGGGCATGACCTATCAGCCGCAGACCGTCCTCGCCTCGGCGACGATGCCCGAATGGGTCACCCGGATGATCGACAAGCATCTGCAGCAGCCGGTGAGGATCAGGGTTCTCCCGGAGGCCGAGTCGCTCCTCGAGCACGGGCTGTTGCGCGTGGACCGGGGCGAGAAGCTGCAGGTCCTGAACCGCCTGCTGCGCCGGCACCAGGGCTCGGCGATCGTGTTCGGCCGGACCAAGCACGGCGTCAAGAAGCTCAACCGCGACCTCAAAGCGCTGGGACACGACAGCGTCGAGCTGCAGGGCAACCTTTCGCAGGGCGCCCGCGACCGGACCATGGAGTCCTTCCGCGACCAGAAGGCCGACATCCTGGTGGCCACCAACGTCGCCGCCCGCGGCCTCGACATCAGCCACGTCGGACTGGTGATCAACTTCGAGCTGCCCGACACGCCCCAGTGGCTGACCCACCGGATCGGCCGCACGGCGCGAATGGGCAACGAGGGCCGGGCGCTGACCATGGTCAGCCCGGAGGACATGCCGAACTGGAGCAAGCTCCGCCGCCAAGGCGCGCCGGAGCTGCCCGAGCTGGACTCCGAGCACCTGCTCAGCGACGGCGGCTGGCGCTACCTCACCCACAACGGCCACTCCCCGGCTGCCGCCGCTGAGGCGGTCCTGGTGACCCGGCCGGGCCTCGCCGACGCCTCTCGCCGGCGCCGGCGGCCACGGCGCCGCGGCCGCCCGGCCGTCACGCCGGCGCGCTAAAAGGGATAAAAGTCACGGGTTGCGGTGGTAGGATTCCCCGCGCCGTGAGGCTGGGGGCGAATCCCGGGGTGAACTACTAGGTGTCGACGACCGAAGGTCACCTCCAAACCCAGGAGCTGGAGACTCAGGCCATCGGCCCGGCCGAGGTCACCGTGCACCTGCTCGGCGGCCAGGTCATCGAGGGCAGCTCGGACGTGGTCGCGATCTCCCGCCACGGGTTCCCGATCACCACCGGGAGCAGCGACAGCGAAGTCACCTGGGTTCCGCTGGCCAACCTCAAGTACGTGGTGCTGGGCGGCAACCTGGAGCCCGATCCCGGCGACTCCGAGACCGAGCGCAAGACGCTGCTGAGCTTCCGCGACGGCGACACCATCCAGGCCTACCTGGCCGGCCTGCCGGGCGCGGGGCTGGACGGCTTCCCGGTCCGGATGCGCGTTCCCGACACCGAGTTCGTGTCACCCGTACTGGTCTGTGCCGAGTCGCTCCTCGAGGTCCGCTTCGTCGACCGCTGGGGCGTGGGCCTGACGCAGTGGACGGCGGCTCCCCGCCGCCGCCGCAGCGACCGCACCCCGGCCCTCAACGCGGTCACGACGCCGGAAGGCCAGCGCGGCTCGCGCGTCACCCAGCTGGCTGCGCACTATCGCGACCGCCTCTCCCTGATCCGCGACTCCGACCTCTCCAGCGGCGACCAGGAGTCGTTCACCCGCTCGGTCCGGCTCCACATCGACCACATGCTGGAGGACGACCAGCTGACCCTGACCATGGCCGAGCGGACGGAGCTGATCGACCAGATCCTGCTCCAGGCGGTCGGCTACGGGCCGCTCGACCACCTGCTCCACGACCCCGCGGTCTCCGAGATCATGGTCAACGGCCCCGACGACGTCTACGTCGAGCGCGACGGCCTGCTGATGAAGGCGGAGGCCCGCTTCCAGGACGAGGGCCAGCTGCTGGAGACGATCCGCCGCATGATCGCCGTCACCGGCCGCCACATCGACGAGCTGAGCCCGATGGTCGACGCCCGCCTGCCGGACGGAAGCCGTGTCAACGCCATCATCCGGCCCGCAGCGCTGCGCGGGCCCTCGCTGACCATTCGCAAGTTCCGCGACTTCGTGATGGACATCGACGACCTGCTCCGCGAAGGCTCGCTCTCGCCGGCGATGGCCGAGTTTCTGCGCGCCTGCGTGCTGGGGCGGATGAACATCCTGGTCTCCGGCGGCACCGGCTCCGGGAAGACCACGTCGCTGAACGTCATGGCCTCCTACATCCCCGAGAACCAGCGCGTGGTGACCATCGAGGACGCGGCCGAGCTGCAGATCCAGCACCCGCACGTGGTCTCCCTCGAGCACCGCCCGCCCAACGTCGAGGGCAAGGGCGAGCTGACCATCCGGCAGCTGGTGAGGAACTCACTCCGCATGCGGCCCGACCGGATCCTGGTCGGAGAGGTGCGCGGCGGCGAGGCCCTGGACATGCTGCAGGCCATGAACACCGGGCACGACGGTTCGATGTCGACCATCCACTCCAACTCCGCCCGGGACGCCCTGAGCCGCCTGGAGACGATGGTCATGATGGCCTCCATCGACCTGCCCTACGAGGCGGTCCGGGCCCAGATCGGGTCCGCCATCAACCTCCTCGTCCACCTCGCCCGGATGCCGGACGGCCGGCGCAAGATAGTGCAGGTCGCGGAGGTCCTCGGCTACAACGCCGACGGCCCCGTGCTGCGCGACATCTATGTGCTGGGCATGGGCGCCGACCTCCACCTCGAGTACAACGCGACCGGCTACATCCCGAAGCTGCTCGACAAGGCCGCCTTCTACGGCGTCCAGGTCCCGGACCGGCTCTTCGACCCCGACTTCGCGCGCTACATCCCGGCCGGGTCGGACAGCATGATGCCGGTGATCAAGGATCCCTTCCTGGAGGACGACACGCGCCGGCGCTCGGGCTCGGGCGACATCGTCCGAGAGGTGGTGGTCGTCCCCTTCAGCTCCGCGCAGCCGACCTACTCGACCCGGGCCGAGGACCGCGAGGACCGGCGCGCCCTGGAGCAGAGCCCGATCGATCCGATGGAGATGGCGCGGATGTCGCAGACCATGGTCCCCGGCTCACCGGACCTCAGCGAGGACGTCCGCGACCTGATCAGCGCCGCCCGCCAGGCCGTCGGCGTGGACCGGCCCGGGCAGCCGGTTCCGGGCGGCGGCGGCGCGGCGGGCGTCGCCCCGGCCAGCTCGGAGCCGGTCTACGTGCCCCGCTGGCAGGCGCCCAACCTTGGCCGGTCGTCGCGCGCGACGATTCCCAACGCGCGGCGGCGGGTGGCCGCGGTGGTGGACAGCCTGACCGCCTACCTGGGTCTGCACGCCCGGATGGCCAAGACCGCCAACCGGGCCTTCAACGGCGTCGAGATCAAGATCGGCGATTACGCACGGCAGGCCAAGATCAGCCAGACGACGGCGGCCCGCGACCTTCGCCGGGCGGCCACGGCCGGACTGCTGGTGGCGCAGAAGCATCCCCAGCTGGGCGTGACCTACCGGGCGGGGTCGTTCCTGATGCAGGCCGTCGCCTACGGCCTGGGACTGAACTTCGGCGAGGCCGAGGCGCTCAACGCCGACAGCATCGTCAGCAAGGTCGTCGACTCGATGCGCGTCACCCGGTAAGCCGGGGGCCGCCGGGGACCGGCGCGTAGTTCGGGTCCCAGTCGACCACCAACCCGCTCGAGTTGGCGATGTGGATGGTGGCCGCGACGATGCCGCCCATCGGCGCTTCCAAGCTCCAGGTGTCGTCGAAGGTGCCGCCGTCGCCGGTGATGTTGAAGGCCGCGCCGGGCGTGTAGCTCATCCCGATCGCCGCCGAGTTGTAGACGCCGTTCCAGCTGTTGGTGCAGGTCGTGGTCGGCGGTTCGTAGTTGAGCATCCAGTCGTACTGGTAGCCGCTGAAGAGAAACGCGTCGCCGGCGGTCAGGTTGAGGCAGGTGCTGCTGTTCACGTACATCAAAACCGCACCGGGCGTGACGAAGTTGGTGGTGACGCTGGGTGTTCCCGCCGCCGGGCAGGCGACCGAGACGCCGGCCGGGTTCGCGCAGTGGTTCTCGTTGGCGAGGTCGCCGCCGGGCGGCGGGGCGCGGGCCACGTCCTGGTAGGGAAGGCCGCCGGCGAAGGCTGTGGTCTCCCCGACCGGTGGATGGACGGCCGCGTTGGTCGTCGCCGTATTGTCGTAAATCACGATGGGGTGGCCGAGCGTGCAGTTGGTGTAGGGACTCGTCGTGCTCGGGCAGCCGCTGACGGTGGCGTTGCTCTCGGCGCCGGCTGTGATCGTCCCGCTGACGAGGTTGAAGGTCCCGGTGCAGTTGCCGTTCAAACCAGTGGTATAGAGGTTGTAATTGGCCGCCCCGGGCACGTTGCTGATCGTCAGCTTGACGATTTCGCCGCCGGCGACGGTGACCGACTTGCAGACGGAGGGAACGCTCTCCCGCGTGTAGGTGGTCCCGTTGACCACGTCGGTTCGCAGCGAGGTGACGACGACCGAGTAGCTGCCGGGTTGGAGTGGGTTGGGGCCGGCCGCCGCGGCGACGGAAAAGTCGCCGTGGCAGTTTGCGTGCTGCCAGAACTGCTGGCCGCCACCCGGCACCGGCTCGGCCGGCGGCTTCAGCTCGTTGCTGACCGTGCCGCTGTTGATGCTCAGGCCGCCCTGCCACTCGTAGACCCCGCCCGCGAGGAAGTAGCAGGGGCCACCGCTGCCGAGGTTCGGGTTGGCCGTGTAGATGCCCGGCGAGAGGATGACGCTCGACCCCGGGATGCCCTGGTTGCCGGCGGGGTGACCGGGTGGCAGGTAGCCCGGGTCGGCGAGACGGTCGGCTGTGCTCAGCAGCTGGCCGGCCACGTCGGAGCCGCTGCAGGGCGGAGTGGCGCCGCTCTTCCAGCACTCGTAGGTGATGTGGTCGGGGTTGACCGGCGCCGCGCAGCGCGTGAGGACGTTGCCGGCCAGGTGCAGGAACGATTGGTTGTCGAGGTTCAGGCTGCCGTTGCTGGCGACGTCGCCGGTGACGGTCGCGAAGTTGGTCTTGTTCTGAATGCGTAGGGAGGCGGTTGCACCGCTGCCGCCGGCACAGGTGTTGTCGTAGCTCAGGCCGCCCAGAGCGGGCGTGCGCGCCAGCTCGTTGGCGGTCGCGGCGCCGGCGGCCTGGATGGTGAGCGTGGGCACGCCGCCGAGCACCTGCATCAACGCCACCACCAGCGGCCGCCGGGCGAGCAGGCTGATGACCTGGCCGCTGGGGCCGCCGTCGGTCGCCGTGACGGTCAGCTGGTAGCCGGCGGCCCCCGACAGGTTGCAGGTGATGGTCGCCGTGCCGCCCGCGGCCGGGATCGCGAAGGCGGTGGGCGAGCAGAGCTCGCCGGGCGCAATCCGGACGTCCCTCTCGAAGAGCTGGAAGAGGTCCGTCTCCGCCGTGGTCCAACCGTGGCCGGCCTGGTAGGAGGTGGCGCCGGCCAGCGCTGCCGCGTCGGTCGCGTCCTGCAGCACGCGCCTCGCGTCGAAGGCGCGGGCGCTGTCGATCGCTAGCGCTACGAATCCGACCAGCACCGCCATCATCAGCGCGATCAGCACGATCGCCTGGGCTCGTTCTCGATGGTGGCCGCGCATCAGTAGGCCGTCCGGGCCACGACCTGGAGCACGAAGAGGATGTGGTCGGCCACCAGGTTGTTGATCAGGGGCGTGGCCGGCACGAAGTTGTAGACGACGGTCACCTGCAGCTGCTGGTTGCCGACCGCCGGGTTGATGGCGCTGCAGGGGCCGCCGGAGCCGACCGTGTTCTCGCCGCCGGGCGCGTTGGGCGGCGGGTTGTTCTCGACCGTGGTGGGCGGGTTGGGCTCGCTGATGAACACCCAGGCCGCGCCGGCGGCCGGGCGGCCCGACGGCACGGGGCCGTTGTAGCAGCCGCCGGGCACGGTCACCGACGCTCCCGGGAAGTGCACCGCGGCGGCGTTGCGGACGTCGCTGTTGGTGGGGAGGGGGTTGGAGGCGTGGATCGCGACCCGCGCCGCCTCCCGCGCCGCGGCCGCCCCGGCCGAGTAGAAGTAGAGTGCGCGGCCGAAATCGATGATGCCGAAGGTCAGCAGCAGCAGCACCGGCGCGACCAGCGCAAACTCGGTCATCGCCTGAGAGCGCTGAGCGCGACGACCTCTCATCCGCCCTGCACCCGCACGTGGACGTTCGCGGCAACCCCCAGGTTTCCACTCAGGGGTCCCGGGATGACAGCCGTCAGCGGTCCGTAGGCGAGGAGAAGGACCACGTTCAGGTCGGCGCCGGCCAGGCCGGTGGCAGGCGTGACCGGGTAGTCCTGGGCGCCGGAGTTCGAGTAGCAGATGTAGAGCCAGGGTTGGTTGGCCGCGGCCGGAAACGCGCTGCTCGCGTAGGGCGGGTTGTGGTTGCCGTTGCCGTCGCTGACCGTCGGACAGCTGCTCACCCCGTTCTGGAGGATGGACGCGGGCAGCCCCCCGGCGACCAGCTCGCTGTCGACCCCCGCCTTGATGTCGGTGTCGTCGAGGTAGGCGTTGGAGGCCGAGCCGGCGCTGAAGGTCGCCCCCCGCAGCGCCCCCTCCCGGGCCGCGGACTGCATCACGTCCGCCCAGTGGATGGCTCGCGTGATGTCCACCAGGCCGCCGAAGAGGATCACCAGGACGATGGAGGCGAGGGCGAACTCGACCAACGACTGTCCGGCCTGATGGGCTCCACGGGCTCGTTCGTGCACTAGAATCTCGCCCGGGCGCCGAAGCGCCCGGGAGGCACAGTCTTGGTCAACATGCAGGAAGCCATAACCACCGCCCGCCGGCGGAGGCCCTTCACCATCCTCGGAGCGCTGATCGCGCTGATCACGCTGGGCGCGTTCATCTTTCTCGCCACGCAGCGGTCGGGCGGAGCGCCGCTCGTCGTCAGCGGCGGGTCGGGCGACGTCTCCGTGGTGGTGGCCAAGGCGGACATCCCGGCGCGGGCGAGCATCGAGCAGGGCTCGCTGCAGGTCACCAAGATGACGTCAGCGGACGCCCCGCCGCAGCACTTCTCCGCGGTCGCCGACCTCTCCGGCAAGACGCAGTACTTCGCGCTGGTGGTGATCAAGGCCGGCCAGCCGGTCCTGGCCAACGAGCTGGTCAGCTCCCCTGGCGACCTGAGCACGGCCGCGCCTAGTTTCCTACCCATTCCTAAGGGCTTCGTGGCCATGACCATCCCCACCAGCGAGGAGCAGGGGGTCGCCGGCTACATACAGCCGGGCGATTATATCGGCATCATCGCGATCGTCGACAAGGCTGGGCAGACCGCCTCCAAGACGATCTTCAACAATGTCCATGTAATCCGGGTGGGGACCGCCGGCGATGCCCAGAGCCACGCTGCGAGTGGTTCCAGCGCAGCCAAGACGACCACCGCGACCGGGTCCAGCCTGACCATCGTGATGAACCAATGTGACGCCGAGTACCTGAACTGGTTCCTGGCCAAGGCGACGCTTCGCTACACGCTCGAGAACTACCAGGACTACAACACGGGCGCGGCGAACAACCCACAGCAGGCCACGGCCTGCCCCATCGACAAGGCAGCCGGCGTGAGCAGCGCCGACGTCGCCAAGCGGTACGGCCCCGAGCTGGTCCCGTGAGCCCCCAGGTCGGCTACGACCTGCTCATCGGAATCTGCCTGGCGGCCGCGATCATCGTCTTCTTCTGGAGCCTCGACACGGTCCGGCGGGAGCGGGTGACCGCCGACCTGGTGATCTCGCCGCTGCCGCGGCGGCGGCCGCGGGTCGATATGCGCGACGCCGTCGACCGGGTCATGCAGCCGCTCACCGACGTGCTCAGCGAGCGGAGCCGGCGCGCGGGCAAGGTGACCCTGGCCGAGAACCTGGCCAAGGCCGGGATGCGCCTGACCAGCTCCGAGTACCTGCTGATCCAGGTGCTGCTCGCGGTCGGCCTCGCGCTCCTGGGCCTCTGGCTCTTCGGCATCGGACCCCAGTTCCTGCTCCTCGGCTGGGCCGGCTACATCGCTCCGCATTTCTGGATGCGGCGGCTGCAGGCCCAGCGGCAGCGGGCCTTCAACGACCAGCTGGGCAACATGATCACGCTGCTCTCGAACGCGCTCAAGACCGGCTACTCGTTGGGCCAGGCGATCGAGGTGATCGCCCAGAAGGCGCCGCCGCCGGTCTCGGACGAGTTCGAGGTGGTGACCACGGCGATCCACTTCGGGACCTCGGTGGAAGACGCGCTGGCCGGGCTTGCCAAGCGTGTCCAGAGCTCCGACCTCGACTTCATCGTGGTCGCCATCCTCCTCCACCGCAAGGTCGGCGGGAACCTCCCCGAGATCCTCGACAACATCGCCGAGACGATCCGCGAGCGCCTCCGGATGAAGCGGGAGATGGGAGTGCTGACCGCCCATGCGCGCGCCTCGGCGAGTTTGATCAGCGCGCTGCCGCTGGTGCTCGGCGCCGTCATGTACGGCATCACGCCGCGCTACTTCCGGCCCATGGTCGAGAGCCCGATCGGCATCGGCATGCTGGTCTTCGCGGGCGTGCTGGTCGTGGTCGGGAACGTGCTCATGCGCCGGCTCTCGGCGGTCGACACCTAGATGGACTACGTGGCGGCCCTGGCCGGGCTGATCTGCGCCTCGGCGATCTTCCTCTTCTTCTCCCGCTTGGATCGCGCCCAGGAGGCGGTCGCCGAGCTGGGCCCGGTCGGGGAGGACCAGGCGCTGCCGCTGCGGCGCCGCGGACTTGGCTACCGGCTCGACCGGCTCGGCCGCCGCCTCTTCGGGGACCGCGTCTCGGCCGAGCGGCGGAGCGCGCTCCAGGTCCGGATAAACCTGGCCGGCAACCCGGGCCACCTGACGCCGGCGGCCTTCGAGGCCATCCGCTACGGGTCCGCCGCGCTGCTGGTCGCGCTGGGCCTGATCGCCGGCCTCCTGATCGGCAACCCGGGCACCGCGCTGCTGGCGGCCCTGGTCGGCGCGCTGGCCGGCTTCTGGCTGCCGCAGCTGGCCCTCAACCAGCTGGCCGCAGCGCGCCGGACGGCGATCGAGCGCAACCTTCCGGATGCCGTCGACCTGCTCACGCTCGCCGTCGAGGCCGGTTTGAGCCTGGACGCGGGCATGGCCGACGTGACCGCTCGCTTCAACAACGCGCTCGGCGACGAGTTCGGCAAGGTGCTCCGGGAGACTCGGCTGGGCAGGCCCCGGATGGCCTCGCTGGAGGACATGGGCCGGCGCTCGGGCGTGGCCGAGCTGCACAACCTGGTCCAGGCCATCACGCAGTCGGAGCAGATGGGCATCGGCATCGCACGCTCGCTGCGCGTGCAGGCCTCCGAGCTTCGCCGGACCCGCCGGGCCAGCGCCCAGGAGCGGGCGGCCCAGGCGTCGCTGCGGATGGTCTTCCCGATGGTCGGCTGCATCTTCCCGACCATCTGGATCATCCTGCTGGGGCCGGCCCTGCTCGGCATCATCGCGGCCTGGCACTGAAGATTTATCCTTCGTTTCTTGAAGGTCGTAGTCAAGGACCCTGACGAGTTCGAATCAGCCCTCCGCGAATTTCGCCGCAAGGTGCAGGAGCAAGGGCTGGTCCGGGAGGTCCGCCGTCGAGCTCACTACGTGCCGCCGGCCGAGGCCCGCAAGATCAAGTCGCTGAGGGCGCGCCGCCGCCGCCGGTAGCCCTTACAGGTATAATTTCCGACCGTTCGGTGATCATGGCGGAGGGGAAACACCCGTTCCCTTTCCGAACACGGAAGTTAAGCCCTCCAGCGCCGATGGTACTGCCGGGGTGACCCTGTGGGAGAGTAGGTCGTTGCCGAGCATCCTTTAAGTCCCAGGGCCGCCCAAGGCCCTGGGACTTATTTTTTTGTCTATTCGGGCACGACCGGCTGCAGCCGCGGCAGCAGGAAGAGCAGGCGGACCGTCAGCGCCGCCAGCAGCGCGAGCATCGTCCCCAGCACGTCGGTGACGATGGAGCCGACGCCCCCGTGGTAGAGGGAGACCGACACGCCCAGCATCACCACACCGGCCCAGAGGATGGGGATGAACCAGCGGTCGTGGGCCGCCATGAAGAACTGCACGAGCAGGTTGTTGAGGCTCAGGGCGAGGCCGATCACGCCGACCAGGAAGATGTAGGTCTCGGCGTCGATGAAGGAAGGCCCGAAGAGCAGCCGGACCACCAGCCCGGGCACCACGCCGAAGACCAGCAGGGCGCCCGCACCGAGCACCCCCACGATCCCCGCCGAGTACGCCACCAGCCGGCCTGGATGGTTGTTGCGCATGAGGGCCTCGACCACCCGCGGGTAGAGGACCTGGCTGACCGAGAGGGTCAGGAAATAGAGGATGGTCCCGATCTTGTTCAGCGAGCCGTAGATGCCGCCGTCGTGCGGGCTCAGGTAGTGCTTGGCGAGGATCACGTCCAGGTTGTAGAGGAGCATGATCCCGAGGGTGCCGGCGGCCGCGGTCAGCGAGAAGCCGATCATCGAGCGAAGGGGCGCCCGGACGCTGGCCTTGCCCAGCTGGGCGCGCAGGGTGTACATGCCCAGGCCGTAGGCGAAGGCGGTGCCCGCCATCACCGAGATGGTGGCGCCGGTCACGCCGAGCCCGGCGGCGAGCAGGATCGACAGCGCGGCGCAGCGCACGATCATCTCCAGGGAGAGGTTGGCCGAGAGGCCGGTGAAGTTCTGGATCCCCTGCAGGATGCCGCGCGGGATGCCGGTCTGCCAGAGCGCCGCGATGCCGAAGCCGAGCCAGATCACGGGCAGCGGTGAGTGGAGGTGCAGGAACTGTGCCGTCGGCACGGCCAGCGCGAAGCCGGCGACCACGATCACGATGGTGGGGAGGATGGTTACCTGGCTGGAGCGGACGACCAGGTAGCGGATGGAGCTGTCGGCGCCCGACGCGACCAGGCTGGCCGCGTAGCGGGCCAGGACCACGACCATGATCAGGGCCGGCGCCGTGAAGACGGCGTAGAGCGCGATCAGCGAGGCGACGTCGCCATAGAGGCTCGGACCCAGGACCCGGCCGGCGATGGCGTGGTAGACGAAGCCCCCGACGCCGGCGACCAGACCGCCCGCGAAGAGGACCAGGTTCTGCCTGACGAGGCGGTTCGAGCCCAGCCCCGCCAGCCGGGGACGCAGCCCCCGTCGCTGGGCGGTCTCCACTTGTCCCGATTCTAGTTGCCGGGCAGCGCGGGTCCCGCTCAGCGGCCCTTTCGCCGGCCTCCCTATCCTTTGCACGGAAATGGAAGCAGGCGAGTCCAAGCCGGGTCGCGAACCGCTCGTCTCAGCCATCGTCGTCAGCTACAACGTCAAGGACCTCCTTCTTGATTGCCTCGCGGCTCTCTTCCAGGGCACCGACGTCCCCCTCGAGGTGATCGTCGTCGACAACAACTCCAAGGACGGCTCCGCCGCGGCCGTGGAGGCGGAGTTTCCCCAGGTCAAGCTGCACCGGATGCGCAAGAACGTCGGCTTCGGCAAGGCCAACAACGTCGGCCTGGAGATGGCGGGCGGCCGCTTCGTCCTCCTGCTCAACCCCGACGTGATGGTCGGCCAGCGCTGCGTCGGCGAGCTGGCCGACTTCCTGCTGGTCAGGCCCGACGTCGGCGCCGTGGGCCCGCGCCTGGTGCGGCCGGACGGGCGTCCCGACGCCGCCGCCCGGCGCGCCTTCCCGACGCCCTCGATCGCCTTTTACCGGCTGTCAGGGCTGAGCCGCCTCTTCCCGCACAGCCCGCGCTTCGGCCGCTACAACATGGGCCACCAGCCCGCCGGCCGCGCGCACGAGATCGACGCCGGCACCGCCGCCTGCCTGATGGTCCGCCGAGCCGCGGTCGCCAAGGTCGGCTTCTTCGACCCCGCCTACTTCATGTACGGGGAGGACCTCGACCTCTGCTACCGG
This sequence comes from Chloroflexota bacterium, assembly GCA_005881155.1. Classification (GTDB taxonomy): domain Bacteria; phylum Chloroflexota; class Dormibacteria; order Dormibacterales; family Dormibacteraceae; genus CF-105. Next base: position 19,432 of record VBHN01000062.1, on the reverse strand, counting down.
CTCAAACAGGGCGGCTGGAAGATCTACTACCTGCCCTCGGCGCAGGCGCTGCACATCAAGGGCGCCTCCTCGCGCCAGGAAACGGCGCGCATGCTTTACGAGTTCCACAGCGCCATGTGGACCTTCCACCACAAGCACTACGCCGACGAGCTGCCGGCGTTTGGCAACGGCCTGGTCTGGGCCGCCATCTGGACCCGCTGGGCGATGCTCTCGGGCTGGTCGGCCGTGACCAGAAACCCGAACGTGAGTCCATAGGGTGAACGGCCCATAGGATCAGGCGAAGTGACGAGGCCCTGACGGGCGTCGTCATCTTCGGCTGCGCCGAAGACTCGCCCCTGGGTGGCCGATCGACCGCATAATCGTCGCCGTACATGGGCCCCGCGCGGGATCGGCTGCTGGTCGCGCTGGGGCACGTGCTCCACGTGCGGCGCTCGGAACTCGAGCGCACGCTCCGGATGACGGGACTGGCCGTGGTCCTCGGCTGCGCGATGTACACCGCCTTCAACGGCACCCAGGCCATCTTCCTGGACCGGGCCGGGCCGCCCGCCTACCCGCTCTTCTTCGTGGTCCTCGCGCTCAGCGTCTGGCCCGCCATCGCCCTCCAGTCCTTCGCCATCCGCCAGCTGGGCGTCGCGCGCGCTTTTCGCTACACCCTGCTGCTCAACGCCGTGATCGCGGTGCCGCTCTTCGTCGCCTACCGGCTCGGCGAGAGCTACCGGGTCAGCTTCGTCGCCTATGTCGTCTACTCGGTCGCCTTCGAGATCGTGATGCTGCAGTTCTGGACCTTCGTCTCCCAGTACTTCAACATCCGCGGCGGCCCTGGCCGGAGCCGGAGTGACCCCGCCCTGGGTCGACTCGCGGGAACTGCTGGGCCGCCGGCGCGGCGGCCAGCGGCCTGATCGCCTATCGGGCCGAGCGCCGCCTCTACCGGCCGCCGGTGGAGGACGAGGTGGACGAGCTGCACGCCGACGTCCGCGAGACCCACCGGCGGCGGGGAGTCCTGCGCTCGATCACGGAGTCGCTCGACTACCTCCGGGTGAGCCGGCTGGTCCTCGCCCTGGTCCTCCTCGGCACCGTGCTGCTGGTCGTGATGCGGGTCTCCGACTACCTGGTCGCGGTGATCTTCGTGCGCTCGACGCGGAACCTGGAGGAGCTGACCGTCCTGATCGGCAACGCCTGGATGCTGAGCTACGTCGTCCAGCTCTTCCTGGGTCTCTGGGTGACCCCCTGGCTGCTGGCCAAGGCGGGCGTCAAGAACGCCATCCTCTCGCTGCCCGTGGCCACCCTGATCGGGTTCGCGCTGGTCGCCTTCGCGCCGGCCCTGGGCCCCTCGCTCTTCCTCTTCGTCGTGCGCAACGGGATCCAGACCGGGGTCGACGACCCTGCCCAGAACGTGCTCGGGGGCGCGCTCCCCGAACAGGTCGGGCCGCGACTCAAGGTGCTCCAGGAAAACCTCGTGCTGCCGGGCTCGGCGGTCCTGGCCGGCGTCGGCCTTCTCGTGATCGGGTTCTTCTTCGGCACCGCCTCGGCGCTCTTCCTGGCCATCCTCGGGCTCTTCGTCTGCCTCGCCTTCGTCGTCGCCGCCCTCTGGGTCCGCAGCCTCTACGTGAACGCGATCTACCAGCGGCTGCGCGCGCACACGCTCTCGCTGAGCGACCTCGAGCTGGCGCTCGGTCGGCCCAGCGCGCAGGACGTCGAAGAGCTCAAGGCGTTCATCAGGGGCGACAACCCGGAGCTGCGGGAGTTTGCCGCGGCGGCCCTAGCGCAGCTCTCGCCGGACAACTTCCGAAGGCTCGCCGCCGACCTCGCGCGCTCGCCCGACGCCGGGCTGCGGCGGCTCGCCTACCAGCTCTCTCCGCCCGGCGGGCTGGACCGGGGGCTGATCGAGTCCGGCGCCGCCGACCCGGACCCCTGGGTGGTGGCCGCGGCGGCCCTGGCCGGAGCCGGAGTGACCCCGCCCTGGGTCGACTCGCGGGAACTGCTGGGCCGCCTCTACAGCTCGGGCGACGCCGGCGCCCGGGCCGCCGGCATCTGGGCGGCGGCGTCCGGCGGTGGAGAGCGGGCCTGGGTGGCGGAGTCGCTCTCGGACCCGGAGCCCAAGGTGCGGCTGGAGGCGATCCGCTCCTTCGCCCGTCTGAAGGGACAGGTGCCGGGAGTGGCGGCCGGCCTGCTCGCCTGCCTCGAGGACGGGAACCTGGAGGTGCGCCGGGCCGCCCTCCGGCAGGCGATCCGCTGGAAGCCGCCGGCCGCCCAGGCCGCCGCCTATGCGGAGGCGCTGCTCAAGAACCTGGCCTTCGGCGACGGTGGCTGCCGGAGGCTGGCGGGGGAGGCGATCGTGCTCCAGGCGCCCTCGGCCATGGAGCGGCTGCTGGAGCTGCTCAACGCCGGGACCCCGGTGGCGGTGGCCGCGATCGAGCCGCTCTACCGGAGCGGCAAGGCGGAACTGCTGCGGCGGGCGGCAATGCACATCGAGCAGCACCTCGACACCGCGCTGGAGTCCGCCGGTCACGCCGGCCGGCTGGCCGCGCTCGCCCGGGTGGCAGGCTCCGGCGCCGAGGACTTCCGCTTCGCGGCACTCCGCGTCAGCCTGGAGGACTACCAGCAGCACTCGATCGAGCTGGCGCTGGCCGCCCTCCGCGCCCTCCACGAGAAACGGGGCTTCGCCAGGGTCGAGCAGGCGCTGCGCTCCGGCGACCCGGAGTCCAGGGCTGAGGCCGTGGAAACGCTGATAAACTTCGGCCCTGCTCGGCTGGTCGAGCCACTCGTGCGGCTAGTCGACCCAGAGAGCTTCGACGGAGCCCCCGCTCGGCCGCTCTCGGAAGAGGAGGTCTCCCGGCTCGAGGCCCATCCCGACGCCTGGGTCAGACGGGCGGCCGAGGCGGTTAGCGGCCGAGCTGGAGAGAGCATGAAAGACCTCATCGCCCTGAAGAAGGTGCCCCTCTTCGCCACCCTGACGCTCGAGCAGCTGAACAGCATCGACCGGTTGATGGTCACCCGCCGCTACCACGCCGGCGAGCACATCTTCAAGTGGGGCGATCTTTCCAGCGAGCTTTACGTGATCCTGGAGGGCGAGGTGCGGATCCACCGCGACGACGGCCTCCAGCAGGTGACCCTGGCCAAGCTCGGCCCCAGCAGCGTGATGGGGGAGATGGCCCCCTTCACCGACCAGCCCCGCTCGGCCGGCGCCCAGGCGACAGTGACCACGGTCACCAGGGTCCTCCGCAAGGACCGCCTCAAGGCGATCCTCCACGAGCACCCGGAGGTGCTGCTGGAGGTGATCAGGAACCTCAGCCAGCGGCTGGTGGTGGCCAACGAGCAGCTGGAGGCGGCGGCCCGCTCGCAGGCCGAGGCGGCCGAACCGGCGCCTGCTAAGCGCCCGGCTCGAACGGCTCTAGCAAGTCGATCTCGGTCTCGTTGAGGTCGACCTGCACGTTCGGGCCGACGACCTCGATCACCTTCTCGACGGGGACCAGCACCTGCTCGCCGCGCAGGCCCTCCCGCGTCATGACCAGCTGCCGAGTGTGCCCGGTCTCGTCGGTCACCAGCTCGCTGACGTGACCGATCTTTCGGTCGCCGGCCCAGACCGGGCTGCCGGCGGTGATCTCGTGGGCGGCGTCCCCCGGAGTCAGGTCGGCGTGCACCGGCGGGACGAAGGGAGCGCTCCCGAGAAGTGCGCCGGCGACGGCCAGGAAGTTGTGCAGCTGGTAGCCCTCGGGCGGCTCCCAGTGGTCTCCAGGGGCGTCGAGGGCGGCCTTGTCGTGGGTCGGGAACCTCTCCAGGTCGTGCTCGTCGAGGTCGGTCGCCAACCCGTCGGGCCCGGCATCCTTGAGCTCCCGGAGTGGGATGACCCGCCCCCGCACGACCAGGTCGGTGACCGTGTGGGCGCCCTCGTCGACGACCAGGCGCTCCACCGTCCCCAGCCGCGAGCCGTCGGCGGCCAGCACGTCCTCGCCGACCCGCAGCTGCCTCACAGCAGGCGGTCGTCCGTGGGCGGCGGCTCGGCAGATGGAGGGGGGAGCTCCCCCCTGTCGGCGGTGCTCGGCGCAGCCTGCGCGCCGCCTACCCCCCCGGGCGGCCGTATGGCCTCCGGCCGCACCTCGATCTTGTGTCGGGCGGCCTCCAGCTTCGCCTCGCAGATCTTGAGGTAGCGCCGCCCCTCGGCCACGGCCGCGATCACCTGCTCCAGGGTGAGGTCGTCCTCCTCGATGGAGCGCATCTTGGCGTCCAGCAGCTCCAGCGCCTTCTCGTAGCTGATGTCCTCCTCGGTCACCCGGCGACCTCCTCGACGCGGGCCTTCAGCGTGCCGCTGGCGAGCCGCACCTTCACCCGGCGCCGGACCTCGGTGGCCGCCGCGGACTTGAGGACCTCCCCGGTCTCCTCGTCGGAGGTGATGCTGTAACCGCGTGCGAGCACCGTCTCGGGGGAGAGGTTCGCCAGCCGCTCGCGCCGGTGCTCCAGCTCCAGTCGGGCGCGGCCGAAGCGATCGCCGGCCAGCCTCACCAGCGCCGGCCCGGCGCGGCGCCGCTCCAGGTCCAGCCGCCGTACGCCCACCGCCTTCTCCGCCAGGACTCGGATCCTCCGCCCTCGCTCGACCAGCTCTCCGCGCCGGCGGGTCAGCTGCTGGGCGGGGCTCAGGCGTGCCAGGTCGGCCCTGGCCCGTTCCAGGCGGCGGGCCCTCAATGCGAACTGGGCAGGCAGCACCTGGGCCAGTCGCTCCCGGCGGCGAGCCACCGCCTCGGCACCGGCCTGGAGGCGGAGCAGGCCCTCGCGCTCCAGCCGCCGGGCGCGTTCCCCCAGCTGCTGGGCGAGCTGGGCCTTGCGCGGGACCACCCGGGCGCCGGCCTCGGTCGGGGTCCGGCACTCGGCGTCGGAGGCCATGTCCGCCAGGGTCCGGTCGGAGGTGTGCCCGAGGGCGGTCACGACCGGGATCCGGGAGGCCAGGATCGCCCTCACCACCGGCTCCGTGTTGAACCCGTAGAGGTCCTCGAAGCTGCCGCCGCCGCGGGCGATGACCACCACCTCGACGCGGCCGTCCCGGTTGGCCTGGCGAATGGCGCCGGCGACGCTGCCGGGAGAGGCGGCGCCCTGGACCTGGGCCGGGTAGACCACGATGTCCATGTTCGGGAAGCGGTCCCAGATGGTCTGCTGGAGGTCGTGGATGACCGCGCCGGTCGGCGAGGTCACCAGTCCCACGGCGCGAGGGAGGAAGGGCAGGGGCCGCTTCCGCTCGGGCGCGAAGGCGCCCTCCAGCTCCAGCCGCTGCTTGAGCAGCTCGATCCGGGCGCGCAGCTTGCCGACGTCGTCGAACTCCAGGTAGTCGACCAGGAGCCGGATCCGCCCGCCCTGGGCCCAGTAGTCGATCCGGCCTCGGAAGATGAACTCCTGGCCGTCCTCGGGGATCATGGTCAGCCGGCGCGCGTCGTTGCCGAAGATGAAGGCCTCGATCACCGCCGCGCTGTCGCGGATGGTGAAGCTGTAATGGCCCTTGGCGGAGAGCTTCATCCCGCTGACCTCGCCCTTCACGAAGACGCTCCGCAGCGGCTGCAGCTCGGCCTGGATCTGGCGGGCCAGCTCGCTGACGGTCCAGGGCCGCCGGGCCTCCTCTGGCTTAAGCATTCTTCTTGAGCTCGCGGAGGTGCTCGCGGGCGAGCGAGGAGTAGCTCTGCCGGATCGCCTGTTTGGGGTCGAGCCCGAGCGACTTGGCAACCCCAGGCAGCGCTTCGGGCGGTCCCTCGATCTCGGTGAAGAAGCCGAAGTCCAGCGTGTCCAGCGTCACCGAGACGCCGTCGACCTTCCAGCCGGCCCGATGCTTGTGGAAGGTGAACTCGACCGGGTAGCCCAGCGACTGGAGGAGGTCGCGGGCGGCCATCGCATCGGCGACCTCGACCTCGGTCTCTTCGCGGATCTTGATGTTGCGCTCGAAGCGGGCGGGGCCCTTGGTCGTGATGATGCCCTTCTGACCGCCGTCGAGGATCCGCAGGCGAAGGCTCACCTTGGTCTTGGCCGGAACCTCGAAGCGGATGTTCTCCTCGTCGTAGGCGCCTTCGCTCTCCGCCTCGAGCTCGCGCAGCCGGCTGCGCAGCCGGGCCTGGTCGGCCGCCCCGTCGAGGCGGAACTTGAGCTCAGCCTCGAGGCTCAGGTCCCGGCCCGCGTGCTTCGGACGGGTGGGCGACATCGAAACGGGTTAGCCCCCGATCTGCGACATCGACTTGGCCGGCTTGATGAAGCCCGCCTGGCCGATCTCGTGTCCCTCCTCCTTCTGCCAGATGGCGGCCTCGATGACGTGGCCCAAGGTGTCGTCGGAGGCGCCGCCGCGCATGAGGTCCCGAAGCGGGGTCTCGTGGAGCGAGAAGAGGCAGGTCCGGAGGCCGCCCTCGGCGGTCAGCCGGACCCGGTTGCAGGTGGTGCAGAACGCCTGCGAGACGCTGGAGATGAAGCCCACGCCGCCGGGCGCGCCGTCGGCGAAGCGGTAGTTGTGGGAGGGGGCCGGCCGATCCTCCTGCAGGACGACCAGCGGGAACTGGTCCTCGATCCGCTCCTGGAGCACCTGCGAAGGCACGACCAGGTCGGGCTTCCAGATGCCGTCGCCGTCGAGCGGCATGAACTCGATGAAGCGCACCTCGTAGCCCTTCTCGCGGGCGAGGCGGGCGAAGTCCACGGCCTCGTCGTCGTTGTGGCCCTTCATGACCACCACGTTGAGCTTGATCGGCTTGAGCCCCGCCTCCTCGGCGGCGCGGAGGCCGTCCATCACCTTCGCAAACGCGTCGACGCGGGCGATGTCGTGGAAGCGGTCGAGGCTGAGCGTGTCCAGGGAGACGTTGACGCGCTTCAGGCCGGCGGCGGCCAGCTTCTCCGCCTTACCGGCCAGGAGCACCCCATTGGTGGTCATGGTGATGTCGAGGGTGGGATCGAGCTCGCCGATCATCCCCACCAGCTCCTCGACCTTCATCCGGACCAATGGCTCGCCGCCGGTGATGCGGATGGTGCGGACGCCGTAGCGCTCGACGAAGAGCCTGGCCAGGCGCCGGATCTCCTCGTAACGGAGGATCTCCTCCCGGCCCAGCCATTTCAGGCCCTCGGCGGGCATGCAGTAGATGCAGCGGAAGTTGCAGCGGTCGGTGACCGAGATCCGGAGATCGTCGGCGACGCGCCCGTAGCTGTCCCTCAGCACCCGTGCCATTTGCCCGATGATACCGAGATGGCCTTCGAGTTCATCCTTTCCTCGATCGAAGGGGCGGTCGGGGTGATCACCTTGAACCGGCCGAAGGTCCTCAACGCGCTCAGCCCGGAGCTGATCGGGGAGCTGGGCGCGGCGCTCGGCGAATTCGAAGCCAACCCCGAGGTAGGGGCCGCGGTCCTGACCGGCGGGCCCAGGGTCTTCGCCGCCGGCGCGGACATCGGCGACATGGTCGAGCGGTCGCCGGTGGACCAGCTGACCCGCGACCAGACCGGCCGCTGGGCGCCGCTGACCTCCTTCAGCAAGCCGCTGCTCGCCGCCGTCAACGGCTACGCGCTCGGCGGAGGCTGCGAGATCGCCCTGATGTGCGACCTGATCATCGCCGGCGATTCCGCGCGCTTCGGCCAGCCCGAGATCAACCTCGGCGTCATCCCCGGCGCCGGCGGCACCCAGCGCTGGCCGCGGACCGCCGGCAAGTACGTCGCCATGGAGGTCAACCTGACGGGGGCTCCGATCAGCGCCCAGCGGGCCTTCCAGCTCGGCCTGGTCAACAAGGTGGTCCCGGCCGAGGTGACGATCGAGGTCGCCAAGCGTCTCGCGCGCCGGATCGCCGAGAAGCCGCCGCTGGCTTTGCGGCTGGCCAAGGAGGCTGTCAACGCCGCGCTCGAGACGCCGCTCCAGCAGGGCCTGGCGGCCGAGCGGCGCAGCTTCTATTTCCTGTTCGCGACCGAGGACCAGAAGGAGGGCATGCGGGCCTTCCTCGAGAAGCGGCGCGGCCGGTTCAAGGGACGCTGAGGATGGCGGAACAGCCGCAGGAGCTGCACGTCGTCCTGGACACGGAGGGGCCGGTCGCCTGGATCAGGCTCAACCGCCCCGAGAAGCTGAACCCGATCGGCCAGCTCGCCCGCGAGCAGCTGGACGCGGCGCTCAAGGCGGTCGAGCGGGACGAGACCGTGCGCTGCGTGGTGCTGATCGGGTCCGGCCGCGGCTTCTCGGCCGGGGCCGACGTGAGGGAGATGAACGGCTCGGGCGGCGGCGGGCGCTCGGCCGAAGACGTGGGCAGGGTGCTGCGCGAGCAGTACGCCGCCATGCTGCAGCGGATCCGAAACCTCCCCAAGCCGGTCATCTGCGGCATGAACGGGGTCGCCGCCGGGATCGGCGCCAGCTTCGCCCTGGCCTGCGACATCCGGATCGCCGCCGACGACGCCTACTTCAGCGAAGCTTTCGTCGGCATCGGGCTGGCGCCCGACGGCGGCGCCACCTGGATGCTGCCGCGCTTCGTCGGCCGGGGGCGGGCGCTGGAGATGTTCTTCACCGGAGGGCCGCTCTCGGCCCAGGACGCGGAGCGTTTCGGGCTGGTCAACCGGGTGGTCCCCAAGGCCGAGGTCGAGAGCGAGTGCCGCGCCCTCGCCACAGAGCTGGCGGCCGGTGCCACGGCCGCGATGGCGGCCGGGAAGCGGGCGGTCAACTTCGCCGAGGGCGCCAGCTTCGAGGATGCGCTCGAGTTCGAGTCCTACATCCAGGAGATCCAGGCCGGCAGCGAGGACTTCCGCGAGGGCGTGGCCGCGTTTGTCGAGAAGCGGAAGCCGGTGTTCAAAGGCAGGTAGCCATGGCTCAGCTGCGCGAGGTCGTGATCGTCTCCGCCGTCCGGACGCCGATGGGCAGGTATGGGGGGCAGCTGAAGGAGGTCCGGCCCGACGACCTCGCCGCGGTCGTGATCCGCGAGGTGGTCGACCGGATCGGGCTCGACCCGGCCGAGGTCGAGGACGTCATCTTCGGCTGCGCCAACCAGGCGGGCGAGGACAACCGCAACGTGGCGCGAATGGGGCTGCTGCTGGCCGGCTTCCCGGTCGAGGTGCCGGGCCAGACCGTCAACCGGCTCTGCGGCTCGGGCATGCAGGCGACGGTGGCCGGGGCGCGCGAGATCCAGGCCGGCGGCGCCGAGGTCGTGATCACCGGTGGCGTGGAGTCGATGACGCGCGCGCCGTGGGTGCTGGCCAAGCCGGACGGGGCGTTTCCGCGCGGCCCGCAGACGGCTTACGACACCTCGCTCGGCTGGCGGCTGGTCAATCCGCGGATGGCGGAGCTCTACGGGACCCTCCAGATGGGGGAGACGGCGGAGCGGGTGGCGGCCAAGTTCGAGGTGGGCCGGGAGGACCAGGACCGGTTCGCGCTCCGCTCGCATCAGCGGGCGGTGGCTGCCCAGAAGGCGGGCAGGTTCGACGCCGAGCTGGTCCCGGTCAGCATCGCCCAGAAGAAGGGAGAGGCGCTCCGCGTGGCCGCCGACGAGGGCCCGCGGGAGGATTCGACGCTGGAGTCCCTGGGGCGGCTGAAGCCCGTCTTCCAGGCCGAGGGCACGGTCACCGCCGGCAACGCCTCGCCGCTCAACGACGGCGCCTCGGCCCTGGTCCTGATGTCAGCGGGCGAGGCGAAGCGGCGCGGCCTGCGCCCGCTGGCGACCTTCCTGGCGGCCGCCAGCGCCGGCGTCCACCCGAGCTACATGGGCATCGGCCCGGTGCCGGCCACGCTCAAGGCGCTGGACAAGGCCGGCCTCAAGGTCGGCGACGTCGACCTGATCGAGCTGAACGAGGCCTTCGCGGCACAGTCGGTGGCCTGCGTGCGCGAGCTGGGCCTGGACGAGGAGCGCGTCAACGTCAACGGCGGCGCCATCGCGCTCGGCCACCCGCTGGGCTCGTCCGGCTCCCGGCTGATCTGCTCGCTGGTCCACGAGATGAACCGCTCGGAGGCGGCGGTCGGCCTGGCGACCATGTGCATCGGGGTGGGCCAGGGCATCGCCTCGCTCTGGAGGCGGGTTTAGCTCGCGGAATCGGGGGTTTCTTTAGCTTTGGGCGGCCGTGCCTGAGCGAGACGCCTACGAGGTGCGGGCGATGTTCGATCGCATCGCGCCTCGCTACGACCTCCTCAACACCCTCCTTTCGGGCGGGCTGGACGGCCGTTGGCGGCGGCAGGCGGCTGTTGCGACCCATCTGCAGCCCGGCCAGTCCGCCCTGGATGTGGCCTGCGGCTCGGGGAAACTGACTGCCGAGCTGGCCCGGCTGGCAGGCGCCGGCCGCGTGGTGGGCGTCGACTTCAGCGCCGGGATGCTGGAGAAGGCCCGGCGAGGGTACCCGGCGCTGGAGTTCGTCGAGGGCGACGCGCTGGCGCTGCCCTTCGGGGACGGCGAGTTCGACGCCAGCACCGCCGCCTTCGGGCTCCGGAACCTGGCCGACCCGGGCCGGGGCCTGGCCGAGATGGCCCGCGTGTCGCGGCGGATGGTCGTGCTGGAGTTCGTCAGGCCGCCGCGCTCGGTCTTCGGCAGCGTCTACCGGTTCCACCTCCGGCAGGTGCTGCCCAGGGTCGGCGGCGCCCTGAGCGGGGCGCCGGCCGCCTATCGCTACCTGAGCGACACCGTCGACGCTTACCGCAGCGGGGAGGAGCTGGCGGAGCTGGCGCTCGCCTCCGGCTGGAAGGGCGTCGAGTTCAAGGCCCTCACCGGCGGGGCGGTCGGTTTGCTGGCCGGCCACCCGTGATCGAGAAACAGGGGGTGGTCGCGGTCACCGAGCTGCGGCCATTAAGCCCTAAGGAGCGGAAGGGACTGGCCGCGGAGGTGCGGCGCCTGGAGGAGTTTCTCGGCGCCAGCTTGACGCTGGGCTGAGGAAGGCGAGCAGGCCCACCGCGGCCCAGGCCCCGCAGAGGGGGAGGACGGCGCCGGTCCAGCCCCAGGCCTGATAGGCGGAGGCGATCAGGGGCGCGTCGAGCGCTCCGCCGACGTAGTAAGCGGTCAGGTAGCGCCCCACCGCCACCCGGCCGTGAGTTGCCGCGGCGCCACTGTGGCCGGTGTGGAGTGCTACCGCGCCCGAGATCGAGCCGGTGGCCATGATCGCCGCCGCGAAAAGGGAGGGGAGGAGGCCGAGCAGGAGGCAGGCGATCCCGAGCACCACCGTGGCCATCACGACCGATCGCGCGCCGAAGCGATCGATCGCCCGGCCGGCCAGGCCGGCCGTGACCAGGGCCGGCACGAAGGCCAGGTAGACGAGGTCGGCCAGCGCCGTGGGCAGGTGGAAGGGCGGGCCCGCCAGCCGGTAGGGAAGGAGGTCGAAGACGGCGATGTTGACGAAGAGGATCCCAAGCCCGGCCACCACCAACCCGACCGGCACGCCCCGCCCTCCCGGGGGCTGACCACCGCGAATACCACCAGTGTCCATGGCGGTCCTAGAGAGCCTGTTAAGGGCGAAGCTCAGGAAGGCCAGCGCCAGCACCCCTCCGATCGCAAACGCCGCCCGCCACCCCAGCCAGAGCGCCGTGTAGCCGGTGAGCCGGCTCAGGAGGCCTCCGATCGCCGTGCCGCCGATCAGCGATCCCGTCAGCCGGCCGCCCAGGGAGGCGGGGTGGTTGCGGGCGATGTCTGCCAGCCCGCCCGCGACCAGCAGCCCGACCCCCACGCCCTGGGCGGCCCGAGCCGACAGCAGGACGCCGAAAGCCGGGCTCAAGGCGGCGACCAGGCTCGCGGCCAGGATCAGCCACATCGCCCGGCGCAGGGTCCGGGCGGGGTCGTCGCCTTCGGGCAGCAGCCCGGCGACCGCGAATCCGAGCAGCCCCGCTGTCATGGTCAGCCCGGTCACGGCCGGGTTGGTCCCGAAGGCACGGTCGAGCAGGGGCAGGATCGGCTGCGGCAGGTAGAGCGCCAAAAAGGCGCCCGCCCCGAGCAGGAAGTAGGTCAGCGCGCCCGGCCCCCCCGGATTCCCGCCAGCGCCAGCCAGGCCAGCAGCAGGCAGCCGGCCAGGGCGACGGCGGCGTAGAGGGTCACCAGCGTCCACCCGTTGAGGTAGAGGAAGCCCCCGCCGCCCTTGACCGCGGGCCCCACCAGGCTCCAACCGACCAGGCCGGCGCCGAGCAGGTAGCCTCCCGCCCGGACCAGGTCCTCCCGCCGCCGCGTGGTGCCCAGCAGGACCAGCAGCACCACCGCGGCCAGCACCACACCGGGGAGCTCGAGGAAGACTGCCCCGAAGCCCGCCACGCCCCCCACCAGCAGGAATACCGCCAGGCGCTGAGCCAAGGGAAAGGCTAGGGCTCGAGCTCGACCGTCGGCTGGACCAGGAAGATCCAGAGGTCCCACGCGATGTGGCTGACGATCGCCGCCGGCAGCCGCCCCTCGACCAGGTACTGCAGGCTCCAGAAGGCGCCGGCGGTCGCCGCGGCCCCGGTCAGGGTCAGGTTGCCGGTGACGAGGTGGATGCCGCCGTAGACGACCGCCCCCAGAGCGGAGCCGGTCACCCGGCCCAGCCGCTGCATCAGGTAGGAGTTGACCAGCCCTCGCCAGAAGAGCTCCTCGCCCGGAGCGATGACCAGCGCCAGCGCGGAGGCGATGAACCAGCGGGGGGCCAGCCGGCGCCGGGCGTAAACCTCGGCGATGTCGTCGGCTCCGGTCGGTAGCGCGGCGCGGGCGAAGCGATCGCCGGCCCGGAAGATGCCGTACAGCGCCGCCGCGGTCGCCAGTCCCACGCCCAGGTCGCGCGCGCGGGGGCGGTTCCGTGGCGAGCGCAGCTCCGGGTTGGCCACGACCGCGAAGGCGCCCAGGGCGCCGACGCCGACGGCCATCTTCTCCCAGAAATGCGAACGGCCGCGAAAGGCGACGGTCCAGACCACCCCGGCGAGCCCCAGGCCGGCCAGGAAATCGCGGCCCCGGATCACCCGAAGATGCGGGAGCCGATCAGGCCGGCCAGCAGCAGGACCCCGAAGAGGGTGTGCAGCCGGGCCGTGTGCATGTCGATCAGGGCGATCGAGCGAAGCGAGCCGGCGGCCCCCTTCTCGGCCTCGTGCAGCAGCCAGACCGCGGCGGGCAGGCTGAGGATTGTGAGCAGCGTGGCGCTGGGCAGCAGGCCGGCAATCACCGCGACGGCCACCGCCACGTAGGCGCCCACCAGCAGCCCCACGTACAGCCAGCGCGAGAAGGTGCGCCCCAGCTCCGCCGAGAGGGTGGTGAAGCCGAGCCGCTTGTCCTCGCCGGCGTCGCGCCACTCGTTGCCCTGGAGGATGGCCGTCACCAGCAGGCCGACCGGCACGGCCAGCGCCAGCGTCCGCCAGTCAAAGCCCCCGGAGGCGGCGAAGAAGCCCCCCACGACCATCAGCGGCCCCATCAGCACGAACACCAGCGGCACGCCCAGGGCCCGGTACTTGTAGTGGAAGGGAGGGGCCGTGTAGAAGTAGCCGCCGAGCAGGCCGACGGCGCCCAGGACCACCATCCAGGGTCCCCGGACCGCGGTCAGGTAGAGGCCGACCAGGATGGTCACCGCGAAGAGGACGTAGGCCAGGGCCAGCGCGCCGCGCTCGCTGATCCGGCCTTTGACGATGGCAAGCGACGCCCGCGGCGAGGTGATCGAGTCGATGCCGTGGCGGACGTCGTAGACCTCGTTGACGACGTTGGTGCCGGCGTGGAGGGCCAGCCCACCGATCACGGCCAGCAGCCAGGGCAGGACCTCGAGGTGGCCCAGGGACCAGGCCAGCACGCCGCCCTCCGGCCTCCCGCCGCGCCCGGCCCCACAGGCCCTCGCGCTCGACCGCGCTGCGACCGCCGGCCACCTGCGAGGAGCCCAGGGCGGCGGCGCCGACCCGGCTCTCCGACCCGTAGGTGACCGCGGCCTCGAGCACCGCCTGGACCTGCGCCTCCTCCTGGACGATCGGCTGCAGGAGGGGGACGTCCATCCCGGCCTGGTGATATTGGTGGGCCCGCTCGGCGACGTCGTCGGCCGTGCCGACCAGGACGTAGGCGTCGAGCAGCTCGTCGGGGATGGCCTGCGCTGCCCCGTGGTAGTCCTCGGCGCGCCAGAGCTTGTTGACCTGGTCGCGCAGCTCGGCCGGGAAGCCCGCCCGCTTCAGGGAGACGTCGGACAGGATCGAGATCATGTAGATCACGAAGGGGTCGCGCTTGGCGCGGTTGCGCGCCTCGGCGCGGGAGCGGTCGACCAGGGCGAAGAGGTAGCCCCGGAAGTCGAGCTCGGACTCCGCCCGGCCGTGCGCCGCCGCCGAGTCCAGCACCCGCCGGCGCATCAGCTCGAAGGCCGGCAGCGACTCCAACGGGCGCGACAAGTAGCCGTCGGCCTTGGCGCCGGCGAGCTCCAGGTAGGGCCGGGTGTAGGCCGCGACGTAGATCGGGATCCGGTGCGGCGGCTGGAACATGGGGACCAGCGGCGGCAGCTTCTCGTTGAGCAGCAGGCGGCGGCCGGCCCAGAGCTCGCGGACCTGGTCGATCGCTTCGCCCACCCGCGCGGGTGCGTTCTCGAAGGGGATCGCCATCTGCAGGAGGCGCAGCGGCAGGCCGCTCCCGAGTGCCAGCGAGAGGCGCTCGGGCGCCAGGTCGTCGAGGGCCGCGAGCGTCGAGGCCAGCACGAACGGGTGCCGCGTGTAGGGGTTCAGGGAGCCGGCGCCGAGGCGGATCTCCTGGGTCGCGTAGGCGATCGCGCTCAGGTAGGTGATGGGGTCGCGCTCGAAGTAGCTGTCGTGGACCCAGACCGACTCCAGGCCCGCGGCCTCCGCCTTGCGCGCGAACTCCACCCCGTCGCGGAGGTCGCCGCGCGACGCCAGGCCCAGGCCGACCGGCCTATGCACTGCGGTCCACCACGCTCTCGGCGATCTCCGCCAGCGTCGCCTTGACGCCGTCCAGGTCCACTCCCTCGAGCTCGCGGAGCGCCGCCTGGACGAGGTCGGTCGCCTCCCGGTTGACGCGGTCCAGGGCGCCGCTGCGCCCGACCAGCTCGACCACCCGGCGCAGCTCGCGGTCGGGCAGGGGGCCCGCCAGCAGCTGCTGGATCTCGCCGCCCAGGGCCTCGTCCTCGCTGGCGTAGATGAGCGGCAGGGAGAGCACCCGCTCGCGGATGTCCTGGCCCATCGGCTTGCCGGACCGATCGCTGAAATCGACCACGTCGTCAGTCATCTGGAAGGCCACGCCGACGGCGTCGCCGTAGCGGCGCACCCGCTCGACCACCTCGGCGGACGCGCCCGACAGCTGCGCGCCGGCCACGCAGGCGGCGGCGATCAGGGCAGCCGTCTTGCCGCGCACGACCCGCAGGTAGTCGGCCTCATCGCCCGGGTAGCGGCCGCGGAGCTCGAGGTCGTCGATCTGCGAGCGGCAGATCGCCTCCATCGCGACGGCGATGGTGGAGGTTACGTCGGGGCTGCCCAGCTCCGCGATCAAGCGGGTGGCCTTGGCGAAGTAGAAATCGCCGACCGCGATGGCGCGGGCCGGGCCCTCGGCGGCGGCCACGGTCGGCCGGCCCCGCCGCTGCGGGCTCTCGTCGACGTAGTCGTCGTGGACCAGGGTGGCGGCGTGGATCAGCTCCACGGCCGCGGCCAGGGTGGCCGCCCGAAGCGGGTCGTAGTCCGGTCCCAGGCGGGCGGTGAGCAGCACCAGGAAGGGCCGGAAGCGCTTGCCGCCGGCCTCGACCAACCTTCGCATCGGGTCCCCGACCTGCTCCGGATCGGCGTGCAGCTGGCGCTCCAGCTCCAGCTCGATCAGGCGCCGGGTGCGATCCGGGCGGCCCTTTGCGAACTCGCCTTCAAGCTGGATCGCGACCTCCCGGGCGCGCGGCCCGTCGAGCTCGACGGCGAAGACCGACTGCCAGCGGCCGACCAGCAGCTCGCCATCCTCGACGAGCAGGGTCAGGCTGGGCTGGAGGAGCAGGTTGCGGGCGTGGGCGTGGCCGTTGGCCGGCTCGTCCTCGGGGACGGCCCGGCGTAGGGAGAAGTCGTCGTGGAGGTAGGTGGCCTCCGCCGGGGCCAGCCGGCGCAGCATCGCCTCCAGGTCGGCCAGCAGCAGGGGCTCGTTCTCGTTCATCGCCAGGCCGAGTGTGGTGTGCAGGGCCTGCAGGTGAACGCGTCCATTCAGCAGCCCCGCCTTCTCGATCACCCGCTGCAGCCGACCGGTGAGATCCATGAACTCGGTCGGCCGCGTGCTCTGGAGCGCGATCCGGTCCCCGGCCATCTTCAGCGGCCGTCCGCGATCGCCAGCAGGAGCCGGTCCCGCGCCGGCCCCAGCGGCCGCTCGGCCGCAGCCGCCGCGGAGCGCTCCTCGATCGCCCGGGCGAAGGACACCTGGAGGCGCTGGTCGCGCGTTTCCGCAAGCAGGCGCGAGGCCCGGGCCAGGCAGAGATCGCCGCGCAGCAGGTCGGGGGCCGCCGCGGCCGGCCGGCCCAGCCGCTGCAGCTCCAGCGCAACCTCGATCAGCGCCGCGGCCAGCGCGACGCGGTGGCGGTCCTCCCCGTCCAGGCCGGTGGTCGCGGGCCGGTAGGCCGTGTACGCCTCCTCCAGGCCCTGCTTCCAGAGCGTCTCGATCGCCTCCAGGTCGGGCGTGCCGATCATGTCGGCTCCACCACGCTGCCGGCCAGCTCGCGCCAGGCGGTCAGGGCCCGCAGGCAGGACTCCTCGTCGCGCGTCACCACGTAGTAGAGGCCGAACCCGAGGACGGTGTTCAGGATCAGCGGCACGATCACCTCGCGCTCGATCTTCAGGCGCACCCGCCCGTCCCGCTCGAGCCGGTCGAGCTGCTCCTCGACCACGTCCCGGTAGCGCTCGAAGAGCTCGGGGAGGAAGGCCTGCAGGCTCTCCTGCTTGGGCGCCTGCACGAGCAGGTCGAAGGCGGCCAGCTGGATGTCGCCGAGGCGGCGCAGGCTCTCCCAGATGCTGGCGATCCCGCTCTCGATGAGCCAGATCGGGTCGGTCATGTTGTTGAGGCTGGTGCGGAGCTCCTGGACGGAGCGTTCGGTCAGGTTCCGCCAGGCCTCGATCAGGAGCTCCGACTTGGTCGGGAAGTAGTACTGGAGGTTGCCGATCGCGACACCCGCCCGGGAGGCGATGGAGCGTACGCTGGTGCCGGCATAGCCGTTCTCCAGCAGCGACTCGGCAGCGGCCCGGACGATATTCTCCCGGGCACTCAGGGGATGGCTCACCACGGCCGCAGACCCGCTCTCGGTCATACGTATGTATTATACGCAGCCGGGTGACACGGGCCGTCTGCGTCAAGTGCGGGCAGGGCAAGGTCGGAGCGTTCGCCCGCTGCCTCAGCTGCCACTACGACCCGGAGAAGGAAGGCAAAGAGGTGCAGGCCCGCTCGCTGCTCCTGAGCGACCGCTACCTGACCGTCAGCCAGCTCAAGGAGGCGGGTGAGCGGATCCGGTCGGGAGCCGGCCATCCCTTCGACGAAGCCGAGGTCGGGGAGGTGGCCGGGAAGCTGCCCGACCGCGCGACCAATGCGCGCATCGGTCTCTTGATCGGCGGCGTGGTGGCGCTGATCGCGCTGGTGCTGGTCGTCTTCGTGGTCGCCGTCTTCCTGGCCCTGCGCGCCCTAATCTGAAAGGCCCGATGCGGATCCTCGACGTCTCGCTGCCCATCTCGAGCCTGCTGCCGACCTGGCCCGGCGATCCGCGGGTCAGTCTCGAGCGGGCCAGCTCGATCGCCGGCGGCGATGCCGCCAACGTGTCCCGGCTCACGGCCGGCGTCCACACCGGCACCCACGTTGACGCGCCGGTGCATTTCGTCGACGGCGCGACCGGCATCGATTCGATCCCCGTCGAGACTCTGGTCGGGCCCTGCCTGGTGGTGGCCGCGGATCCGCCCGGGACCGAGCTGCGGCCGCAGGACCTCCCCGACACGGACCACACCCGGGTGCTTTTCAAGACGCGCAACTCGAAGCGCTGGAGCCCCGACCCCAACCTCGAGTTCGACCAGGGCTTCGTCGCGGTCGGGCCGGCGCTGGCGGAGCGGCTGGTGGCCGAGGGCAAGCTGCTGGTCGGCGTCGACTACCTCTCGGTGGAGACCTTCGACGCGCCCTTCGAGCACCCGGTGCACGTGCTGCTGCTGAAGGCGCAGCTGGTGGTGATCGAGGGACTCGACCTGCACGCGGTCGAGCCCGGCGAGTACGAGCTCTACTGCCTGCCGCTGAAGCTGGTGGGCAGCGACGGGGCGCCCGCCCGGACGATCCTGGTGCGCAGGTGATGCTGGACGCGAACCAGGTCTTCCCGAACCGCGTCGCCGGCGTCATCCGGAGCCAGGACGCCGGGGCGGCCTACCACGCCTGCCTCGCCGCCGTCCGGGGCGGCGTCGGCACCGTCGAGGTCACGACCGGCGTCCCGGACTGGGCGGAGGTCGTCCGGCGGCTGGTCGCGGAGGCCGGCCCGACCCCGGTCGGCGTGGGAACGGTGGTCGAGCCGGCGATGGTGGCCGCCGCGGCCGCCGCCGGCGCCGGCTTCGTGGTCACGCCGTACCTCGTCCCCGAGGTCGCGGCCGCCGCCCGGGAGCACGACCTCTTCCTGGTCATGGGCGCGCTGACGCCGACCGAGATCCAGCAGGCGCTTCAGGTTCATGGCGCCCAGGTCGTCAAGGTCTTCCCGGTGGCCGCCCTGGGCGGCCCGTCCTACATCCGCTGGATCGGCGGGCCGATGCCCGGGCTGCCGCTGTGGGTCAGCGGCGGCGTCGAGATCGAGCAGGTGGCCGAGTACCTGAAACTGGGCGTGAAGGCGGTCGGGCTGACGACGGCGCTCTTCCCGCCCGACGCGCTGGAGGCCGGCGACTGGGCCCGGATCGAGGGCCTGGCGCGGCGGGCGGTGGCGGCGCTGGCGGCGGTTACGTAGGCACGCCGGCGGCTAGCGAGCGCGGCGCCGAGGACCGCGGCGGTCAGAGCCCGGCGGCGTTGTTGAGCGTGTAGGTGATGTCGGAGAAGAGGTTCTTGATCTGGCCGCCGGTCGTGATCAGCATCACGATGACGACCAGCGAGATCAGGACCAGGATGAACGCGTACTCGACCATCCCCTGACCGCTCTGAGCCCGGCGAAGGACGGAGAAGGCCCGGCTCATACCCCGAGCGCGGTGGTCACGTTCGAGAACATGTTCTTGACCTGCGCTCCCATGGTGATCAGTACCACGATGACTACCACTGCCACCAGGATCAGGATCAAGACATATTCGATCAGGCCTTGGCCTGACTCCCTCGAAAAGTGACCGGCGCTCATTTGATGCGAAACAATAACCGCTGAACTCAGCTTTGGGGTCGCCGAGACGGCGTTGCGCGGACGGCCGATCATGAAGCCAGCCGTGCCCAAAGTGATGTCCATGCGGGAGGCCGTCGAACGCTTCCTCGCCGACGGGATGACCGTCGCCCTGAGCTGCTCGCTGGAGCCGATGGTGCCCTTCGCGGCAGGCCACGAGATCATCCGCCAGGGCCGCCGTGAGCTGGACCTGGTGGCGCCCATCTCGGACTCGCTCTTC
>VBHN01000061.1 GCA_005881155.1 Chloroflexota bacterium | reverse complement strand
TCGATGGTGACCTGCGCCACGGCGCCCCGCCGCTCGACCTGCACGCCGCCCACGACGGCTACCTTAACGTGGAAGTCATGTGCTATTCAGATGACGCTCGACCGCCGTTGCCGCCGCTCGTCGGCGGGGCCGCGGCCGACCACGGCGACCTGCACCTGACGGCGGCCGACGGAAACCGGTTCCTGGCCTATGCAGCCCGGGCGGCCGAGCCGACGGGTGCGGGGATGGTGGTGATGCCGGACGTTCGCGGCCTGCACCCCTTCTACAAGGAGCTGGCGGTGCGCTTCGCCGAGGCGGGTATTGACGCTGTCGCCATCGATTACTTCGGCCGCACGGCCCCCAACGAAGACCGGGGCGAGGGCTTCGACTGGAAGACCGAGATCGCCAGGACCACGCCCGACCAAATCGCCGCCGACACCCGCGCGGCGGTCGAGTTCCTGGCTACGGCTGATGGTGGCCAGGTGCGCGCGACTTTCACCGTCGGCTTCTGCTACGGCGGCCGGAACTCCTGGTCGCAGCTCGCCAATGGGCACGGGCTGGCGGGTTCGGTCGGGTTCTACGGGGGCCAGCCGGAATCGCTGCTGCCGCTGGTCCCGACGATGAAAGGGGAGATGCTGATGCTCCTGGCCGGCGACGACTTCACACCACCCGAGCAGTTCGCGAAGGTGGCGGAGGCGGTGCGCGCGGCCGGGATCCCCGTGGAGTCTCACACCTACCCGGGGGCGCCCCACTCCTTCTTCGACCGCAGCTACGCGGAGCATAAGGAAGCCTGCGACGACGCGTGGCAGCGAATGCTCGCCTTCATGCAGCGCCTGACCCCCTGACCGCCGCCGGCCGTCAGGCCGGCCAGGCGATGTCTGTGGCTCCTACGAACTTGGCCAGGTCAGCCACCGCACGGCGCATCGGCGCCGTGAACTTCTGGCCTGGTTCCATGGCGACCTGGTTGACAAGGAGCCGCTTGGTCGCGCGGTCCAGTCGCGGGTCGACGGTGCCCACCAGGCGGTCCCCCGCCAGGATCGGCATCGCGTAGTAGCCCCGGCGGCGCTTGGGAGCCGGGACGTAGATCTCGACCGTGTAGTCGAAGCCGAAGAGCTGGCGGGTTCTACCGCGGTCGGCGAGGAGGTTGTCGAATGGGGACAGCAACACCGTCCGGGGCTGCCACCCACTCTCCAGCAGGGGCAGCGAGTCGCGGTGCAGGTACCAGGCGCCGGCGAGCCCCGCAATCTCCACCGGCAGCAGCTCGCCGGACCGCGGCAGCCGGGTGAGGGAGCCCTGGAGGTCGGGATAGCGCCAGCCCAGTCCAGGTCGAAGGAAGTGCTTACTCACCTGAGCCGGGGTGGCCACGCCGAGGGCGCGCAGCGCGTGTCCGACCGCTCGGTCAGTCAGCTCCGCCTCCGAGAGCTGCTCCCGGGGCGTCCAGGGGGGAAACCAGCGCTCTGACAGCTCCCAGAGCCGCTCCGATCCGGCCCGGCCGGCGATCGTCAGCACGCCCTCCACCCAGAGGAAGTCGAGCATCCGGTTGACGCTGCGACCCTCCGTCCAGCCGCTCGAGCGCCAGTCGGTTCGAGCGGTGTTCTCGAAATCGCGCGAGCGGAGCGGTCCGCGCCGGGTGATCTCAGCCAGGATCTGCGCGCGCAGCTCCCGGTTGTCCTCCAGCCAGTCCGTGATGCGGACCGCCCAGGTGTCCGTCCGGCTGGCGTAGGGCCGCATCCTGGCCGCGAAGAGCGGGAAGTCCTCGGTCAGGACCAGGGAGGCGGCGTGGGCGAAGTAATGGAAGAGGACGCGGTCGCTGAAGGCCAGGCGGTCGAGCAGGGCGGGGTCATAGGGGCCGACCCGGCTGAATGGCACCAGCAGCTGGGTGGGCGCCCCGGCCGCGCCGACCGCGTCCAGCTGGATGCAGCGGATTGAGCGTGCGACCTCGAGCAGGCCCTCGGCCGTGGCCGGCGGCCGCGGTCCGGCCAGGCGCTGCGCATTGACGGCGAGTCGGCGCGCCGCCTCCAGGGAGAGCTTCAACGACCGCTCAGCGGGCCGGTTCGGTGCTCCGGTGCGGGCTCCAGCCGGCGACCAGCCACCGCTCCAGCTGCCGGGCGGGGACCGGCCGCGTGACCAGGTAGCCCTGGGCGGCGTCGCAGCCGAGCTTGGCGAGGAGGTCCCAGGCCGCCTGGTTCTCCACCCCGGCGGCGAACACCTGCAGTCCCAGGCTGTGGCCGAGGTCGATGGCCGAGCGGACGATCGCCAGCTCGTCGGCACCGGCGGTCAGCCCGAGCACGAAGGACCTGTCGATCTTCAGCTCGTCGATGGGCAGCTCCTGCAAGAGCGAGAGCGAGGAGTAGCCGGTCCCGAAGTCGTCGATGGAGATCTTCACCCCCAGGGCGCGAAGCCGCCCGAGCAGCTCTGCCGCCCCTCTGGAGTCGGCCGTCAGGGCCGCCTCCGGGACCTCGATCTTGAGCCGTTCCGGCTTCACCGAGTAGCGCTCCAACAGCCCGCCGATGAGCTCGGGCAGGTCCTTGTTCTGCATGCTCGGAAGCGACAGGTTGACCGCGACCGAAAGCGCCCTCGTCCCGGTCCAGGCGCGCGTCTGTGCGATCGCGGCGCCCAGAGCCCATTCGCTCAGGCCTTCGATCAAGCCGGTCTCCTCGGCCAGCTGGAGGAACTCTTCGGGCGGCATCAGGCCGTGCCTTGGATGCTGCCAGCGGATGAGGGCCTCGATGGCGACGACGCGGCCGTCCCCGAGGTCGACCTGGGGCTGGAAGTGCAGGACCAGCGCGTCCTGGGCCACGGCGTCCCGCAGCTCGGCCATCAGGGCGAGGCGTCCCGGGCTCTGCTGGTCGGCGTCGGGTGAGTACACGGCGTAGCCGCTCCGGTTGCGCTTGGCGACGTACATTGCGATGTCGGCGCGGCGCATCAGGGTCGCGGGGTCTCCACCGTGGATCGGCGTGATGGCGATCCCGATCGAGCCGCCCACCTGTAGGCGCTTGCCCTCGATGGCGAATGCCTCCTGCAGCGATTCCAGGATCCGCTGGGCCGCGTTGACCGCGCCCGTCTCGTAGTCGGCTGTGGGCAGCACGACCGCGAACTCGTCCCCACCCAGCCGCGCCACGGTGTCCGACTCGCGCAGGTGATGCGAGATCCGGGGGCCGATCTGCTGCAGAAGAACGTCCCCGAGGTGGTGGCCGTAGGTGTCGTTGACGTCCTTGAAACGGTTCAGGTCCATGATCAGCAGGGCCAGCATCCGGTTCTCGCGCTGGGCCGTCAGGATTGCCTGTTGCAGCCGGTCGTGGAGCAGCGTCCGGTTGGGCAGGTCGGTCAGCGAGTCGTGCAGCGCCTGGTACTCGAGCAGCTCGGTCTGGGCCTTGCGATCGGTCACGTCCTCGAGCATCCCGATCAGGTAGAGCGGCTGCTGGTCCGAGCCCCGGACCAGCGACAGGTTGACCGAACCCCAGGCGTCCTCGCCATCGTGGCGGCGGAACTCGAGCTCGGCCTTGTAATGGTCGCGCCCAGTTTTCAGGAACTCTCCGACCAGGTCCCCGGCCCGCCGCCCAGACCGCCGTAGGAGACGGTCGAAGCGCTGGCCGACCAGCTGCTTGTCCGGGTAACCGAGCAGGGCGCGCAGGGCCAGGTTGGCTTCCTGGATCTTGCCCTCGAGGTCGATGCGGGCCAGCCCGATCGGCGCCTGGTCGAAGATCGTCTGCAGCTTCTGCTCGCTTTCGGCCAGCTGCTCCTGGGTGCGCTTGCGCTCGCTAAGGTCGGTGGCGATGACCAGCCGGGCGTCGATGCCTTCGAACTCCAGCGGGTGGTTGCTGACCTGGACCGGGATGATCGTCCCGTCCTTCAACTTGTGACGCCAGGGCCCCGAGTAGCGGTCGCCGCCGGCACGCGCCTCCGGGAGCCGGAGCAGCTCCTCGGGCGGCTGCAGCTCGTCCATCGAGAGCGCCAGGAACTCCTCCCGCGTGAAGCCGTAGCGCTTCAGCGCGATGTCGTTGACCGCCAGGAAGCGCTTTGTGAACGCCTCCCGTACCCACATCGCGACGGGGTTGCGATCGAAGAAGATCCGGTATTTCGCCTCGCTCTCGGCCAGCCGCTGCTCGGCGGCCTTGCGCTCGGTGATGTCGATGAAGCTGGAGACGACCTGCAGGGCCCGTCCGTCGGGGTGGTAGACGGGGACGGTGTCGATCTGCACCCAGCGCAGCTGCCCGTCGCGACGCCGGATGCCGAGAACGGCTCCTTTGCCGCGCTCGTGGGTCTTCAGCGCCCGCATCGTCGGCCGCCTGGCCAGCGGCAGCGGCCGACCGTCCTCGCCGACGGCCTCCCAGAGGCTGCCGGTCTTCTTGCCCCGCATCTCCTCCAGCGTCCAGCCCAGGATCTCCTCGGCGGGCTGGTTGGCGTCGATGACCTTCCCTTGCGCGTCCTGAACCAGGACTCCGCAGGCGATCATCCCGTAGAGGGAGCGAAACCGCTCCTCTGACGCAGCCAGCTCGCCGACCAGGCTCCGCTCGCGGGTGACGTCGGAGAAGATCACCAGCGCCCCGGTCGGGGTGCCGGAGGCATTACGCAGTGGCACCGCCGAGGAATCCAGCCAAAGATCCGGGACGCCGGCCCGGCGGACGATCGTCTCCTCGCGGTTGATCGACTCGCCGCGCAGGGCTCGGGCGACCAGCCGGCTCTCCGGCCCGATCAGCTTGCCCGATTTGGGGTCGAGGATCTGGTACTCGCTGGTGGCCATCTTGGCGTCGAGGCCGTCGGCGGCGCCCTCCACCATGCCCAACATCTCGTTGCCCGCCCGGTTCATGAGGATGATCCGTCCCTCGAGGTCGACGACGTAGACGCCGGCGGGGATGTGGTCGATTACGGCAGCCAGCTCGGTGCTGCGCGCTGCCGCCTCGGTGGCAAGCAGCCGCTCCCGCTCGTGGGTGCGGACGTTGTCGATGATGGTCGCGGCATAGCCGGCGAGCGCCTCGGTCAGTTGGACCTGGTCGTCGGTGGGCTCGATCTCCTGCCGCCAGCCGAGGATCAGGACCCCTTCCGGCTTTCCGCCCTCGCCCAGCGGCGTGCCGATCGCGGTCCGGCCGCCCTCGGCGCGATGGATGGGCGACTTCTCGTCCTCGTCGAGGTGCTCCACGACCACGGTCCGCTGCTCGGCCAGGACCCGGGCCGGGTGGCCGTGCTTGGAAGGCGTGACGCCGCGCTGCCAGATCGGCGACCGCGTCCCGTAGGAGCCCTTGACCTCCAGTACTTCAGCGTCCGCGCTGAGCACCACGACCGAGTAGTCGGCGCCGACCAGCCGGCAGGCCTGCTCGGTGATCATCGCGACGGCCTGGTCGGTGTCCTGCTGGGTCGCCCCGCTGCGCACCAGCTCAGCCAGCGCCTCGGCCTCGCGACGCCGGCGCTCGGACTCGCTGTAGAGCCGTGCCGCCTCCAGAGCCGGTCCGACCTGGGCGGCCAGCAGGGTCAGCAGCTGGACCTCGTCCCGGGTGTACCGGCGGTCCCTCTTGGTGGCCACGCCCAGCGCGCCCAGGGGCTGCTCGCGCGCCATCACCGGCACCCCCATGGCCGCCTTGATCCCGCTCTCGAGGGCCCAGGGGACGGTGTCGAGCGCCTCCCGGTAGTTGTCGATGATCACCGGCTCCCGGCGCTCGAAGGCCTGGCCGAGGGTCCCGTCGCCGACCTCGATCCGCTCGCCGTCGCCATCAAGCTGCGGCTCGCTGGCGAGCAGGCGGAGCGTCTTGGTGACGGGATCCCACCAGCGCAGGGTGGCGCTCTCCGACTTCAGGAGCTGGCGGGCGCGGTCCACCACCAGCCGGCCCAGCTCGCCAAGGTCGCGCAGGCCACCGGCGGCGATCGCCACTTCGTGCAGGGCCCGGAAGTTGTGTGCCTGCTCGATCGTCTCCTGCGTCAGGCGGGCGGCCTCGATCGCGGGCGCCACCTGGGCTGCGAAGAGCATCAGCAGCTGCTCGTCGTCATCGCTCCACTGCCGGTTCCGGCGACTGAAGACGCCGATCGAGCCGACGGCGCGGTGAGACACCATCAGGGGCACCGCGAGGCCACTCTGAATGCCGCGCTCCACTGAGCTGGGCAGGGCGGAAGGCCAGGCCTGGTAGTGGTCGACCCGGACCGGCTGGGCCTCCTGGAAGGCACGGCCCGCAGCTCCCTCGCCGGGCCGGAAGGGCGGCTCGGGCTGGGTGTCCAGGGGGTCGTTGTGGGCCAGCGTGTGGAGCGTCCCCTCTTCCGGGATCATCCAGTAGAGGGCAGCGGCGTCGGCCTCCAGGAGGTCGCGGGCGCGGTCGACGACCAGCGCGGCGAGGGCGCCGGGGTCACGAAGGCCGGCCGCGGCGACGGCCACCTCGTGCAGGGCCTGGAAAGCTCTGGTAGGCGTCTGCATGGCTCTTTCCTCTGCGCGAGGGCGCTGGCAGTATACGCACGCACGCGTGTCATCGCGGCCTCTTGCAACCATCATCACGGCACCATTTCTGGGCCCCGGTGGCCAAGTCCACCGAGGCGACCTATAGTCCGGATCGTGCCTCGGCAGGACATCTCGTCCAAGCCCGGTCCGCTCTTGCCGGAATCCCTGATGACCCTGATCGAGGGCCGCCGCACCGGCCTTGCCCGGCACATGGCCCGCGCGGTGGTGACCGAGATCAGCTGGGACGCCTCGACCGGCGCGCCGCCCTCAGCCGCCGCCATCGCCAGGGCCTGCGAGGCGGGCCTCGACCTCTTCCTGGCGACTGCCCGGGAGGCGCGGGCGCCGACGGCCGAAGAGCTCCGCCGGGTGGCGCAGCTGGGTGTCCACCAGGCTCGCGGGTCGCAGTCGGTGGGGCCGGTCCTGGCCGCCTACCGGGTGGCGGCGAAGGTGGCCTGGAGCGCCATCCTGACCGCCTGGCGGGAGACGCGGGAGGCCGACCCGGAGGCGATGGTGGTGACCGCCAACTACGTCTTCACCGCGCTCGACCAGGTCGCGGCGGAGGTGACCAAGACCTACCTGGCCGCGCGCGAGCAGCACCTGCAGCGCGGCACCCGCGCCCGGACCCGCTTCTTCCACGCTCTCATCAGCGACACCTTCGACTCCGAGCTTGCGCTTCAGAAGCAGGCCCTGGCGCTGAACGTGCAGCTCGCCTCGGGCTACCGGGCGATCGTCCTCCGGCTGATCCAGGGCAAGGCGGAGGCCGAACGGGGCGCGGAGATGCTGCAGGAGGCCATGTCAGCGGTCGAGCCGCCCGCCCGGACCCTGGCCTACGTCGACAACCCAAGCACGCTGGTGGTCCTCTGGCCGGAGGGCGGGCCGCCACCCCGGCGGCTGATCGCCCAACTCCAGGCCGAGACCGAGCTCCGCTGGGCGGGCCGCCTGAAGCCGGTCGTGCGGGCGGGGTTGGGCAGCTTTCACCCCGGGCTGCACGGAGTCTCCCGCTCCTACCTGGAAGCGCAGCAGGCCATGGAGATAGGCCGCCGGCTGCGGCCCGAGGGCGGCGCGCACGACTACGAGGAGGTCGTGCCCTACCTGGTCATGACGCAGAACCCGCTGCTGGCCGACCGCTACGTGCGTCATCACCTGGGGCCGCTGCTGGACGCCGACAGCAAGGGCGGCCAGCACCTACCCACGCTGGAGGCGTTTCTGGCCAAGGGCTCGGTGAAGGACGCCGCCGAAGCCCTGCATCTGCACCGCCACACGGTGATCTACCGGCTCGACCGCCTCAAGGAGATCCTGGGCTTCGACCTCGACGATCCTTTCGTGCGTCATCGGATGCAGATGGCTCTCGATCTCCGAAAGCTCCTGTAAAGGCTGGGCGTACCCAAGAGACCCAAGAACGCTTTGGACATGATGTCCTATGCAAATCCCCGTTTTTTTGTTGTCGCGTAGATGTAATCCACCTCGTCGAAGGGTAACCTCTTGGACGATGAGTACAAGCAACGGGACGCGTGTGGCCGTCACCGGGATGGGCTTCGTGACGCCCATCGGCCACGATGTCGAGACCGTTTGGTCCAACCTGGTCGAGGGCGTCTCCGGCGTCGGCCCGATCACCCGTTTCGACACTGAGCAGCACGCCTGCAAGATCGCGGCTGAAGTCCGCAACTTCGAGGCGGCGGACTATATGGACAGGAAGACCGCGCGCAACATCGGGCGGTTCTGCCAGTTCGCCCTGGCCGCGTCGAAGATGGCGGTCGAAGAGTCGGGCCTCGTCCCCGCCGAGATGGACCCCGACGACGTCGGCGTCATCGTCTCCACCGCCATCGGCGGCATGGAGGAGATCGAGAGGAACCAGACCATCCTGCTCGAGCGGGGCGTCCGCCGGGTCAGCCCCTTCACGGTCCCGATGATGATCCCGGACATGGGCTCGGGCCTGGTCGCGATGCACCTGCGCGCGGGCGGCCCCAACTACTCGGTCGTCAGCGCCTGCGCCTCCAGCGCGCACGGCATCGGCGAGGCGGCCGAGATCATCAAGCGCGGTGACGCGGTGGCAATGATCGCCGGCGGCACCGAGGCAACCATCACGCCCCTGACGCTGGGCGCTTTCTGCCAGATCAAGGCGGTCAGCGAGCGCAACGCCGAGCCGGAGCGCGCCTGCCGCCCGTTCGACGTCGGCCGCGACGGTTTCGTGATGGCCGAGGGCTCGGTGATGATGGTCCTCGAGGACTACGAGCACGCGCGCAAACGCGGTGCCCGGATCCAGGCCGAGATCATCGGCTATGGCGCCAGCGCCGACATGTATCACTACGTCGCGCCCCACCCGGAAGGCCTGGGCGCCGCCCGGGCCATGCGGAAGGCGCTGGAGCGGGCCAGCTTGGAGCCGACCGAGATCGGGTACATCAACGCACACGGCACCTCGACCAAGGTCGGCGATATCGCCGAGACCAAGGCCATCAAGCAGGTCTTCGGCGACCACGCTTACAAGCTGGCGGTCAGCTCCACCAAGTCGGTGCACGCGCACCTGCTGGGCGGAGCGGGCGCGATGGAGGCGGCGGCCACCATCCTCGCCCTCGGCCGGGGGATGCTGCCCCCGACCATCAACCTCGAGAACCAGGACCCCGAGTGCGACCTCGATTACATCCCGAACCGGGCCCGCAAGGCGGAGGTCCAGTACGCACTCTCGAATTCCTTCGGCTTCGGCGGGCACAACGCGACGCTGGTGATCAAGCGTCCGGATCCCAACTAGGAGCGTGGGTGAGATGAGCGACAAACTCGACTTCCGCGAGCTGCAGACGCTGGCGTCGGAGATCCTCGGTGTGGAGCCCGACGAGGTGCAGCTCGACAAGAGCTTCCAGCGCGACCTGGCCGCCGACTCGCTCGACCTGGTCGAGCTGATCGCGGCGATCGAGGACAAGTACGACGTCGAGCTCTCCGAGGAGCGGCTGGAGTCGATGAAGGTCATCGGCGACCTCTGGACGTTCCTGGAAGAGGAACGTTCCCGGAAGCAGGAGGTCTGAGATGGCCACGACGGTAGCGCCCCGCGTTCGTTCCGACGCTCTTCCGCTGCGCACGTTCAAAGCGCAGGGCCGCGCCAGCGCCATCTACGGCGTGGGCGCCTACGCGCCCCCCGGGGTCAAGACCAACCTCGACCTGGAGAAGGAGATGGAGACCTCCGACCAGTGGATCAGGGAGCGGACCGGAATCCACCGCCGGCACCTGGCCGAGCCGGGCACGCGAACGCTGGACCTCGCCCGCGAGGCCGGCGCCAACGCCCTGAAGGCGGCGGGCATCGACGCGCGCGACCTCGACATGATCATCGTCGGGACCTCCTCGCCCGATGGTCCCTTCCCCTCCATCGCCTGCCGGCTGCAGGACGAGTGGAACTCGCCCGGCGCCTACGCCTACGACCTGCTGGCGGCCTGCACCTCATTCGTCTACGGCCTCGCCAACGCCGACGCGATGATCGCCAGCGGCCGGGCCGAAAACGTCCTCGTCGTCGGAGCCGAGGTGCTCTCCCGCATGCTCGACTACACCAGCGAAGGCCGTGGCACGGCCGTGATCTTCGGCGACGGCGCCGGAGCCGCGGTGGTGCGGCCGGCGGGCGGGACCGCCGGCTTCAAAGCCTGGTGCCTGGGCGGCGACGGCCGCGGCTACGACCAGGTCACCTGCGGCAACGTGCCGCTGGGCGCCTACGCGGCCAAGGACGCCCGCCCCATCATCGACATGAAGGGTCCGGACGTGTTCCGGTTCGCGGTCGACATCTTCATCCGCCAGGCGTACGAGGTCACGCGCGAAGCGGGGCTGACCCTGGACGACATCGACCTCTTCGTGCCCCACCAGGCCAACTACCGGATCATCGACGCGGCTGCGCGGCGCATCGGGCTGCCGATGGAGAAGGTCGCCGTCAACATCGACGAGTACGGCAACACCTCCTCGGCGTCGATCCCGCTGGCCCTGGAGCAGGCGCTCCGCGAGGACCGCGTCAAGAAGGGCGACCACGTGCTGCTGGCCGGCTTCGGTTCGGGACTGACCTGGGGCGCCACGCTCCTGGAATGGGCGTAACCGTCAAGGGGCCGGTCGCCCTCCTCTTTCCGGGCCAGGGGGTACAGAGGCCCGGCATGGGCCGGAAGCTGTACGACCGCTATCCGGCTGCGCGCCGGGTCTTCGAGCGGGCGGAGGAGGTCCTGGGCATGCCGGTCCGCCGGCTCTGCTTCGAAGGGCCAGAGGACGAGTTGAGCCGCACCGACGTGCTCCAGCCCTGTGTCATGACCGTCTGCTGGGCCGCCTACGAGGTCTGGCGGGTGTCCTACGGGATGGAGAACGTGAAGGTCATGGCCGGCCATTCGCTGGGCGAGTTCACCGCGCTGGCTGCGTCGGGCGCGATCTCCTGGGAGACGGCCCTGCTGCTGGTGAAGGAGCGGGGCGAGATCATGAGCCGGGCCGCCGAGGAGCGGCCGGGGGCGATGATCGCCGTCGTCGGGCTGGAGCAGCCCCAGATCGACGCGATCCTGGCGTCGGCGGGTGAGCTTGGCAAGCTCTTCCTGGCCAACCGCAACGCCGACGTCCAGTTCGTCCTCTCCGGCGAGATCCCGGCCGTCCAGGAGGCCGAGCGCCTGGCGCTGGCTGCCGGAGCCCGCCGGGCCCTGATCCTGACCATCCCGCTGGCGGCCCACTCGCCGCTGATGGCCAAGGCCGGGGCCGCCTTCAAGAAGGTCGTCGACGCGCTGCCGATCAAAGTCCCAACCTTCCCGATCCTCGCCAACGCGACCGGCAACCAGATCCGGACCGTGGCGGCGCTGCGCAGCGAGCTGACCAACCACCTGCTCCGGCCGGTCGACTGGATGCGGACCATGCTCTCGATGCAGAAGCTGCAGGTGAAGACGGTGGTCGAGCTGGGCCCGGGCCGGGTGCTCGCCAGCCTGGCCGCCAAGCACATCCCGGGGGTCGACACCTGGAACGCCGAGGAGCTGTTCATCGATTTCGCCGACACCCCGCCGACCGGGGTGCCCGCATGACGCAGGAGCTGGCCGACAGGGTCGCGCTGGTGACCGGCGGCGGCAAGGGGATCGGGGCGGCCATCTCGCGCGCGCTGGCCGCGATGGGCGCCAAGGTCACCGTCAACTACCGCTCTGACGCAGCGGCCGCCGAAACCGTCGCCAACGAGATCGGTGGTGGCGCGGTCAAGTGCGACGTCGCCGATGGAGCCGCCGTCGAGGCGATGATCAAGTCGCTGGGCCGGGTCGACATCCTGGTCAACAACGCCGGCGCCGTCCGTGACAAGCTGCTGCTGCGCATGACCGAAGCGGATTGGGATGACATCATCGCCACCGACCTCACCGCGGCCTTCCACACCACCAAAGCGACACTCGCGGGGGGCATGCTGCGCAGCCGCTGGGGCCGGATCGTGAACATGGCTTCGGTCGTCGGCATCACCGGCAACCCGGGCCAGGCGAACTACGCCGCGGCCAAGGCGGGCCTGATCGGGTTCACCAAGGCGATCGCCAAGGAGGTGGGGTCACGCGGCATCACCTGCAATGCGGTGGCGCCCGGCTACGTGCGTACCGAATTGACCTCCGGCTCGCTTACGGAGGAGATGGTGGCCGAGCTGGTCAGGTTCACGCCGCTGCAGCGCGAGGGGACGCCCGAGGATGTCGCCGCCGCGGTCGCCTTCCTCTGCTCGCCGGCGGCCGGATTCATCACCGCCCACACCCTGGTGGTCGACGGGGGGCTGTCCGTCTGAGCATGCTCACCCTGACGCCGCCCTGGCAGGACGTCCCGCTGGCGGGCGGCCCGCTGCCGGAGATCGAGCTGCCCAGCAACTGCCCGGGCTGCGGTGTCGGGCTCGACCGCGAGGAGCTCGAGGCGCACGTGTACGTGTGCACCTGCGGGCATCACTTCCAGCTCCGCGCAGACTCCTGGATCGCGCTGCTGGCGGATGGGGACACCTGGAACGAGCGCTGGTCCGACGTCCGCCCCCATGACCTCCTCGACTGGAAGATGCCCAAGCCCTACCACTTGACCATCGAGCAGGCGCGGGAGGAAGGCCTGAACGAGGCCGTGCGCACGGGCACGGCGCGGCTCGGCGGCCGGCCGGTCTGGCTGGGCGTCTTCGACTTCCGGTTCGTCGGCGGCACCCTCAGCATCGTCGCCGGCGAGCGGCTGGCGCGCGGGTTGGAGGCTGCCACCTCTGAGCGCCTTCCCTACCTGCTGGTCGCCGCTTCTGGCGGCGCCCGGATGCAGGAGGGAGTGCTGGCCCTCATGCAGATGGCCAAGGTCAACGGCGCGGCCGGCAGGCTGCATGCCGCGGGCCTGCCCTTCTTCTCCATCCTGACCGACCCGACCTACGGCGGCACCGCCGCCTCCCTGGCCCTGCTCGGCGACGTCAACATCGCCGAGCCGGCGGCAAAGATCGGCTTCACCGGCCCGCGGGTGATCAAGCAGGCCACCTACGCCGACCTCCCGCCCGACTTCCAAACCGCCGACTTCCAGCTCCTGCACGGGCAGGTCGACATGGTCGTGCCGCGAGTCGAGCTCCGGCCCCTGCTCGTCCACCTGGTGGATCTCTACACCAGGGGGGTAGGCCGCGCGCAGGCTTTGCCGA
>VBHN01000060.1 GCA_005881155.1 Chloroflexota bacterium | reverse complement strand
CGGCCCGGCTCCGCCGCTTTGAGGCCCGGCGCCAGCACGGCGTGATCAAGTTCCACTACGGCCATCCTGAGACGCACTTCGAGGCCTGGCACCACTCCGGGGTCGGCAGGATCGAGGTGGGCCTGCATTTCGAGGGCAACCGAGAGCTGAACGCGTCGGCCCTCGCCTACTTCCGGGGCCGGATGGTGGAGGTGAAGGGCGGCCTGGCGCGTGCTGAGCTGGAGCCCTGGGACCGCGGCTGGGCACGCCTCTACGAGACCTTCCCGACGCCCGACCTCGACACCGACGCGGTCACCGAGTCGGCGCGCCGGCTCGCGGCCTACATCGTCACCCTGCAGCCGCTTTTGGACCAGTTCTGGAGTGAGTTCGATGGACCCGCTTGAAGCCCGCGCCCTCTTCCCCATCACCGCCGGCCACATCCACCTGAACCACGCCGGCGTCTCGCCGATGTCGAGCCGGGTCCGGGCGGCGGTCGAAGAGGCCACCCACATGCTCAGCGAGGAGGCGCAGTTCTTCGAGCGCTACCAGCAGATCGTGGACGAGCTGCGCTCGTCACTGGCGACCCTGGTGAGCGTCTCGCCCGACCAGGTCTCGATCACCCGCGGAACGGCCCATGGCATCTCCCTGCTGGCGCGCGGGCTGGACTGGAAGGAGGGCGACAACATCGTCGGCGCCCGCCTCGAGTACCCGGCCAACCTCTTCGCCTGGATGGCCTGCCGCGAGCGCGGGGTCGAGCTGCGGCTGGTCGAGCCCGAGGACGGGCGGGTGACGCCGGAAGCGGTCCTGTCGCTAGTCGACGGGCACACGCGGGTGGTGGCGCTGAGCTTCGTCGAGTTCTGGAACGGGTACCGGGTCGACCTCGCCGAGATCGGCGCCGAGTGCCGGAAGCGGGGTGTGATCCTGGCCGTGGACGGTATCCAGGGTCTGGGAGTGCTGCCTTTCGACCTCGAGGCGATGAACGCAGACTTCGTCGCCGCGGGCGCCGGGAAGTGGCTGCTGGGGGTGCCCGGCACCGGCTTCACCGCCTGGCGACCGGAGCTCCTGGAGCGGGTCGACCCGATCCTCGTCGGGACCGGGTCCATGGAGGAGCGGATGGCCTACTTCGAGCCGAAGTTCGGCTACGCGAAGACCGCCCGCAAGTTCGAGGAGTCGGCGCTGAGCCTGCTCGACGTGGCCGCCTTCGGGGCGGCGGTGTCGCTGCTGCTGGAGGTCGGGATCGAGGCCATCGAGGAGCGCGTGCTGGGATTGGTCGACCGGCTCGGGCAGGGCCTGCTCGAGCGCGGCTACCGGATCATCGAGCCCTGGCCGCGGGAGCGGTCGGAGTCGTCCGGGATCATCTCCTTCAATCGCCGGGGCAGGACCGCGGAGGAGCTCCTAAGCGACCTCACCGGCGCGGGCGTCATCTGCCGGACGCACCGTGATTTCGTCCGCCTGTCGCCGCATTTCTACAACACCGAGGAGGAGATCGACCAGGTGCTCGAGGTGTTGACGCGACAGGAGGTGGCTGGATGAAGCCGGTCCAGGTGACCGACGAGCTCGAGGACTACATGCTCGGCCTGCTGCCGAAGCGCGACGCCGTGCTGACCCGGCTCGAAGAGCACGCCGCGCGGGAGGGGGTGCCGATCGTCGGCCCCCACGAGGGGATGCTGCTGCACGTCCTGGCGCGTGCGGCCAATGCCAAACGGATCTTGGAGCTGGGCGCGGCCACCGGCTACAGCGGGCTCTGGCTCCTCCGTGGCGGGGGTGCGGAAGCGTCGCTGACGACCATCGAGATGGATCCCGCCCGGGCCGCTCTGGCCCGCTCCAGCCTGGCCGAGGCCGGCGCCGGCCTGAGCGCCGAGGTGGTGGAGGATGACGTCTTCGCCGCCCTGGAGCGGCTGCCGGGGCCATTCGACCTGGTCTTCGACGACCTCCTCAACTCGATGCCGGACGAGCGGGCGATCGAGCGCCTCTTCCGAGCCGGGTTGGAGCGGGTCCGCAGCGGCGGCCTGCTCCTGGCCGACAACGCGCTCCGCCTCGGCGAGGTGGTCCGTCCCAGCGGACAGCAGGCGCGCAACGTGGCGACCTACAACCGGCTGGTGGCGGCCGAGCCCTCGCTGGTAGCGGTGATCGTCCCCCTCCGCGACGGCCTCTCCGTCGCTGTCAAGCGCTGACGGCGGACGATCGATTTCGCCTCTGACTGCGTTAGAGTCCTGCCGATGACCCGGATCTCCCACCAGGCGTGGGGCGTGTGCGGCGTGGGCCTGCTGGTGATGCTGGTGGCCGAGGTTCTGAGGACCATGGGCCTCGCCCTCTACCTGTGGGGCGCGATCTGGGTCGTGGGCTGGGTCGCGCTGGCGGTCGGGATCGGGATGGCGGTGCGCCACCGCACTGGCTGGGTCGCGACCGCCGTGTCGGTGGTCTTCACCCTGCTCGGCCTCTACTTCGCCGCGACCGGCGCCAACGGCTCCTTCATCGCCATGTCCAGCCTGGCCGTGGTCGCCGTGGCGGCCGAGGTGACCTTCCTGGTCCAGGTCGCACTCGGCCAATCGCCGGGAGCGCGCCCGGAGCCGATCCCTTACTCGATGACCTTCTCCCTGGCGGGGATCGGTGTGATCCTGCTGGCGGGGGCGTTCGCGCTGCTGGCCAACGGGATGCCGCTCGGCTTCCTGTCCTTCGGCTTCTCGCTGGGCCTGATCGCCAGCTCGGTCGGCTTCGGGGCGATCACGCTCCTCCGCCGGCCGGCCCAGGAACCCTCCCGCTAGAGCGGCCGGGCCTCGTCCCCCTCGATCCAGACCTGGCCGTCGGCGAAGAACTCCTTCTTCCAGATCGGCACCGACTCTTTCAGCTCATCGATCCCGAACTTGCAGGCGGCGATCGCCTCCGCCCGGTGCGGGCTCGACACCGACACCACCACCGACGCCTCCCCGATCTCCAGGACGCCGGTCCGGTGGGCCATCGCCACCCGCGCCTCCGGCCAGCGGCGGCCGATCTCGGCGGCGATCGCGCGCATCTGGGCCTCGGCCATGGCGGCGTAAGCCTCGTATTCGAGCCGCTGCGTCTCGCGCCCGCGGGAATTGTCCCGTACGACCCCCGTGAAGGTGCAGATGGCACCCGCGCTGGAGTGGGCGACCGCCGTCTCCAGGCGGCGGGCGTCGAGGGGCTGGTCGGTCAGCTCGAAGAGGACTCCGGCGGCTCCACTGCCCCCGCTGACGGGCGGGATGAAGGCGACCTCATCGGAGTCGGAAACCGCGTCCGTCCAGTCAGCGAACTCCTGGTTCACCGCCGGCCGGACGATCCCGCGCCGCGAGTCCAGAGCCGGGTGCCTGCGGCGCAGCTCGTCATACACGTCCGCCACCGTGGGCGTCCCCGGCAGCTCGAGCTCGAAGCGGTCGGCCCCGGCCTGCTCGCGGAGGCGGGCGAAGAGCAAGGCGGTGACCCTCACCGCAACCTTCATGGCGCGAGTTTATCGATGAAGACGTGGACCTCCTTGCCGGAGTCCAGGGCCCGGTCGATGGTTCCCCTGGTGCCCTCGGAGGCGCCATCCCAGAAGGCGACCACCACGTCGGCCTGGTCGATCAGCTTCTGGTTGCGCGTCACGGCGGCGCGCGCATCGCGCGCCTCCTCGAAGGAGGCGGCCAGCCTGATCACGGCCAGCTCCCGGCCGCGAGCCGCCTTGGTGGCCTCGGCGTCCACCCCTGATGCGCTGCCGGTGACGATCGTGGAGCCCTTTGGCAGCGCGTTGACGTACTCGGCGACGCGCGTCAGGACCGGGTAGTGGCGGCTGCCTACAATCGCGAAGCGGCTCAGCCCGCCGCGGCTCCTTGCTCCCGGAAGTTCCCGTAGTACTCGTCGAACATCGCCCGCAGCTTCTCGGCCTGCCGGTCGTAGGCGTCCGGGTCCGGCCAGGCGACGCGCGGGTCGAGGATCTTCCGCGGGACCTCGGGGACGCTGTCGGGGATCTGGAGGCCGAAAACCGGCTCCGAGTGGCGGGTGACGCCGTCGAGCCTGCCCTCGACTATGGCCCTGACGATCGAGCGCGTGTGGGCGATCGAGATCCGCTGGCCGACGCCGTAAGCCCCGCCGATCCAGCCCGTGTTGAGCATCCAGACGGTCGTGCCGTGGCGGCGCACCCGCTCCAGAAGCAGGTCCGCGTAGCGGTCCGGCGGCAGCACCAGGAAGGGCGCGGCGAAGCAGGTGCTGAAGGTCGGCTCGGGCTCGGTGACCCCGCGCTCGGTGCCGGCGACCTTCGCCGTGTAGCCGCAGAGGAAGAAGTAACGGATCTGCTCTCCTTCCAGCCGGGAGACCGGTGGCAGGACGCCGAAAGCGTCGGCGCTCAAGAAGAGAACCTCGGTCGGATGGCCGGCGCGCCCGCTGAGGTCGACGGAGGGGATGAAGTTGATGGGGTAGGCCGAGCGCGTGTTCTCCGTCTTCTCGTCGGAGTTGAAGTCCGGAACTCTCGTGTCGGGGTCGAAGACGACGTTCTCCAGCACGGTCCCGAAGCGGTTGGTCGCCGCGTAGATCTCCGGCTCGGCCTCGGCCGAGATCCGGATCGTCTTCGCGTAACAGCCGCCCTCGAAGTTGAAGATGCCGTCGTCGCTCCAGCCGTGCTCGTCGTCGCCGATCAGCGTGCGGGTGGAGTCCGAGGAGAGCGTGGTCTTGCCGGTCCCGCTGAGCCCGAAGAAGAGAGCCGAGTCGGTGCTCGCCTTGGAGTAATTCGCGGAGCAGTGCATCGACATCACGTTCGAGGTGGGCATCAGGTAGTTGAGCACGGTGAAGATCGACTTCTTGATCTCGCCCGCATAGCTGGTGCCGCCGATCAGCACCATCCGCTTGGCGAAGCTCAGCACCACGAAAGTCTCGGTTCGCGTGCCGTCGGCCTCAGATTCGGCGCGCACGCTGGGCAGCGACATGACCGTGAAGTCGGGCTTGAAGTTTTCGCGCTCCTCAGGCTCCGGCCGGATGAAGAGGTTCTGCGCGAACAAGCTGTGCCAGGCGAGCTCGGTGATGACCTGCACCTTCAGCCGCCGGGCGGGGTCGGCGCAGGCGTAAAGGTTCTGCACGTAGACCTCGTGGCCGGCGCAGAAGTCACCCATCTTGTCGAGGAGCTTGTGGAAGGAATCGGACGCGAGGCGCTGGTTTCCCGGCCACCAGATGTCGGGCTCCGAATCGGGCTCGACAACCAGGAACTTGTCCTTCGGCGAGCGCCCGGTATGCTCTCCCGTCTCGGCCACCAGCGCGCCGCTGCTGACCAGGTTTGCCTCGCCCTGCCGCACCGCGTGCTCGTAGAGCTCGGCGGGTGACAGATCCATCCATACTTTGACGTTCGAGCCGATGCCGAGCCGGTCGAGAAGCTGGGTCTCGATCATCTGCATGCCGCTTTCCATGGTATCCACATGACCTCTCGATCGCCGCTGGCTTATGGGATCGACTACGGCACCTCCAACAGTGCCGTCGCTGTCGCCTACCCGGATCGCGTGGAGGTGGTCCCGGCCGAGTCCGGCCTTCCCGGCCTGACGCTCGCCTCGGTCGCCTACCTGCACCGCGACGGTGACCGCCGGGCCGGCGAGGCGGCGATCCAGGAGTACCTGGCCAAGGGCCACCTGCGCCACACCTGCCTGCACTGCCCGCTGGTCCGCTACATGGCCGAGACCGAGTGCAAGCAGGCCACCCGCAACGGCGGCTGCCAGGACACCCGACTGGTCACGGGGGTCAAGCGCGACCTCTCCCGGACCGACTTCACGGCCACCCATTCCTGGGCGCACGACTTCGACCTGCCCGACCTGGTGTCGATCGTGCTGGCACGTCTGAAGAGGTCGGCGGACGAGGCGACCGGAGTCGACGTCCGGCGGCTGGTGCTCGGCCACCCCGTGGTCTTCCCCGGCTGGGAGCTGGCCGACCGCTCCCAGGAGACGGCGCTGGGCCGGCTCCGCGAAGGCGCCCGGCTGGCCGGCTTCGAGGAGGTGGACCTCTTCCCGGAGCCGGCGGCGGCTGTCCTCGGCGAGAAGCTGCCCGAGGGCCGCGTGCTCTCGGTCGACTTCGGCGGCGGCACCTTCGACGCGGCCGTGATCGAGATCCGGGACGGGCGCCCGGAGACCCTCTCGCTGGCCGGCGTCGACATCGGCGGCGAGCGGTTCGACTCGGCGCTGTTTGACACTGCGGTCGGCCCGGAGCTGGGCCTGACGGTGCTGCCCAACTGGCTCTACAACGAGCTGGGCTCGCGTTCCGGGGTGCGCCTGCTGCTCTCCGACCCGGGCGTTCCAAAGGTGCTGCAGCGGGTGGGCGGGACGGCGGCCCAGATCGCGCGGGCAATCCTCTTCGAGGGCCACGCCTGGGAGTTCTACCGGGCGATCGAGGAGGCCAAGATCCGCCTTTCGACTGAGGACTCGACGCAGCTCCGCTTCTCCCGCCCGGGCCTGAGGCTGGACGTGCCGCTGCTGCGCGCGCACTTCGAAGCGGTGATCCGCGATGACCTGGCGGTGGTGGAGCGCTGCCTGCTGCGGGCGGTCGCGGAGGCGAGCCTGGAGCCGGAGCAGGTGGACCACGTCCTCCGCACCGGCGGCTCCTCGCGCCTACCTTCGTTCCAAGCCCGGCTGGAGACGCTCTTCCCGGGTCGCGTGACCGACCGCGACGCGTTCACCGCGGTGGCCAAGGGGCTGGGCGCGAGGGCGGGCGAGCTCTGGGCCTCCTGAGTCTTGTCGATCGGGGAGCCTTCCGTTCGATGCCTTGTCAGAGCTGAACCGGCTCCAAGCCAAAAGCCAAAGGAGAATAAAGCGATGCGATTCCTGATCCTGGTCCCCGGCAACGAGCAGTCCGAAGCCGGCGTTCTCCCGGACGAGAAGATCTTCATCGAGATGAACAGGTACAACGAGGAGCTGGTGAACGCGGGCGTGATGCTCGCCGCCCACGGCCTCCACCCGACCTCCAAGGGCGCCAAGGTCAAGTTCTCGGGCGGCAAGCGGACGATCATCGACGGGCCCTTCACGGAGGCGAAGGAGCTGATCGCCGGCTTCTGGCTGATCGAGGTCAAATCGAAGGAAGAGGCGATCGAGTGGGTGAAGCGCGCCCCCTTCGACGGCGGCGTCGAGATCGAGATCCGCCAGGTGCAGGAGGCCGAGGACCTGGGGGATGCGCTGCCGGAGGAGGTCCGCCTTGCCGAGCAGCGGATGAGCGCGCAGATGGCGGCGCAGCGGCAGCAGCGGAAGTAGGCCGCTAGAACGGTGGCCATCGACGCCCAGCGCGCGGTCGAGGCGGTCTGGCGGATCGAGTCTGCCCGGCTGATCGCCGGCCTCGCCCGGATCGTGGGGGACGTCGGGGTCGCCGAGGAGCTCGCGCAGGATGCGCTGGTCGCCGCCCTCGAGCAGTGGCCCGAGTCAGGCGTCCCGGAAAAGCCGGGCGCCTGGCTCATGGGCACCGCAAAGCACCGCGCCATCGACCTCATCCGCCGCAACCAGCGCCTGGGACGCAAATACGAGGAGCTCGGACACGAGCTGATGGCCCAGGAGCTGGAGGCGCCGGACTTCGAGGCAGCCGTCGACGACGAGATCGGTGACGACCTCCTCCGGCTGGTGTTCACGGCCTGCCACCCGGTCCTCTCGACCGAGGCTCGGGTGGCGCTCACCCTCCGGCTCCTGGGAGGGCTCACCAGCGAGGAGATAGCGCGCGCCTTCCTGGTGCCGGTGGCGACCGTCCAACAGCGGATCGTGAGGGCCAAGCGGACGTTGACCGAAGCCCACGTCCCCTTCGAGCTGCCGCCCACTCCCGAGCTGGCCGAGCGCCTGGCCTCGGTCCTGGAGGTGGTCTACCTCATCTTCAACGAGGGCTACGCGGCGACC
Organism: Chloroflexota bacterium; assembly: GCA_005881155.1. GTDB lineage: Bacteria > Chloroflexota > Dormibacteria > Dormibacterales > Dormibacteraceae > CF-105. Next base: position 7,346 of record VBHN01000060.1, on the reverse strand, counting down.
GCCGGCGACGACTGGATGCGACCCGGGCTCTGCGAGGACGCGCTGCGCCTGGGCCGGATCCTGGCCGGGTTGGTGCCCGACGAACCCGAGGTGCACGGCCTGGTCGCCCTGATGGAAATCCAATCCTCCCGCTCCCGGGCTCGGAAGGGCCCCTCCGGCGAGATGGTCCTGCTGCTGGACCAGGACCGCGGGCGCTGGGACCAGCTGCTCATCCGGCGCGGGCTGGCGGCCCTCCAGCGTGCCGAGGACCGGGGCGGCGCCTTCGGACCCTACGCGCTGCAGGCGGCCATCGCGGCCTGCCACGCCCGGGCGCGGAGAGGCGAGGACACGGACTGGAAACGAATCGCGGCCCTCTACGACGCGCTGGCCGAGCTGGCGCCGTCGCCGGTCGTGGAGCTGAACCGGGCGGTGGCGGTGGCGATGGCATTCGGCCCGGCGGCCGGCCTCGAGATCGTGGACTCGCTGGCCACGGAACCGGCGCTGGGGGCCTACCACCTGCTGCCAAGCGTGCGCGGGGACCTGCTCGCGAAGCTCGGCCGCCACGGGGAGGCACGGGCGGAGTTCGAACGCGCGGCCTCCCTGACCAGGAATGAGCCGGAGCGCAGGCTTCTGCAGAAGCGTGCCGCCGCCTCAGCGGAGCGCGGCTAGGACGCCGAGGAAATTCAGGATCAGCCAGCCGGCTGCCAGTCCTAGGATCACAGTGACCACCGTCGGGATCGCTCGCTGGACCCGGTCGGTGCGCGCCGGGACCGGCCTGGCCACGGCCCGGGCGCGCTCCAGCAGCTGGTCCGGCGCAGCCTCCGCCAGCTCGACGCCGTCGGTGGCCACACCTGCGGCTTCGGCCGCGACCCGCCAGGCGCGGATGGCCTCGGCCGTCTGCAGCACCGACTCGGCTTCCTTCAGCAGCTCGCGTGCCAGGTCGTAATCGCGGGCGGCGACTGCGAGGCGCGCCTTCATTGCCAGGGTCCAGCCCAGGCCACCCACCGCTCCTGTTCGTTCCTTGATCTCGGTTGAGCGTTCGAGCGCCACGCCAGCCGCCTCCAGGTTGCCGCGCGCGAGCTCGAGCTGGGCGCGGGTGCCCAGGAGGTGGGCCTCCAGGTAGCTGCCCGGGTGAACCCGAGCGTGGCCGGCGGCGATGGACCCCTCGGCGCTCGCCAGCTCCCCGGCCAGGACCTGGGCGCCGGCCAGGTTGTTGTAGATGATTACCGAGAGCACCCGGTTGCGGCTCTGCAGGCCCGCGTCCAGAGCCGCCTGATAGAGATCGACCGCGGCGCGGGCCTGACCCGCCCCCCAGCGGATCGCGGCCTCGGTGCCGAACAGCACCGCGGAGCGCTGGGCGTCGCTGGCGATCCTCGCCTGGTCGACCGAGGCCACGAGTCCCTCCGCCTGCTCGGTGCGGCCTCGCAGCCCGAGCCCGGTCGCCAGGGTCAGCACGGTCAGGTCGCGGGCGAGGCTGTTCTGCCATTCACGGGACAGGCTCTCGGCGAGGGCCAGGTAGGTGACGCCCTCCGCCGCCCAACCACCCGCCATGAGCTCCGAACCGTAAAGGGCGACGGCGAACACCAGGTCATAACCGCCGCGCCAGATTCCGCGCTCGACGCCTTCACGCCTGACCGCGAGCGCGCCCCGCAAGTCACCGGACTCGGAGAGGCGCGCGCTCACCCGCTCCCGCAGCACGCGCTCCGGCCAGGGCAGATGCAGCAGGCCCAGGATTCTCAGCAGGGCCAACCCGACGGCCGGCGGCCAGGGAATCAGCAGCGCCGCGATCGCCGCCACGTAGATCGCGGCGAAGCTGAAGAGAGCTGTGTTCAGCTGACCCGGTTGAAGCGGCGCTGCTGCCGGCCGCTGACGTAGTCCACCAGGATGTACTCGCCCAGGCGCTCCGGCTGGACGAAGAAGGCCCGGCCCTTGTTGAGCTTGGTCACGCGGTTGATGAACTCGGTCAGATAGGGACCGCGCTCGAGCATGAAGGTGTTGATCACGATCCGGTCGCGCGTGCAGCGCTGGACTTCCTTGAGCGTCTCCTGGATGGTGCGGAAGGTCGGCGGGTAGGCGAAGTAGACGCGCCCGTTGTCGAGGTGAGCGGTGGGCTCGCCGTCGGTGACCATGATCACCTGCTTGTTGCCGCGATGCCGCGCCAGCAGCGAGCGAGCCAGCTGGAAGCCGTGCTGCATGTTGGTGCCGTAGACGTAGTCGTTGAGCGTGATCTGCGGCAGCGCATCCGGCTTCAGCTCAACAGCCTGGTTGCTGAAACCGACGATGTAGAGCTTGTCCCGCGGGTACTGCGAACGGATCAGCGCGTCGAGCGCCATCGCGACCTTCTTGGCGGCCAGGAAGCAGCCGCGCAGGAACATCGACCGGCTCATGTCGACCATCAGCACCGTGCACGCCTGCGACGAGTGGTCGGTCTTGCGCACCACGAAGTCGGCGGCGTCCATCTTCAGCGGCACGCCGCGGCCCTCGCGTTCCAATGAGTTGAACAGCGTCTCCTTCATGTCGATCAAGAAGGGATCGCCGTACTCATAGTCCTTCAGGTCGTCGCCGGCCTCGTTGCCGACGCCCGTCTGGAAGATCTGATGCTGGCCGACCTGGGTCTTGCGGAGCCGGTCGAAGATGTCCTTGAGCGCGTTCTTGCCGATCTGCCGCATGCCCTTCGGCGTCAGCTCCAGGCCGCGTCCCCGACGCTCGACGTAGCCGGCCTTCTCGAGCAGCTCGCTGACCCGGCGGAGCTGGTTCAACGAGTTGCGGGCATCGGAGCCGAGCAGGTCCTCGGCCAGGCCGCGGTCAACGTCGTCGAGCCGGAAGGAGCCGCGCTCCAGCTGCGACTCCAGCCGATCGATGCCCTGGAGGCGGTCCATCAGGCCCATCGCCTGCTGCAGCGTGGTCGGCTCCTCGCCGAAGAAGGGATACCGCTCGGAGAGGTCCGAGGGCGGCATCAGCGCCTCCATCATCGCGCCCAGCTTGGCCAGCTCCAGCCGCAGCGAGTCGTCCTGGAGGAGCTCGTCCATCATCCGCATCAGCTCCTCGCGCGCCTCGGGCGACATCGAGCGCAGCAGCGACTGCATCTGCGCCATCTGGCGCTGCAGGTGCTCCAGCAGCTGGTCCAGGTTCTCGATCCCCGGCGGGAACATGTGGCCGAAGCGGTCCATGAAGGACTTGAAGTCCGGGTTGGAGCCGTTGGCGCGGTCCTGCAGCATCTGGTTGAGCGCCTTGACCATCTCCTTGACCTCGGAGAGGTCCTGGGACGTCATGCGCTGGATCGACTCCTTCATGCCCTGGAACATCTGGTCGAGCATCTGCTGCTGCAGCTTCTGCATCAGCTCGTCGAACTTCTGCTGCGCCTCGGGCACCATGAACTCGTAGTTCTTGAGCGCCTTGACCCGGCCGCCGAGATCGTCCGGGACGCGATCGAGCTGGTCCCGGCGCTGCTTGGCCAGCTTCTCCAGCAGCTTTCGCTCCGGCCCGTCCGAGCGCTGAGCCTGATCGACCCGCTCCTTGATGCCGTCGCGCTCGGTGTCGACCACCTCCTGGAGCTTCTCCTTCAGGTCCTCGACCACGCTGTCGAGGTCGTAGCGGGAGAGCTCGCGCTCGCGGAGGTCCTGGAGCTGCCGGGTCAGCTCGTCGAGCCCCGGCATCTCCTGCGAGCCCCAGCGATAGAGCCGCTGGAGGGCGCCGTTCAGGTCCCCGTGCGACATCAGGTCGTCGGAGATCGACTCCAGGACGGTGTCGGCGTCCAGCGGGAAGGGCTGCTGCGTCCCGTCCCACTTCGAGTAGCGGTACTTCATTCTCTGCTCGGCGTAAGCGAGATTACACCGTGTCGCCAGGCTTTATGTCGAGGACCTTCACGCCCGACCCGACCAGCTTCTGGAGGTCTGCCGGCTTGCCGGTGAGGATCGGGAAGGTGCCGAAGTGCATCGGCACCACCGTCTTCACGCCCAGCAGCTCAGCGGCCTTGGCAGCTCGACGCGGGCTCATCGTGTACCAGTCGCCGATCGGCAGGAAGGCGACTTCGGGCTCGTAGAGCTCGCGGATCAGCGCCATGTCCCCGAACACGTCGGTGTCGCCGGCGAAGTAGATCTTGAAGCCGTTCTCGAACTCGATGACGTAGCCGACCGCCTCGCCGCCGTAGATCACCTGGTCACCGTCGGTGATCCCACAGCTGTGCTCGGCGTGGGTCATCGAGAACTTGATCCCCTCGACCTCGACCGTCCCGCCCTTGTTGAACCCGACCACGTTCTCGACGCCCTTTTTGCCCAGCCAGCCGGCCGTCTCGGGGATGGCCAGGACCTTGCTGTTGTGCTTCTTGGCGAGCTCGACGGCGTCGTGGATGTGGTCGAAGTGCCCGTGCGTGATGGCGATGAGGTCCGCCCGCTCGGGATTCTTAAGGTTTTCGGGCGCGACCGGGTTGTTCATCACCCAGGCGTCCAGGAAGAGGGTCACACCCTCCGCGGTGGTGGCCAGCCAGGTTCCGTGGCCGATCCAGGTGAAAGAGACCTTGTCGTTCAGCGCCATTTGGTCGCCACCTCCAACTAGTCGTCAGGGGGAACCACATATCCGTCCTGCTCGACGACGCCGGGCATCCCCCAGGTGCCCGAGCGCAGAAAGTCGATGAACCCGGCCACCGGCGTGGCCAGGCGGTTGCGCCGGAGGTGGACGATGTGCCACTGCCGGCGGATGGGGAAGCCGTCGACGTCAAGAATGGCGAGCTTGCCCGCCGTCTCCTCGAGCCCCACCGCGTAGCGCGAGAGGATGGCCAGGCCCAGCCCGCTTTCCACCGCGTGCTTGATGGCCCCGTTGGAACCCAGCTCCATGCCCACCTCGAGCCGCACGTTGGCCTTGCGGGCGGCCTTCTCGACCGCAAAGCGGGTGCCTGACCCGTCCTCGCGCATCAGGAAGGGCTCGTCTTTGAGGTCCTTGAGGCTCAGGCCGCGGCGCCGGGCCAGCGGGTGCTCGAGCGGCGCGATGACCACCAGCTCGTCGAAGATGAACGGCTCCACGACCAGGTCGGCGTCCTTCAGCGGCGGCCCCACGACCGCCAGGTCGAGCTCGTTCTTCAGCACCTTCTCCTGGACCACGCCCCGGCTCCCGATCTCCAGGCTGATGGCCAGCCCGGGATGCAGCTTCTTGAAGGCCCCCAGCGCCAGAGGCCCTGGAGCTCGCCCAGCGCCACGGCGGCCTCGTCGATCACGTTCAGGGTCTGGCGGTCGTAGCCGTAGAGGAGGTGGCCGGCCTGGGTGAGCTCCACGTGCTTGCCGAGCCGGTCGAGCAGGTCCATCCCCACCGCCCGCTCCAGCTCCTTGACCTGGTAGGAGACGCTGGGCTGGCTCAGACGCAGGTCGTGGGCGGCGGCGCTGAAGCTGAGGTTGTCGGCTACGGCCTTGAAGACCCGCAGCTGGTGGAGGGTGATGCTCCTCTCCAGGGCCAGCGGCGACGCCCGCATCAGGCGGCTCATGGCACTCCGATAATGATTGGCGATGGCGGAGCGCAAGCCCAAGGTGGCATTGAGTGCTGTCAAGCGTACCCGCCGCCCGGTCCCCAACCTGGAGGCGCCCGAGCTCGAACGCGCCTCGGTGTCCGAGCAGAAGATCAACCAGTTCCGCAAGCGCCGCTACGAGGCGATCCACGCCTCTGGCGAGCCCAAGGGCCGATTGGGGGCACGGGCCCGGATCGATCTTCTCCTCGACCGAGGCTCCTTCGTGGGATGGAGGACAGGCGGGTGCCGGGCGACGGTGTCGTCGCCGGCTTCGGCACGGTCGACGGGCGCCCGGTTGCCGTCTATGCCTATGACGCGACGGTGCTCGGCGGCTCCCTGGGTGAGACGACCGCGGCCAAGATCGTCAAGGTCCAGGAGCTGGCGCTTCGCGACCGGGTCCCGATCATCGGCATCAACGACTCCGGCGGCGCGCGGATCCAGGAGGGCGTGGCGGCCCTGGCCGGCTACTCGGACATCTTCTTCCGCAACGTGCGGGCGTCGGGCGTGGTGCCGCAGATCTCGGTCATCGCCGGCCCGACGACCGGCGGCGCTGTCTATTCGCCGGCGATAACCGACTTCATCTTCATCGTGCGCGGCGTCGGCCACATGTTCATCACCGGGCCGGAGGTGGTGCGCGTCACGACCGGCGAGCACGTCACCTTCGACCAGCTCGGCGGCGCCGAGGTGCACGGCGTGCGGTCGGGGGTCGCGCACTTCCTGCCGCCCAACGAGCGGGACTGCTACCGGGAGGTGCGGCGCCTGCTCTCGTATCTGCCGGCCAATTCCGGCGAGAAGCCTCCCTACCGGCCGACCACCGACGACCCCGAGCGAGCCGACCCGGAGCTGCAGACGATCATTCCCGCCTCGCCGAACCTGCCTTACGACATGCGCGAGGTATTGATCAGGATCCTCGACAACCGTGAGCTGCTGGAGGTCCAGCCCTTCTTCGCGCAGAACATCGTGGTCGGGCTCGGCCGCCTGAACGGTCACGTGGTGGGCGTGGTCGGCAACCAGCCCAGGGTCCTGGCCGGCGCCATCGACATCGACGCCTCGGTCAAGGCCGCGCGCTTCATCCGCTTCTGCGACGCGTTCAACATCCCGCTTTTGAGCTTCGTGGACGTACCCGGCTACCTGCCGGGGACCGCGCAGGAATACGGCGGCATCATCCGGCACGGCGCCAAGCTGCTCTACGCCTACGCGGAGGCTACTGTGCCCAAGCTGACCGTGATCACGCGCAAGGACTACGGGGGCGCCTACTGCGTGATGGCGTCGAAGCAGCTGGGCGCGGACCTGAACCTGGCCTGGCCGACCGGTGAGATCGCGGTGATGGGGCCCGAGGCCGCTGTCAACATCATCTACAAGCGGGAGCTCGCGGCGGCGAAGGACCCCGACCAACGACGCAAGGAGCTGGTCGCCGACTACCTGGAGCGTTTCGCGAATCCGTACGTCGCGGCGGAGCGCGGCTACATCGACGACGTTTGCGAGCCACGGGAGACACGCCGCCTGCTGGTGCGGGCGCTAGAGCTCTGCCTCAACAAGCGGGTCGAGCCGCCGCCGCGCAAACACGGCAACATCCCGCTCTAGCAGGCAAGAGGGGGCAGGCCCTCTCTTCCAAAACTCCCCCCTCGGCGCGGCGTCAGGCGTCGATTCCAAACAGCTCAAACGGCCGGGCGACATCCCGCTTCGCAGGAGCCCAACGACCCGGCCTTGGCGCGGGGCGTCAGGCCCCGCGCCTCGCCACGCCCTTGAAAAACGTGTAGCAGAAGACGCCGTCCGCTTCGGTCGTTCGGTAGAGGTCGCGGACGCCGGCATCGAAGCGCTCCGCCTCGATGAGGCCAGCCACAAGCGCAGACTCGCGCACGCCCTCGATCAT
>VBHN01000059.1:4664-23690 GCA_005881155.1 Chloroflexota bacterium | reverse complement strand
GTTTGCTGGGAGTTGGAGTGGGTGCCGCGATCGAGGAGCTGCCGTCCTCTTAACCGGCCTGGTTGGAGGCCGGCGCTCGCTGTCCGAGACTTCCGATTCGATGCGCTTCCTCGCTCTCCTTCTGACCTTGCTGGCCATCGCCTCTTGCGCCGGGGTTCCGCCGCCGGCACCTCAGGGCGCTGGCGGTCTCTGGATGGATGCGGCCATCTTCACGCCGGTGGCGAAGACCATCGCCGGCGCCCGGTGGCGCGTCCTGGTCGAGATGTACGAGTTCGGCCGACCCGACCTCGAGGCTGCGCTGATCGCGGCCCGCGCGAGGGGCGCCGAGGTGCGCTTGGTGCTCGACCCGACCGTGGCCGACACCGTCTCGACGGGGCGGCGGCTGCTGGCCGCGGCCGTCCCGGTCCGCTTCTACCCTGTCGACGACCGCCTTGGCCAGATCGACCACGTGAAGCTGCTGGTCGGCGACGGCCGGGCCGTCTTGGGAGGCATGAACTGGGGGTTGCACAGTGATCGCAACCACGACTACGCGCTCTGGCTCGCCCAGCCGGCCGAGCTCCAGCGGCTGGCCGCGGTATTCGAGCAGGACTGGGCGCTGGCGGGCGGGCTTCCGCGGCCGCTTCCAATCGAAAACGGCTCGATCGCACAAACGGCGCCCGGGAGCGAGATCCGCCGGCTGTTAGGCGGCCGGCTCGGCGAGGCGCGAGCACGCATCGAGGCCGAGGTCTTCGACCTCACCGACCCCGACCTGCTGCTCCTGCTGGAGACGGCGGCCTGGCGAGGCGTCCGCGTCCGCGTGCTCCTGGACCCGGGCCAGGACGTCAACCGTCCCGCGTTCGCACAGCTGCGCCGAGCAGGTCCCGAGGTCCGCTGGTACCGGCCGCCACCGGGGGCCAAGCTGCACGCGAAGGCGGTGCTCGCCGATGCCCGGCTGCTGCTGGGCTCGGCGAACTGGAGCCGGCACGGGCTCGACGTCAATCACGAATTGGACGTCGAGACCGACGACCGCGCCGCCATTGCGGCTTACGGGGCGAGGTTCGACTCGGATTGGGAAGCGGCAGCTTGACTTTGGGACGTCTGAGTTAGGCGTGCGCCCGGCGCTGCCACCGGGTCTTCTTAAGCATCTTCTTGTGCTTGTGCTTGCGCATCTTCTTGCGCCGCTTCTTGATGACCGAACCCAAAAACCAGCTCCAAATTTCGTTAAGACAGGCGGATAGGGCGAGTTAGGACCGGGGCCCCAAGCCGGGAGGGATCATACCGGATGGGCCCGAACCGCCGTTCCGGCGAACCTAGACTTGGCCCCATGTACTTCTCCGACGCGCACGAGGAGCTCCGGCTCCACATCCGGCGATTCCTGGAAAAAGAGGTTCGCCCCCACCTCGCCGAGTGGGAGCAGACGCTGTTCCCGGACTCGATCTTCAAGCGCTTCGGCGAGATGGGCCTGCTCGGCCTGCGCTACGACCCCGAATACGGCGGCCAGGGCGGCGACTACTTCAGCGCGATCGTTCTCGAGGAGGAGATGGCGCGCGCCGGCTGCGGCGGGCTGGGGATGGCGATCGCCGTTCAGACCGAGATGGCGACGCCTCCACTCAACAAGTTCGGCACGCCGGAGCAGAAGCGGAAGTGGCTGGCTCCGGCGATCAGCGGCGACTCAATAGCCGCCATCGCCATGACGGAGCCGGACGCGGGCTCGGACCTGGCCAACATCCAAACCATCGCCCGCAAGGACGGCAACGAATGGGTGATCAACGGCCGCAAGATCTTCATCACCAACGGCGCCCGCGCGAGCTGGACCCTGTTGGTGACCAAGGGCGACCGCGAGCGCGGCCACAAGGGCTACAACCTGATCCTGGTCGAGAAGACCAGCCCCGGCTTCAGCGTCACCCGCACCCTGGAGAAGCTCGGCATGCACTCCTCAGACACGGCCGAGCTCCTCTTCGAAGACTGCCGGGTCCCGCTCGACAACCTGATCGGGGAGGAGGGCGAGGGCTTCAAGCAGCTGATGTGGGAGCTGCAGGGCGAGCGTCTTATCGCGGCCTGCGGAGCGGTGGCCGGCGCCCAGAAGACATTCGAGTACGCGATGGACTACGCCAAGGAACGGCGCGCTTTCGGCAAGCCGATCGCCGAGCACCAGGTGATCAAGCACAAGCTGGTCGACATGGCCACCAAGGTCAACATGATCCGGGCCTTCGTCTATGAGTGCGCGACTCGCTGGGACCAGGGCGACTACCCGGTCCGGGAGATCTCCCAGGCCAAGCTGATGGCCACCCAGATCGCGGTCGAGGTCGCCGACGACGCCATACAGATCCTGGGCGGCCACGGGTACATGCGTGAATTTCCGGTCGAGAAGGCCTGGCGGGATGCCCGCCTGGCCCGGATCGGCGCCGGCACCGACGAGATCATGAAGGAGATCATCGCCAAGACCTACGGGCTGTGATCCAGCGCTTGAGTCCGGATCGCCGGTGAGGGCAACCCTTTTCAGGGGCTCCTCACTCGAGGTCGCCGCAGGGCCCGACGGAAGGATCCTGGCCGTCGGGCCGGCGGCTGCAGCGGCAGCGGGTCGTGACGCCGAGGTGTTCGAGGTCGCCGGCAAGGCGCTCCCCGGCCTCCACGACGCCCACCTGCATCTGGAGTGGCTCGCGCTCCGCAACCTGACCGTCGACCTCCAGGACGTGCCCACCCGGCGCGCCACTCTGGAGCGCGTGCGACGCTGGGCGGCGCGACTGCCGAAGGACGCCTGGCTGGTCGGCCGCGGTTGGTACAACGACGGCTGGCGCGACGATCCCTCCTGGCCCCGACCGGAAGAGCTGGACGAGGCGGCCGGCGGCCGGCCGGCCATCCTGACCCGGAAGGACGGCCATTCGGCCTGGCTCAGCCACTCCGCCATCCGCGCCGCCGGGCTGCGGGACGAGGACCAGGGGCCACCGGGCACGGTCAAGGAGGCGATGGTCGCGGTCGCCCGCCGCTCGGTCCCGGAACCGACCGAGGCCGAGTTCGATCGAGGGATGTCGGCCGCGCTCCGAGCCCTGGCGGCCAAGGGCCTGACCTCGGTTCACACCATGGACACGCCGCGCGCCTTTCGTTCCTTCCAGCGGTTGCACGCCGCCGGACGACTGCCCCTGCGGGTGACCTGGAACTTCCCGGCGGCGGAGCTGGCCGCCGCCGAGAGGATCGGCATCCGCTCGGGCTGGGGCGACGACCGGCTCCGGATCTGGGGCGTGAAGGCCTTCCTGGACGGTTCGCTGGGCAGCCGGACGGCGGAGATGCTGGACGGGACCGGAATGCCCGTGCTTCCGCAGGACGAGCTGGTTGAGCTGGTCGGCCGCTGCTCCGCAGCCCAGCTCAACGTCTGCCTCCACGCCATCGGCGATGGCGCCGTCCGCCGCGCGCTGGACGCGCTCGAGTCCCTGGCCGGCGCTTGGCGCTACTGGCGGCCGCGGATCGAGCACGCGCAGTGCGTCCACCCGGCGGACGTGCCGCGGTTCAAGCCGCTCGGCGCGATCGCCTCGATGCAGCCGATCCACGCCGTCGCCGACCGCGAGATCGCCGACCGCGAATGGGCCGGGCGCACGGCTTACTCGTATGCGTGGCGGCCCCTGGCCGACTCCGGCGTTGTGCTCGCCTTCGGGTCGGACGCGCCGGTCGAGGACGTCTCACCTCTGTTGGGCATCGACGCGGCCACGAGCTGGCGGCGGCGGGCCGGCTGGCACCCGGAGCTGGCCGTGACGAGGCCCACCGCGCTCCGGGCCTACACGGCCGGCGCCGCCTACGCGGCGGGGATGGAGCGGAAGCTGGGCCGGCTCGCGCCCGGCCTCTACGCCGACCTGACCATCGTCGACGGCAAGGGCGTGGTCGCCACCGCCGTCGGCGGCCGCCTCACCTGGCGGCGCGCCTGACCCAGACCAGCGCGGCGGCCCAGCCGATCGCGCCCACCGGCAGCAGCTCCCAGGAGACAACACGAATCTGCGGGATCTCGACGAAGGCGCCGAAGAGGCACATGGAGGCGGCGCCGGCGAGCAGGAACGCCCCCGGCAGCAGCGCCCAGGCCGAATACCACGGCGGCTGTGCATCGCCTTTGCGGTCGGTGAGCCGGCCGGCCACCATCAGCAAACCCGCCACCAGCAGGCTCGGGGCCGCCAGCTCCAACGCCCAGAGCAGGCTGACCTGCTGGGTGAAGGCTGCGAGCAGCGGCTGCACCGCGGAAACCGCCAGCGCGGCCGGGATCGCGAAGGCGAGCAGCCGAAGGCTGCGGCTAGCCGGCGGCAAGGGCCGCCCGGAGCTTGGCGGCGGTTGCCATCAGATGCTCGTTGATGACCTTGGTCTCGGCCAGCACGGGCATGAAGTTGGTGTCACCGTTCCAGCGCGGGACGACGTGGAAATGGACGTGATCGGGGATGCCGGCGCCGGCCGTCCGGCCGAGGTTGGCGCCGAGGTTGAACCCGTCGGGGGTCACCACCTCCCCGAGGATGGTCAGCATCCGCTGGAGAGCGGACATCAGGGCGCCGACCTCGTCCGCGGCCAGCTCGGCCAGCTCGCCGGTGTGGCGGATGGGCGCGATCAGGAGGTGGCCGCTGTTGTAGGGGAACCTGTTGAGCATGACCAGCGCGCCGGCCGGGCGGAAGAGGACGAAGTTCTCCTCGTCCTTGGCGGGGTCGGCAAGCACGCGGCAGAACAGACAGCCGGGCTCCGGTTGGCCGCCGATGTAGGCCATCCGCCAGGGCGCCCAGAGCTGGTCCATTGATCTACGTTCTCCTGCTCGTCCTGGTGACTGCGGTCTGGGGCTGGACGTTCGTGCTGGTCAAGGACGCGATCTCACAGTATCCGACCCTCCCCTTCCTGGCGATCAGGTTCGCGATCGCGGCGCTGGTGATGGTCGCGGTGGTCCGCAGGCCGCCCGGCTGGAGGATCCTGCGAGCGGGAGTACCGATCGGCGTCGCGCTGGCCCTTGGCTACCTCTTCCAGACCGTCGGGCTGCAGACGACCAGCCCGGGCAACGCCGGGCTGCTGACCGGGCTCTTCGTCGTCTTCACCCCGCTGATCGACGGCCTCTTCGGCGTTGCGATCCCGCCTCGGACGATCCTGGCGGCGGTCGCGGCGCTGGCCGGCACGATGCTGCTGACGGGCTCCGGCCTGGCGCTCCCGCAGCTCGGCGACCTCCTCGTGATCGCCTGCGCGCTCTGCTTCGCGGTCCACATCGTCCTGCTCAGCCGATTCGCCCCGGGCCTGGCGCCGGCGCCCCTGGCGATGGTCCAGATGCTTACCGCGGCGGCTCTCTTCGGCGGCTCGGCGCTGCCCCAGCTCCGGCCGCCCGGCGGCAGCGTCTGGTTCGCGATCGGCGTGACCGCGGTCCTCGCCTCCGCGGTGGCCTTCTTCATCCAGACCTGGGCCCAGGCCCACCTCTCCGCCAGCCGGACCGCCCTGATCCTCGCGACCGAGCCGACCTGGGCCCTGGTCGCTGCGATCCTGCTGGCGGGTCAGCGCTTCGGCTTCGTCCAGGCCGTCGGCGCGGGAATCGTGCTGCTGGCGATCGTCGGCCACGAGGCGCTCGCGGCTCGAGGCGGTAGATTACCGGCGCCGTGAGGGCCGTCCAAGCGGTCCCCGGCCTCGCTAGTAACATCTGAACTTTCAACTCGAATGGAGCAGGTGAAGCGAAAGGGGTACGTCCCCCAGGAGATCGAGCCGAAGTGGCAGCGGCGCTGGCTGGAAGCCGGGGTCATGCGCGCCTCGGACTCCTCACCGAAGCCCAAGTACTACAACCTGGTGATGTTCCCCTACCCGAGCGGCGAGCTCCATATGGGGCACATGAAGAACTACGTCATCGGCGACCTCTATTCGCGGTTCATGCGCATGCGCGGCTTCGAGGTCCTGAACCCGTTCGGCTGGGACGCTTTCGGCCTCCCCGCCGAGAACGCCGCCATCGCCAAGGGGACGCACCCGGAGACGGAGACGCTTGCCAACATCGCCATCGCCCTGCCTGCCGGACTACTACCGCTGGGCGCAGTGGCTGTGCCTGCTCTTCATCGACCAGGGCCTGGCTTACCGGCACCTGTCGCTGGTCAATTGGTGCCCCATCGACAAGACCGTGCTGGCCAACGAGCAGGTGATCAACGGCGCCTGCTGGCGGCATCCCGACACGCCGGTGGAGAAGCGGGACCTGGAGCAGTGGTTCCTCAAGATCACCGACTACGCGGACCGCCTGCTGGACGATCTCGCCCTGCTCGAGGGCTGGCCGGAGCACGTGCGCACCATGCAGGCGAACTGGATCGGGCGCTCGGAGGGCGTGGAGGTGGATTTCAAGGTCCGGGGCTTCGCGGAGCCGCTGCGGGTCTACACCACGCGGCCGGACACCCTTTTCGGGGTCACCTTCATGGTCCTGGCGCCGGAGCACCCGCTGGTGGAGCGCGTCACCGAGCGGGAGCGCCTCCCTGAGGTGCGCGAGTACGTCGAGCGGGCCAAGCGCGAGACCGAGATCGAGCGGCTCTCGACGGCGACCAAGAAGACCGGCGTCTTCACGGGCGGCTACGCGCTCAACCCGCTCACGGACGAGGCGATCCCGATCTGGGTCGCCGATTACGTGCTGATGGGCTACGGCACCGGCGCGATCATGGCCGTGCCCGGCCACGACCAGCGGGACTTCGAGTTCGCGCGTGAGTACTCGCTGCCCATCGTGGAGGTGATCGCGCCCGAGTCCGGCAAGCAGGGCGTCGGCGAGGCCGCCTTCACCGGCCACGGCCGGATGGTGAACAGCGGCCGCTTCGACGGGCTTTCGGGCCAGGATGCGTTTGACGCAGTTGCCAAGCACCTGGAGGAGGGCGGCATCGGCAAGCGCGTCACCCGCTACCGCTTGCGCGACTGGTTGATCTCGCGGCAGCGCTACTGGGGGTGTCCGATCCCGATCGTGCACTGCAAGGTTTGCGGTCTGGTCCCGGTGCCCTTGGAGCAGCTGCCGGTCGTGCTGCCCACCGAGAACAAGCCGCTGGCCGACAACCCCGAGTTCTACCAGACCAAGTGCCCGCGCTGCGGTCGTGACGCGCAGCGGGACACGGACACCATGGATACCTTCATCGATTCCTCCTGGTACTTCCTGCGTTACACCAGCACGCACGAGGAGCGGCTGCCGTTTGACCCCGAGCTGGCGGCGCACTGGATGGCGGTCGACCAGTACACGGGCGGCGTTGAGCACGCCATCCTGCACCTGCTCTATTCGCGCTTCTTCCAGAAGTTCCTCTTCGATCAGGGGATGGTGGGCGACGTGGTGGAACCGTTCACGCGCCTCTTCACGCAGGGCATGTTGAAGCGCCACGGGCAGGTGATGTCGAAGTCGAAGGGCAACGGGATCGCGCCCGAGCAGATGGTCGAGAATGACGGCGCGGACGCCGGCCGCGTCTACCTGATGTTCCTGGCGCCTCCTCAGGACGACGCCGAATGGTCCGACCGTGCCATCGCCGGCCCCGTCCGCTTCCTGCAGAAGGTCTGGCGCCTCGCGCTGGAGCCGGAGTCGTTCTCGGTGACGCGGTCGGGCGCGACCGAGGAGCTGCTGACGCGGCGCACCCACCAGGCGATCAAGCGGGTGACCGACGATTACGCGGGCTACCGCTTCAACACCGCCGTGGCGGCGCTGATGGAGCTCGCCAACGCGCTTGAAGAGCACCTGCAGGGCGGGGGTTCGCGCGCTGCGGCCTGGGATTTCGCGGTCCGGACCCTGGTGCTTTTGCTGAACCCGATGGCGCCCCACCTGGGCGAGGAGCTGTGGGAGCGGACGGGCGGTGTGGGACTGGCCGCGGACGCGGCCTGGCCCGAGTACGAGGCGGCCCTCGCGACCGACCCCACGGTGACCCTGGTTGTGCAGGTGAACGGCGTCCGTCGGGAGGCGCTGGAAGTACCGCGCGGCTTGAGCGAGGCGCAGGCGCTGGAGCGCGCGCTGCAGAGCGAGCGGGTGGCGCATTTCCTGAACGGGGACAAGCCGAGCCGTGTCTTCTACGTTCCCGACAAGCTGATCAACCTGGTCCCTTAACCGGGGTGCTTGGCCCGCCCGGCCCGCACCCAATACCCTCCGGACGACGCAATCGAGACAACCCCCAGAGTGGGTGGGTGGTTGTTTGGGGGAGGGCTTGGTGGCTCTAGGTGCGCGGCGGCCGGGGGTGATGCTGCCGGGTGGAGTCGGAATGGGCCAGGCCCAGCGGCTGGCCGAAGAGTCGGAGGCCGCCGGCGCTGAGGCGGTCTGGATCGCCGACGTCCGTCGAGAGCCCTACCTCCTCAGCGCCGCCGCCCTCTCCACCACCAAGGCCGTCGAGGTCGGCACCAACGTGGCGGTGGCCTTTGCACGCTCCCCGGCTGCCACCGCCCAGGCCGCCTGGGACCTGGCCGGCTGGAGCGGCGGCCGGTTCGTGCTCGGCCTCGGCAGCCAGGTCAAGGGGACCCTCGAGCGCCGCTTCGGCGTTTCCGCCGAGCATCCCGGTCCGATGCTGCGCGACTACGTGAAGGCCGTCCGCGCCTGCTTCAAGGCCTACCGGGAAGGACACGGCCGCTACGAGGGCGACTACTACAGGATCAAGCAGCCGGTCTTCATGCCCGGCGAGGACGCCGGCTGGCCCGAGCCGCCCATCTACGTGGCCGGCGTCAACCCGGTCATGACGGCGATCGCCGGCGAGTGTGCGGATGGCTTCGCCGCCCACATGCTCTCGACCGAGGCCTATCTCGACGAGGTCATCCGGCCGGCCCTCTCCCGGGGCGCCGCCGGCGCCGGCCGTCCGGAACCCGTCGTCCTGCTCTCGATCGTCGTCGCGCCGACCCGCGAGCTGCTGGCCCGCCAGCCGACCGCCTACATCGTTCCCGGCTACCGCCGCGTCCTCGATCACGCGGGACTCAAGGAGGAAGCCGACGCGATCCTCACCGCCATCGCCGAGCGCCGCCGTGCTGCGGCCCAGAAGCTGATCGAGGACAAGGTGCTGGACCTGCTGGCCGCGGTCACGCTCGATGACGTCGCCGCCGGCATCCGCCGCTGGGCGCCCCACGCCGATCGGCTGGCGCTGAGCGTGCCCTGGTACGGAGTGGAGGAGGCCGAGCAGCTGGCGACCTACCGCGGGCTGCTCTCGGAGCTGGAGCGGATCTAAAAAGAAGGTCCGAGTTCAGCGCCCGCCGGGGACCATTGTTTGATAGTCCAGGCATCACGTTATATAGTCGAGTTAGTCCAGTCAGGCTCGGCTCTTCCGGCCGCAGCCCACCCCAAAGGAGAGCTCGAACCAATGCCACAGGTAACCAGCTTCGGAGAGGCGCTGCTCGTCTCCGTCACGGCGGCCCTGGTGGCCGTCCTGTCCTTCCTTCCGGCGCTGGTCGGCGCCATCATCCTGCTGATCATCGGCTGGTTCCTGGCGGACCTGGTGGCCCGCTTGGCGGCTACGCTGCTGCGCCGCATCGGCTTCGAGACGGTCGCCCAGCGGACCGGCGTGACCGGCTTCATCCACCTGTCGGGCGCTCGGGAGGCGAGCGCCTCCATGGTCCTGGCCGAGCTGATCAAGTGGTTCATCCGCCTGATCTTCGTGGAGCTGGCCGCCGAGGCCATGCACCTCTCCGCGGTGACCGGCCTGATCAACTCGATCGTCCTCTTCATCCCCAACCTGGTCGTGGCGCTGGTGGTGGTGATGATCGGCGCTCTGATCGCCAACTTCACGGCCAACGTCGTGCGTGGCGGCGCCGGCGAGATGGGCTTCCAGAACCCCAACCTGCTGGCCGTCGTGGCCCGCTTCGGGATCCTCAGCTTCGCCGTCCTGGTCGCCCTGCACCAGGTGGGCATCGCTTCCACCATGGTCGACACGCTCTTCACCGCCATCGTCGGAGCCATCGCGCTCGCCGCCGCCCTCGCCTTCGGGTTGGGCGGCCGCGAGGTCGCAGCCCAGATGTGGGAGAGGTGGTACAAGACCGGGCGCGGCGCCACCGCCAAGATGGAGGTGCTGGCCGCGACCAGCCAGCAGGAGCAGGAACAGGCTGCCTCGCGCTCTGGCTACGAGGCGGCGCCTCCGCCGCCGAACCCTCCCTACCAGGTCCGGCACGAGCGCCGCGACGGCTGACCCCGAGCCGGACGGCGTCCGGGCGCAGGACCGGCCCGCGAGCGGCTGACCGCGGCCGACCCCCTGCGGTCGATCGTTTCCTCTGGCTGGGGAGGGAGGGTTCGAACCTCCGATACCGGTTCCAAAGACCGGCGCCTTACCACTTGGCCACTCCCCAGTTGGTTCCGCCAACGGCCAGTCTACGAAGGAGGCGTGGGATTGAGATATCGTCTCTGTCGCAAGTTCGTCTCGCTCAAGCCGTCATGGTGCCGAGGGCCTAACCATTCAGTGCCGGACAAAGGAGGCAGCGAGTGGAAGACCGACTGGAGCGAGCAGCGCTTCGTTTCAAGAGCATGCTGGAGAGCGCCGAGCAGGCCGCCGAGTGGGCGGCTCAAGACCGCGCGGGAGTCGTTCAGCCGTCCGGCATGATGGTCGTCGCGATGAAGGCGATGAACCGCGCCGGTGGGTTCCTGGAGGCTGTGAGCATCATCGCCCCCGAGCTTGGGGCCGAGCTCATCGAGGAGTTCGAAACCTTCGCCGCGAAGGTGGAGGTGCTGGGCCAGGCCACCCGGATCGGAAAGGCTGACGACCGCCGTGCGGCGGAGCGCCGGGTGAGGCATGACCGCCGCCGCCGGTGGCTGACCGTGGCAGTCGAGCGCAGAGCTATACCTGACCGCCGGGCCCAATGGGATCGGCGCAGCGGCAGGATCCGAGAGCTGGCGGACCGCCGCTGGCGAGCGGTGCAGCACTGAGGAGCGCTTAACCGGGGTTCTAGCGGCTTTCGGCGCCGGCTGTTGAGAATGGCGGCCCGAAATGTTGCGTCCGGTACCGGGCTGGCCCCGGCTGTTGCTCATCGTCGTCCCGCCCTTGATCGGCGCCGGCATCCTGGCCGCCGCGTTCGCGCTTGCACCTCCCTCGGCGCCGGGTTCGCGGGCGTCTTTGCAGCCGCAGGCCGCCGCCTTGCCGGCGGTTCCGCCCCCGGCCGGGCTGCTGGTGCACGTCAGCGGAGCCGTGGTCCACCCGGGCCTCTATCGCCTCCAGCGAGGCGACCGCGTCTACGCCGCGATCGCCGCCGCCGGCGGCCTGGCCGCGGGCGCCGACCCGGCGCGGACTCCCGACCTCGCCGGGCGGTTGCGCGATGGCGAGCAGGTCAAGGTCCCCTTCCTGAAGGGCGCGGCGGGCGGTGCGGCCGCCCCCAAAGTGCCCCTCAACGGCGCAACCGCCGAGGAGCTGGCCGCCGTCCCCGGCTTCACCCCCGAGTTGGCGCAAGCCGTCGTGGACTACCGCGACCAGTACGGGCCCATGACGAGCCTCAGCGAGCTGGTTTCGGTCCTGGGCATGAGCAAGAGCGACTACTCGCTCGCCAAGAAGGTGCTGACGCTGGGATGACGACGCCGGCGTTGGTGGTTTGCAGCGCCTTCTCGGCTTCGCTCTGCATTGCGGTCCTGGCCGTGCCCGCCCGTCCCTGGCTGGGCGCGGCAGCGCTGGGTCTGGCGGTGGCCGCCGCCGGCCTGGCCCTGATCATCCGGCCCCTCGTGGTGGGGCTGGCCCTGGCGGCGGCCCTGGCCGGCCTCGCCCGGGCTGAGCTGCCGCCCGCCGATCCCGCGCTCCCGATCCGTGCCGCCCAGCTGGCCGGCGCCAGCGTCATCGGTTCGGGCCTGGCCGCCGATGATCCGCGACCGGCCGCGGGCGGCTTCGAGGTCCTGTTGGAGCCGGACTCGCTTCGATCGACGAACGGCCGGCCGCTCCCCGGTGCCGGCAACCTGCTGGTCCGGGCTCGCGGTTCCACCGCCGTCGCCTACGGCGACCGCCTGGAGGTCACCGGACGCCTCCGACTGCCCGACGAGCGGCCCGGATTCGACCGCCGCGCCTACCTGTCGCAGCGCCAGGTCTGGCTCGAGCTGGCGGCCACCAGGGTCAGCGTGACGCCGGCTTCCTGGTCGCCCTTGCAGGTGCCCTCCGAGGCTCGCACGGTCTACCAGTCCGCGATCCGGTCGGTGCTGCCGGAACCGCACGCTTCGGTCCTGCTCGGGGTGGTCTTAGGCATCCGTGGCGGGGTGCCGCCGCGGTTGGCACAGGCGCTGCAGGCAACCGGTCTCGTCCACCTCCTGGTCCTGAGCGGACTCAAGGTCGCCGTCTTCGCCCGCCTTGCCGGCGTGGCCCTGGCTCCGCTCCTCGGCCGCTGGTCACTGGGCCCGCTGCTGGGCCTGGTCGGCCTCTACGCGCTGGCCGGCGGCGCCACCCCGGCCGCGGTTCGGTCGGCAGCGATGGGCGGGCTCACTCTGCTGGCCGTCCGCCTCGGCCGCCCGGCCCATGTCTGGACGTCGCTGGCCGTCGTCGGCGCCGTGATGCTCGCCTGGCGGCCGGAGCTCGCCTGGGATGTCGGCTTCCAGCTCTCCTTCCTGGGGACCGCCGCAATCGTGCTGCTGACGCCGGGAATCTCGGCCCGCCTGGGGCAGGTGCCGGCGGTCCTCCGCGAGCCCTTCGCCGTCACCTGCGCCGCCCAGGTCGGCACGTTGCCACTGACCGCCGCGACCTTCCACGTCCTTTCTCCGGTCGCACCGCTGGCGAACGCCCTCGTCCTGCCGCTCCTCCCGGTCCTGGTCGGCGGCGGGCTGCTGCTGGCGCCCTTCGGTTGGCTGCCCGACGCCGGCCGGGTGCTGGCGACCCCGATCGCCGCCCTGCTGGCCTACCTGGAGCAGGTGGCGTTCCTCCTGGCCGCTATGCCGGCCGCCGCGATCTCGGTCCCCAGCTTCCCAGCCTGGTTGGGCCCCGCCTACTACTCGGGCCTGGCCGGGCTGATCGCGGCTTTTCGGACCGGCGGTGGCCGCCGGCTGCTGGCCCTCGCGCTTGCTGCGGGCGTGCCGATCGCCATCGCCGGCGGTGAGGTCGTGGCCTGGCGCGCCCAGCCCCCCTCGGCGGTGCTGCTCGACGTCGGCGAGGGCCAGGCGGTGCTGCTGACGGGCCCGGGCGGCCGCATCCTCGTCGACGGCGGTCCCAGCCCGGCACGGCTCTCCTCCGCCCTCGGCGAGCAGCTCGCGCCCTGGGAGACCAGCCTTGCCGCCCTGGTGATCACCTCGCCGTCGCTGGCTCATGCCGGCGGCCTGGCCAGCTTCGACCGGGGAGCGGCCATCTTGGTACTGCCCGCCACGGACCTGGCCGGCACAGCCTGGCGGACGATCGCCGCTTCCGCGGCGGCGCGCGGCGCGCGGATCGTTCGGGCCCAGGCGGGCGAACGGCTGGCCCTGGCCGGGCTGAAGGTGGAGGTGCTGGCGCCGGAACCCGGCGCCCCGGCGGACGAGCCCGGGGCAGCCGACCTCGCGCTGCGCTTTACGCTGGCCGGCGGACCCTCCTTCTGCGACCTCAGCGACCTTGACCCGCAGGCGCAGCTCCAGGCGGCGGCCCGTCTCACCGGCCCCTGCGACTACCTGCTCCTCCCCGACGAAGGGCGGTCGGCACCTGCGCCCGAGCTGCTGAAGGCAGCCCAGCCCAAGGTTCTGCTGGTGAGCGGCGGCGCGAGGCTTGCCCGAGACCTTCCCGCCGGCAGCCTCCGCCGCACCGCCCAGGAAGGCAGCATCCAGGTGGCTCTGCGATGAGCCTCCTAACATCTGCCCGTGGCTCCCCGCACTGTGACCGACCCGCGGGTTCTCCTCCTCCATGGGGAGGAGGCCTTCCTGGTCGAGGAGGAGGGCCGCCGGGTGCTCGAGCGCTGGCGGGCAGAGCTGGTCTCGGACTTCGGTTACGAGGCGCTCGACCCGTCCGGGATCAACCCGGCGCGGCTGCGGGACGCGCTCCGCCAGCTCCCGTTCCTCGACCCCTTCCGGGTCGTGGCGCTGCGGTCGCTGGCCGCGCGCCGGGCCGACGGACTCGCCGGCGCGCTGAAGGACCTGCCCGAGACCACCCGCCTGCTGATCACGGTCAGCGGCCGGCTGGGCGCCGGCAGCGCGCTCCTGAAGGCGGCCGCCGCGATCGAGTCCGGGATGGCGAGGGAGTTCGTCCGGCTCAAGGGCCGGACCCTGTCCGACTGGGCCTCAAACCGGGCCCGCGAGCTCGGCCTGCCGCCCAGCGTCGCCGCCATGGTCCAGCGCGCCAGCCCGGCCGACCTCGGAATCATCGATTCCGAGCTCCGCAAGCTGGCGGCTTATCACGAGGCCGGCTTCCCGCTCGACCGGGACGCGCTACTGGCGCTGCTGGCGGGCGGCCACGAGGAGGAGATCTTCCAGCTCACGGACAGCCTCCTGCCCCGGCCGACCGGCGAGGCCTTCCGGGTCGCGCGGAGCTTGGTTCGTAGCGGTGAGCAGCCGACGGTCATCGCCTGGCGCCTCAGCCGGCAGCTGGCGATGGTGCTGGAGGTGCGGGCCCGCCGCGATCGGGGCGAATCCCTGGCCGAGGTGCAAAACGCGATGTCGGAGCATCCCTTCCGGATCCAGAAGGCGTTTGAGGCCGCCGGGAGCGTGGAGGGGGCGCGGCTCGAGGCTGGGCTGAAAGCCCTACTCGCCTACGAGTGGGAGGTCAAGAGCGGCCAGCTCGACGCCGAGCTCGGGCTCGACGGAGTTCTAGCCCGGCTTTAGCGGGCTGCTGCTAGCGCTTCTTGGGGGCGGGCCGAGCGGCCGGCCGAGCAGCCGCCCTGGCGGCCGGCTTGGCTGCGGGTTTCGTGGCCCGCGCGGTGGTCTTCTTCGGAGCCGCCTTCTTCGCTGCCGGCTTGGCAGCCGCCTTGGTCCGGGTTGGCTTGGGGGCGGCGGTCGCGGATTCGCCGGCAGCAGCCAGCGCCTTCATCAGCCGGGACTTGCGGCGGGCCGCGTTGTTGGGATGCAGGATGCCCTTGCCGGCGGCCCGGTCGAGGCTGGAGATGGCGGACACCCCGAGTTCGACGACGCCTTCGGCGTGCTCCGTGATCGCCTTTCGGACCCGCACCACCCGCGTCTTCACCGCCGAGCGGACGGACCGGTTCCGGAGCGTCCGGCCGACGGTGGCGCGTGCCTGCTTGCGCGCCGACGCGGTGCGCTTAGCCACGGGTCGACCACCGGGCTGGGGGGATCACGGTATGGGATTATAGCCAACCGATCTCAGTGCCCGAATTCGAGTTCGAAGGCAAGCGGCCCACGGTGCATCCCGACGCGTACATCGCGCCGACGGCGGTGCTGATCGGGGACGTGCGCGTCGGCGCCGGCGCCAGCGTCTGGTTCGGGGCCGTCCTGCGCGGCGACGAGTCCTACATCGAGGTGGGGGAGGGCAGCAACGTCCAGGACGGGGCAATCGTGCACTGCTCCGAGGGCCTGCCGACCGTAATCGGCCGCAACGCCAGCCTGGGCCACCTCGCCTGCATCGAGGGCTGCGTGGTCGGGGAGGGCGCCCTGGTCGGGACCGGCGCGGTCATGCTGCACCGGAGCCGGATCGGCGACGGCGCCGTGCTCGCGGCGGGCTCAGTACTGATGGAAGGCCAGGAAGTGCCCGAGGGCCACCTCGCCGCTGGCGTCCCGGCCACCGTCAAAAAGCCGGTCTCCGGTTCCTCCGCCGAATGGGCCGGAAAGCCGGCCCAGCACTACCAGCGCAATGGCCGCGCCTACCGGAGCGGGCTCCGGTCCCTGGATTGACCGGCCGGCTCCGGGCGCCGGCGAAGCTCAACCTGGAGCTGAAGGTGCTCGGCCGGTTCCCCGACGGCTCCCACCGCATCGAGAGCGTCCTCCAGGCCGTATCGCTCGCCGACCTGCTGATGGTGGAAAAGGCGGAGCCACCTTCGATCGAGGTCACCGGCTTCGAAGCCCCAACAGATGAGGCGAACCTCGCCCTTCGCGCGGCCGCCGCGCTCGGGCAATCGGTCCGGATCCAGCTCGAGAAGCGAATCCCGCCGGGCGCCGGGCTGGGCGGCGGCAGCTCGGACGCGGCGGCCGTCCTCCGTGAGCTGGCCCCCGAGCGCGAAGACCTGGCCCAGGTGGCGGCCCGGCTCGGTGCGGACGTTCCCTTCTTCCTGCGTGGCGGCCGGGCGATCGCCGGGGGTCGCGGCGAGCAACTTGAGCCGCTGCCGGACGAGGACGGCTGGTACGCCATCGCCTGGCCCGGTTTCGAGGTCAGCACGGGAGCCGTCTATCGGAGGTTTGACGAGGTGGGCGGCGGGGGCCGGAATCATCTCCTTCGCGCCGCCCTGGCTGTCGAACCTCGGCTCGCCGAGTTCGCGGCCGGTCTCGACGAGGGCTGGGTGATGACCGGCAGCGGCTCCGCCTTCTTCAAGGAGGCGTCGACCGAGGAGGGGGCGATGAAAGCCGCGGCGGGCCTGGCCTGCTGGACCGCCGTGGCGCGGGCCGAGCCGCGGCTCAGTGGATGATGACGCTGGCCAGGATCTGCTTCAGCAGCGAGGAGTCGGCCACCGGCTCTCGATAGGAGAAGCCGTAGGCTCGGCCGGCTGCCCAGAGCAGGCTCAGGTCGAGCTCGAAGCCGCCGGCCGTCAGCTTGTAGAAGGTGATCAGCGGGCTCTTACCGTAGACATCGACCGGCCCCTCCTCATGGTCGGCCTTGCCGGCCGTGGCGGGCGCCGCCGGCAGGTGCGCGACGGTGTCCGCCGTCGAGACCAGCAGCTTCAGGGAACCGTCCGCCGAGGTGAACTGCGATTGGGTGGCGCCGGCGGCGGAATAAGTCCAGCTGGCCGGGAAGAGCAGCGAGTAACCGAGGCTCGCGTCGTCGTGTTGCTGCATCGGGATGTCGGTGATGAGCCCGGGGTCGTTGACCACCCAGCCGTCGATGGCCGGGTCGCTGTGGGCGTGGACGTGAAGCCAGGTCGTCCCCCCGATGGTCTGCGTCGCGGTGGCGTCCAGCTGCGCGCCAGGCCGAAGCACGGTCACCACCGTCGCCGCGGGGTCGGGCGCCTGGTGAAGCCGGAGCCCGAGGGTCGCGAGCACCCAGTACGAGCTCGGGGCGGAGGGCGAAGGGCTGACCGAGACCGTGGGGCGTGGACTGGGCGTGGGGCTCGAACGGCCCGCCGTCGAGCCGAGGCTGCAGGCGGCGCTGAGGAGGCCCGCCAGCAGTACGGCGCCGATCCGGGGTGGAAAGCCGCATCGCTTAAACTGGAGGCCCCCAAGCGGGGGACCATTTGAGCCAGCGACCACTTACGGCTGTCATCCTAGCCGCCGGCCTCGGCACCCGACTCCGCTCGTCAAAGCCGAAGGTCCTCCACGCCGTGGGCGGGAAGCCCATGCTCGACCTGGTCGTCGACGCCTGCCGCAGGGCCGGTGTCAAGCGGGTCATCGTCGTGCTCAACCCCGCCCAGCCGGAGGTTGCGGAGCACCTCGGCCGGCGGGCGGAAGTCGTCTACCAGAAGCTGCCCAACGGCACGGGCCACGCCCTGGCGCAGGTTCCCGCGAAGAACCTCGACGGCGACGTGCTGGTGGTCAACGCCGACGCCGCCCTGGTCCGACCGGAGACCATCAAGGCGCTCGTCGCCCGCCACCGGCGAGCGCGGGCCAGGGTCACCATCGGCTCGACTCACGACGCCTCCCGCCGCGACGGCCGGGTCATCCGGGACGCCAAGGGCGAGTTCGTGAGGATCGTGGAGGACAAGGACGCAACCGCCGCTCAGAGGCGGATCGACGAGATCAACGTCGGCGTCTATTGCTTCCGGTCCGAGGACCTGCAGCCGGCTCTGGCGCGGCTCGAGCCCAAGAACAAGGCCGGGGAGCTCTATTTGACCGACGCGGTCGGAACGCTCAACCACGTCGAGGTCTTCGAGATCGCCGACAGCGAGGAGGCCCTGGGCATCAACGACCGGGTCGAGCTGGCGAGGGCCGAGAAGGTTATCCGGCTGCGCAAGCTGCAGGAGCTGATGCTGTCGGGCGTCACCATCCGCGACCCCGACTCGACCTGGGTCTCCGCGGAGGCGAAGGTCGGCCGCGACACGGTGATCGAGCCCTTCACCTTCATCCAGGGCGCCACCCGGATCGGTGAGGGCTGCTCGATCGGCCCCCACACCGACATCGCCGACTCCCAGATCGGCGCTGGCTGTCGGGTCGAGCGTTCCTGGCTCCGTCAGGTCAAGCTCGGCGACCGCAGCGACTGCGGGCCCTTCGTGCGGATCCGTCCCGGGACCGTGATCGCCGAGGACGTCCACATCGGCAGCTTCGCCGAGATCAACCGCAGCCGGATCGGCGCCGGCAGCGCCGTTCCGCACTTCTCCTACCTGGGCGATTCCGTCATCGGGCGCAACGTCAACATCGGGGCCGGCACCGTCACCGCCAACTACGATGGCGTCCGTAAGAACCGGACCGAGATCGGCGATGGCGCCTTCGTCGGGGTTGACACCCTGCTGAGGGCGCCCGTCAGACTTGGGAAGGGGAGCAAGACCGGCGCCGGCTCGGTCGTGCTCGAAGACGTGCCGCCCGGCGTTACGGTCGCCGGCGCGCCGGCCCGGCAGATACGGAGGAAGGCGTGATCGGAAGAGTGTCGACCGCTGTCGAGTACGCCAGCGAGGAGTCGTCTCCCTGGGGTGCCCTGAAGCTGATCGCCGGCAACGCCAACCGCGACCTGGCCCAGAAGATCTCGGCTGAGATCGGCGTGCCGCTTACCGACCCTCGGATCACCCGCTACTCGGACGGCGAGATCGACGTCAAGATCGAGGGCTCGATGCGGGGCCACGACGTCTTCGTGGTTCAGCCGACCTGCCACCCGGTCAACGAGAACCTGATGGAGCTCTTCATCATCCTGGACGCCCTCCGGCGCGCGTCCGCGGGGCGGGTGACCGCCGTCATCCCCTATTACGGCTACGCCCGCAAGGAGCGCAAGTCGCAGCCCCGCGAGCCGATCACGGCCAAGCTGATCGCCAATGTCATCACCCTCGCCGGTGCCGACCGGCTGCTCCTGCTCGACCTCCATGCCGCCGCCATCGAGGGCTTCTTCGACGTCCCGACCGACCACCTGACGGCGCAGCAGATCCTGGCCGCCCACATCCGATCCCGCGGACTGCAGCAGCTGACGGTGGTGGCTCCGGACGCCG
>VBHN01000059.1:0-4521 GCA_005881155.1 Chloroflexota bacterium | reverse complement strand
GGCACGGCGGCCGCGATCGCAAACATGCTGCGCGACCACGGCGCCCGTCGCGTGCTCTTCGCCGTCACCCACGGCGTCCTCACCAACGGCGCCCGGGACCGGCTGCTGGCGGCGCCGATCGACGAAGTCATCGTCACCGACTCGATTCCCATCGGGCCCGAGAAGCGAGGCGAGCGGACGACCGTGCTCTCGGTCGCGCCGCTGCTCGCGGAGGCGATAATCCGCGTCCACGAGAACCGCAGCGTTTCGGAGCTGTTTCGATAAGAAGAGATTGAGATGAGCACCCAGAACTGGGTGGAGCTCTTCGTATTGGTCATCTGCGTCTTCCTGGCGGCGATCGCCTCGGGGACCGAGACCGCTCTCACCTCCGTCAACCGGCTCCGCGTCCGCCACCTCGCCGAGGACGGCAGCCAGCGCGCGGCGATCCTGCAGCGCCTACAGCAGGATCCGCAGCGCTTCCTGGGGACGGTGCTGATCGTCAACACCTTCTCCCTGATCATCGCCTCGGCCGCCGCGACGCTGATCGGGATCGACCTTCTCCACCCCCACCTGTCGCACGGCCTGGGAACCGCCGCCGACTTCGGGATCAGCTTTCTGCTCTCGCTCTTCCTGCTGATCTTCGCCGAGATCACACCCAAGACCCTGGCCGTGCGCCACGCCGACCAGGTGGCGCTCCAGATGGCTCCCACGGTGGACAGGCTGGCGACCATCCTCGCCCCGGTCCTCTGGTTCGTGACCGCGGTGAGCCGGGTCGTGGTGCCCGGCCGCGGCAATGTCAGAGCCTTCGTCACCGAGGCCGAGCTGATGACGCTGCTCAGCGTCTCCGAGGAGCAGGGCGTAATCGAAGAGGAAGAGCGGGAGATGATCCAGTCGATCGTCGAGATCGGCGACAAGCTGGTCCGCGAGGTGATGGTCCCGCGCACCGACGTGGTGGCCGTCGCGAAGGGCGCCACGCCCGAGGAGATCGTCCAGATCATCCAGTCCAAGGGCCACACCCGGCTGCCCGTCTACGAGAGGGACATCGACCACATCATCGGGCTGGTCCACGCCAAGGACCTGCTCCGCGTTTTCGTGCGCGGCACCAATGCCAATGAGTTCCGGATCGAGCGCCTGCTGCGGCCCATCAACGCCGTGCCGGAACAGAAGAAGGTCGACGAGCTGCTCCACGAGATGCGCCTCAAAAAGGCCCACATGATGGTCGTCATCGACGAGTACGGAGGCACCGCCGGGATCGTCACCCTGGAGGACGTGCTGGAGGAGATCGTCGGCGAGATCCGCGACGAGTACGACCTGGCCGAGAAGGAGCCGCTCGAGATCGTCTCCGACCACGAGGCCGTGGTGGACGGCGGCTACTCGATGGACGAGCTGAACGACAAGCTCGGGCTCGGCATCGCCGAGAGCGACGAATACGACTCCGTCGGCGGCTACCTCAACTCGATGCTGGGCAGCATCCCGGACGCCGGGGCCACCTTCCAAGACCCGCCCTTCCACTGGAAGGTGGACGAGGTCAACGGCTCCCGGGTCACCAAGGTCCGGGTCACCACCGACGAGCACTGGCCGCATTCGACCCTGCTCGAAGCCGGCATCAAGCCGCCCGACGACGAGCACCGACGGGTCCCCGTGGAGGACGAGTTCGCCTGAGCACGTACCGCGACGAAGCGGTCGTCCTCCGCAAGCTCGACTACGGTGAGGCTGACCGGATCTACACCCTGCTCACGCGCGAGCACGGCAAGCTGGGCGCGATCGCCAAGGGCGTCCGCAAGACCTCGTCGCGCCTCGCCTCCGCGCTCGAGGTCTACAGCCAGGTCGACGTGCTCCTGGCCCACGGGCGCAACCTGGACGTGATCGCCCAGGTCGAGCGCAAGCGGAAGCCGCGGATCGAAGCCGACCTCGAGCGCACCTCCCACGCCGCCCTGGTCGCGGAGCTGGCGGAGCGGATGACCGAGGACCGGCACCCGGTCGAGGGCCTGTTCGAGCTGACGACCTGGGCGCTGGACGAGCTGGCCTCCGACCCGGAGCCGCGACGGGCCGGCGCCTTCTTTTTAGGCGCGGCCCTGGAGCTGATGGGCTACGCGCCGCAGCTGGCCGAGTGCGCGCGCTGCGGGCGCCCGCTGGCGGAGGTCGCGCACGCTTTCTCGGCGGCGGCGGGCGGCTTCCTCTGCCCGAACGACTCCGACCCCGCCGAGCCGGCCGTCTCGCCAGCCGCGATCAAGGTCCTGCGCGTGATCTTCGCCCGCGAGGTCGGCCTCTACCGGCGGCTGAAGCTGTCAGCCGCGATCATGGACGAGGTGCATGACGTCCTCGCCGACCAGCTCGAGTATCACCTCGACAAGAGGCTCAATTCGCTGCGCTTCCTGCGCCGGATGAGGGGGGTGGGCCGCGCGACGGCCTTGCCGAGCACGGCCGAACAGGGGGGACGTCCCCCCTCCGAGAGGTTGCCCTCCTGACCGTTCCCCGCGACCAGCTGATGGAGAAGGTGGTCGCCCTCTGCAAGCGGCGCGGTTTCGTCTTCCAGTCCAGCGAGATCTACGGAGGGGTCAGCGGGCTCTACGACTACGGGCCCTACGGCGTGCAGTTGAAGCGAAACCTGCGCGACCTCTGGTGGCGGCACGTCGTCGACCTGCGCGGGGATGTCGTGGGCCTCGACACGACCATCCTGATGCACCCCGAGGTGTGGGTCGCCTCCGGCCACGTGCAGAACTTCGTCGACCCGCTTCGCCAGTGCGAGGGCGAGTGCAAGAAGCGCTGGCGGGCCGACCACGTGACCGGCGACCGCTGCCCGCAGTGCGGCGGTCCACTGGGCGAGGTCCGGATGTTCAACCTGATGTTCAAGACCCACATCGGCCCGGTCGAGGATTCCTCCTCGGTCGCCTACCTCCGGCCGGAGACGGCCCAGGGCATGTTCGTCGACTTCAAGAACGTCATCAACTCGATGCGCGTCCGCGTCCCCTTCGGCATCGCGCAGCAGGGCCGGTCGTTTCGCAACGAGATCACGCCCGGCAACTTCATTTTCCGCGTTCGCGAGTTCGAGCAGATGGAGATGGAGTTCTTCGTCAAGCCGGGCGAGGACGAGGAGTGGTTCGAGCACTGGAAAGAAGAGCGCCTGCGTTGGTACACGGACGTGCTCGGCATCGACACCGAGAAGCTCCGGCTGCGCGACCACGGCGTCGACGAGAAGGCGCACTACGCGAAGGCCTCCACCGACATCGAGTACTCGTTCCCCTTCGGCTGGGGCGAGCTGGAGGGAATCGCCAGCCGCACCGACTTCGACCTCCGCGCCCACCAGGAGCACTCCGGCCAGGATCTGACGTACCTGGATCCGGAGAGCAACGAGCGCTATCTCCCGTGGGTCATCGAGCCCGCAGTGGGCGTAGACCGGATCCTGATCACCTGCCTGCTGGACGCCTATGACGAGGACGAGGTGAAGGGCGAGACGCCGGTCGTCCTGCGCCTGCACAAGAACACGGCGCCGGTGCAGGTGGCGGTGATGCCGCTCTCCAAGAAGGAAGAGCTGATTGGACCCGCTCGGGACGTCCTCGACTCCCTGCGCAAGGCCGGGCTGCGCGTCGAGTACGACCAGACGGGCGGCAACATCGGCCGCCGCTACCGGCGCCAGGACGAGATCGGCACGCCCTTCTGCGTGACGATCGACTTCGACACTCTCAATGACCGGGCCGTGACCATCCGCGAGCGCGACTCGATGGAGCAGGTGCGGGTTCCCATCGCCGAGCTCGTCGATCAGCTACAAGCCCGCTACTAGCACCGGCGCCCGCGCCGCGTTCAGCTTCACGTCCTTCCTCGTCATCGGCATCTTCGACGGCGCGCTCGGCGTCGCCTGGCCCTCGATGCGCGCCGAGCTCCACCAACCGCTCTCCGCGCTGGGCCTGCTGCTCGTCTACTCGACCGTCGGCTTCCTGCTCCTCAACCTCGGCCTGGGCAGGCTCCTCGATTGGATCGGGCTCCGCACCACGACTGCGGCGGGGGCCTTCCTCTACGCGCTGGGCCTGCTGCTGATGGGGCTCGGGAACTGGCCGTTGGCAGTGCTGGGCGCGGTGGTTTGGGGGATCGCCGCCGGCCTCCTCAACGGCGCCATCAACGTCTACAGCACACTGCGGATGAGCGGAGGCGCGATGCAGCTGCTGCACGGCTGCTGGGGCATCGGGACGCTGCTCGGGCCCTTGCTCGTCACCGGCCTCCTGGTCACCCACCCCAGCTGGCGGATCGCGTTGGTCGTGGTCGCGCTCCTGACGGCGCTGCTCGGTGTGTGGGCGCTGGCCGCCATGCGCTGGCCCGCCCTTCCGCATCGCCCGGACGAGCAGGGCGGACGGCTCCGCCCTTCAGTCCCACTCGCGCTCGGCGTCCTCGCCTTCTTCCTCTACACGGGCGCAGAGTGGGCGGCAGGCCAGTGGTCGTTCACGGTCCTGACCCAGGGCCGCGGCTATGCGACCGCCACCGCCGGGCTGCTGGTCAGCCTCTACTGGACGGGTCTGACCGCCGGCCGGCTCGCCGGCGGGGCGGCCG
>VBHN01000058.1 GCA_005881155.1 Chloroflexota bacterium | reverse complement strand
CACCGTTGCGCAGGTTGTTGACGGCGTCCTGGAGGTCGATCTCGTTGAGCGGCGCGTCGACGCTGATCGTGACGCCCGGGCCGGTCACGGGCTCCAGGCCCTCGATGATGCGGAGGCGCTGGGCCTCCGCGCTGAGCTGCGCATCGACGACCGAGGCGCCACCCGAGCGCAGCGCGTCACGCTGACCGGCGAGGGTCTGCTCCTCCTGGGCGAGCTGGTCGTTGGAGCTGTGCAGGTCGTCGATCAGGAAGGCCAGGGAGGCGTTGTCCTGCCCGCTCAAGCTGCGTGCCACCTCGGCCTGGCTGCGGACCTGGATCACCGTCAGCGCCGTGACCACCAGCACCACCAGGCCGACGGTCACGAACGGCGCTCGCGGGCGGCGGTCAAGGGACATGCGCGTAGCTCACCGCCAGGGTGGCGTCGGAGGCGGGCAGCGAGAGATCCCCGGCGCCCTGCCAGCTGAGCTGCAGATTGTAGTCCCGCTGCCGCCGCTTCAAGTCGCCGAGGCTGGCCGGCTCCGCCAGCAGCGCCTCCATCTGGGCTCGGTTGCCGACGGCCGCGACCTGGAACGGCGCCTGTAGAGGCGGGTCCTGGTCGATGACCACGGCGCCGCCGCTGCCCTGGATGCGGCTGCCGGGAGAGATCCGGCGGCCGTTGACCGAGACCGCCTCGGCCCCGCCCTGGTAGAGGAGGTTGACGACGTCCTGGACGTCCTGGACGTCGACCAGGTAGGCGGTGCCCGCCGGCGCCGACGGATTGGGCTTGCCGTTTCCGATCAGCACCGTCTCACCCGGACCATGCACGCGCGTGAGCCCGGCGTGCGCTCGCAGGTCGGCAACCTCGCCGGCCAGCCTCTGACTGCTGTCGGAGCGCTGCGCCGCGACCTTCTCCAGGTCCGCGACCTCGCCGCGCAGCTGCCCAATCCGGGCCCGGGAGCCGGCGTTGTCGCGCTCCAGCCGCTGCACGGTGCTGACCAGCGCCTGGTTGCGCGCGACCTGGTTGGAGGGCGGGATCAGCTGCGAACGAAGCTGGGTCGCGAAGAAGAATCCGAAGGCGAGGGCGGTCAGCGCGACAACCGGGTACCAACCCATTCTGGTCAGCATTTCCGCGATGTAGTATCGGCGGCGTGCCAGTCGAGTTGAAGCAGGAGTCCGCCTACTCCACGGCGCAGCATCAGTTCGACCTGGCCGCCGACGTGCTCGGGCTCTCCGAGAACACGCGCAACCTGCTGCGCGAGGTCAAGCGGGAGCTGGTGGTCCACTTCCCCGTCCACATGGACGACAACTCCATCGAGCTCTTCACCGGCTACCGGGTGCAGCACAACATCAGCCGCGGGCCGGCCAAGGGGGGCATCCGCTACCAGGAGGGCCTGACCCTCGACGCGGTCAAAGCGATGGCGATGCTGATGACCTGGAAGTGCGCCGTGGTCGGCCTCCCCTATGGGGGCGCCAAGGGCGGCGTGGCCGTCAACCCGAACCGCCTCTCGCTCTCGGAGCTCGAGCACCTGACGCGCCGCTATGCGACCGAGATCGCGATCCTGATCGGTCCCGAGAAGGACGTGCCGGCCCCCGACATGGGGACCACGCCGCAGATCATGGCCTGGATCATGGACACGCTCTCCATGCACGCGGGCCACTCGGTGCCCGCCTCGGTCACCGGCAAGCCACTCGACGTGGGCGGCTCCGAGGGACGGGACGAGGCGCCCGGGCGAGGGCTGACCTTCCTCACCCTGGAGGCGCTGAAGTACCTGCACGTCCAGGAGGAGACGCCCACCGTCGCCATCCAGGGCTACGGCACCGTCGGCCGTAGCTCGGCGCGCCTGATGACGGAGGCGGGTTTGAAGGTTGTCGCGGTCAGCGACTCGCGCGGCGGGGCCCACAACCCGAAGGGCCTCGACCTCGAGGCACTCGAGGAGCATCGGAAGGTGCGGGGCGGGATCAGTGGCTTCAAGGGCGGGGAGGACGTCACCAACGCCGAGCTGCTGGAGCTGCCGGTGACCGTCCTGGTGCCGGCGGCCGTGGAGAACCAGATCACCGCCCAGAACGCCGGCCGGGTCAAGGCGCGGCTGATCACCGAGGGCGCCAACGTCCCCGTCACGCCTGAGGCAGACCGCATCCTGCACGACCGGGACGTCTTCGTCATCCCGGACATCCTGGCCAACTCGGGCGGCGTGATCGTCAGCTACTTCGAATGGGTCCAGGACCTCCAGGCGTTCTTCTGGGAGGGCGAGGAGATCAACACCAAGCTGCACCACATCATCACGCGCGCCTTCTACGAGGTGCTCCACACCAGCGTCAACAAGCGCCTGCCCATGCGGACTGCCGCTTACGCGCTGGCCGTCCAGAAGGTTGCCAACGCGACGCTGGTCCGCGGCGTCTACCCATAGCAGGCATCCCTAGATGGACGCCGGCCGGGTCGTCACCGGCCTGCTGGCCGTGGTCTGGATCGCCGCCGGCATCGTCCTGGGGTTCGACATCGGCCACCTCCCCTACCGGCTGCTGAACCGAGGGCGGACCCGGCAGCTGGAGGAGTCGGCGATCACGCCGCTCTACTGGCGGGCCTGGGGCGCGATCCTGGCCGGCGCCGGCGTCGCGCTCCTCTTGTATGCCTTGTCTGGGGCGCACGGCTGAAAACCTCGCCGACTTGTCGGCAAGACCGGTGGCAACGCCGCGCCGCGGCGCGTAAGGTGGGCACGTAGTTTTCGCCAACGAATTCTCGGGGTGTGCTTCTTGCTTGGGCGAATACTCATCACCGGCGTTGCCAGCTCGCTGGGCGCCGACCTGGCCCGCAGGCTGGACGCGGACAGCAAGCCCGGACAGCTGATCGGTCTCGACCTGGAGCAGCCGCCCTACCGGCTGCGGCGGATGCGGTTCGTCAAGGCGGACCTGCGGCATCCAAACGCGTCCGAGGTGGTGCGGCGGCTGGCGCCGGAGGTGGTCGTCCATCTCGCCCTGCGCATCTCCTCCGCGACCGAGAGCCGGCGCCCGTCGCACGAGCTCAACGTCATCGGGACCATGAACCTCCTGGCCGGCGCCCGCTCAGCAAGGCGCCTAGTGCTCAAGTCCTCGACCGCCGTCTACGCCAGCGGGCTGAGGATGCCTTCGCTTCTCCGCGAGGAGGACTCGAATCGATTCGCTCCCCCCGGCCCGGGCGGTCGCGACCTGCTCGAGGTCGAGTCCTTGCTGCACGACCAGTACCTGGCCAACCCGGGCTTGACGGTGACGGTGCTCAGGCTCGGCCAGAGGCTCGGATCCCGGCGCAGCCGGCCCAGCCCGCTGAGCGAATACCTCGCTTTGCCCCGACCGCCGACGGTGGCCGGCTTCGACCCCCGGATCCAGCTCCTGGCCGAGGAGGACGCGGTCGAGGCGCTGCAGCGGGCCGCGGTCGCCGACCATGCGGGCACCTACAACGCCACGGCGTGATCTTGCTCAGCCAGCTGCTGCGTCAGGCCGGCCGCCCGCCGGCGCCGCTGCTGCCCCCGGTGGGCGGCCGCTTCCTGCAGGCGCAGGCTTACCGGGCGATCACCGGCCGGGTGCCGCCTGAGTACCTGCTGGAGCTCGTCACCGGCGGCCAGGTCGCCGACACCACCAGCCTCCTCCACGAGTTCGGCTGGCGGCCGCCTCGCAGCTCGAGGGAGGTGGCGGCCGCTTTCTTCGAGCTTCCCGCCGAGCTGGCCCGCGCCGGATGAGCGTGGCCACCCGGGCGACGACCGAGCGGCGGGAGCGAGAGCGCCTGGAATCGCTCTACCGGGACGTCGCCCTGGAGATCCGATCGCGAACCCCGGTGGACCGCCAGGGCCGGCCCCGGATCGAGCTGCCGGCGTCGGTCCGCAGCCTCCGCAAGCAAGCGCCGATGCTGGCCCTGGAAGCGGTCGGCCGGCTGGCTTCCACCCTCCGCCAGGCCACCGGCCGGGAGGTGATCGACCTCGCCGCCATGATGGCCGTCGTCCAGTTCCTCTACCAGCAGGCGGAGATGGTCCGGCGCAACGACTTCGAGGTGGACGAGTTCGGCTTCGACCCGGAGTACACGGAATCCTTCCTGCCCGTCTTCCGCTGGATCTACCACAACTACTGGCGGGTCGAGACGACCGGCGTCGCCAACGTCCCGCCCGGAGGCCGAGCGCTGCTGGTGGCCAACCACGCCGGGGTCCTGCCCTGGGACGGGGCGATGATCAAGACCTCGCTCTTCGAGGAGCACCCGCAGCCGCGTCACGCGCGGGCGTTGGTCGCGTCCTTCTTCTTCGGCTTGCCCGGCCTGTCCTGGTTCCTCCGCCGCACCGGCCAGACCGTCGGCCATCCCGACGATGCGCATCGCCTGCTCGAGCGGGACGAGCTGGTCCTGGTCTTCCCGGAGGGTGTCAAGGGCACCGGCAAGGGCTGGTCGAACCGCTACCGGCTGCGCCGCTTCGGCCGCGGCGGCTACGTCCAGACCGCCATCCGCGCCGGCGCGCCGATCATCCCCATCTCGGTCGTGGGCTCAGAGGAGATCTACCCGATGATCGCCGACCTGGGCCCGATCGCGGAGCTCTTCGGGCTGCCCTACTTCCCCGTCACTCCGACCTTCCCGCTGCTGGGCCCGCTGGGGATGGTGCCGCTGCCGTCGAAGTGGCGCATCCAGTTCCACGAACCGGTTCGCACCGACCTCTGCGAGCCGGGAGACGCCGAGGACCAGCGGATGGTGATGACCTTGAACGACCACGTGATGGAGACCATCCAGGGCGGGATCGTCGAGAA
This sequence comes from Chloroflexota bacterium, assembly GCA_005881155.1. Taxonomy (GTDB): domain Bacteria; phylum Chloroflexota; class Dormibacteria; order Dormibacterales; family Dormibacteraceae; genus CF-105. The sequence continues at coordinate 11,753 of VBHN01000058.1, read as the reverse complement.
CCTGAAGCTGCGCAAGGGAGTCTTCTTCTAGACGCCCGTCCGGTTTCCGCGCGGGATCAGGTCGAAAATGCCGTTCCGCGCTGCATTCCGCGCGGAAACGCGGCGTTCAGCTAGGAGGGGACGTAGCGGCGGACTCGGGTCTTGGTCGTCTCCTCCGCGTCCTCGACGACGTCGATGGAGCGTGCCTGGCTGATCCAGTACTGGACGTCGGAGCGGCTGGGAGCGCCGCCCAGCCCGATCGCGTCGACGAGCCTCGCGTGCAGCGCATCGGCGTCGGCCGCCGCCAGCTGACGGAGAGTGGTGATCCCGAGCCGCATGACCAGCGGCAGGTGCCTTTCCAGCCCCGAGATCTCCATCAGCGCTGCCTGCTGTCCGAGGACGTAGAGCCGCTCCACGGGAATCCCGGCCCGGCGCTGGATCCGCTCCCGGTCGATGACCAGGGTGGTGGCGTGGAGCAGCTGGTTGCTGTGCCGGACGCCCAGGCCGCGAAGCGCCTCGCACTCCTCCTCGGTGATCCCGCGCAGGTACTCCAGGCGCTTCATCATTTCGCCAGCCCAAGGATATCGACACGGCTTTGCCGAATCAGTCCTCGATTCGTCGCCGAGCGCTGGCTATAATCCCGGGAACCCGCCCCCCTCTTTGGGAGAAACACACCCTTGAGCACAATCGCGACCGACCTGGAAGTGTCCGGAGCGGGTCTCGAGATCGGCATCGGCCGCCGCGCCAGGCGCGCCTACGGCTTCGACGAGATCGCCCTCGTCCCCGGGCGGGTGACCATCAACCCGGAAGAGGTCGACATCTCCTTCCGGCTCGGCGAGCTCCGCCTCGAGCTCCCCATCTGGGGCTCGGCCATGGACGGGGTGGTGGACGTCGAGTTCGCCATCGCGATGGGGCGGCTGGGCGGCCTAGCCGTCCTCAACCTGGACGGCGTCCAGACCCGCTACGAGGATCCCGCGCCGGTCATCCGGCGGATCGCCGAGGCGTCCAAGGCCGAGGTCAACGCCCTCCTCCAGGAGGTCTACCGGGAGCCCGTCAAGCCGCGCCTGATCAGCGAGCGGATCCGTGCCGTCAAAGCGGCCGGCGTTCCCTGCGCCGTCTCCACCGTCCCGGCCCGGGCGGCCGAGCGGGCCGAGGCCCTGGTCGAGGCCGGAGCCGACGTCCTGGTCGTCCAGGGGACCGTGCTCACCGCCCGCCACATCTCCCGTTCCTACCACCAGCTCTCCTTCGCCGACCTGGCTCGTCAGCTGCCGATCCCGCTCGTGGCCGGCAACGCCGTCCATTACGGGACCGCGTTGGAGCTGATGGAGGAGGGCATCGCCGGGATCCTGGTCGGCGTCGGTCCAGGCGCTGCCTGCACGACCCGCGGCGTCCTCGGCGTCGGCGTCCCCCAGGTGACCGCCACCGCCGACGTGGCCGCCGCCCGCGAGGAGCACTTCCGGCGGACCGGCCGGCGGGTCGCCGTGATCACCGATGGCGGCATGCGCATCGGCGCCGACCTCTGCAAGGCCCTGGCCAGTGGGGCCGACGGGGTGATGATCGGATCGCCCCTGGCAGGCTCCGCCGAGTCCGCCTCGCGCGGTTTCAACTGGGGCATGGCCACGCCCGACCCCAACCTCCCGCGCGGCACCCGGATCGAAGTCGGCGTCAAGGCTTCCTTGGAGCAGATCCTGCGCGGGCCGGCGACGGTCGACGACGGGACCCAGAATTTCGCCGGCGCCCTCCGCTCCGCGCTCGGTGTCTGCGGAGCCGGCGACATCGAGGAGTTCCAGAAGGTGGAGATGGTGATCGCGCCCGCGATCGTCAGCGAGGGCAAGCTGCAGCAGCGCGCGCAGCATGTGGGGATGGGCAAGTAGCCAAGCCCTTGGTAGAGGCCCCTCCCACCAGAGCGACGGTCCTCATCCTCGACTTCGGCTCGCAGTACAGCCAGTTGATCGCGCGCCGCGTCCGCGAGGCCAGCGTCTATTGCGAGCTGGTCAACGGCACCACCCCGTGGTCGGAACTGGCCGAGCGCCACCCGGCGGCGCTGATCCTCTCGGGCGGGCCGGCCAGCGTCTACCAACCGGGCGCACCGCTGGTCGACCCGGCCGCCCTGAGGGCGGGTATCCCGGTCCTCGGCATCTGCTACGGCATGCAGCTGATCGCCTACCACCTGGGCGGCGAGGTCGCTCCCGGGGATCGCCGCGAGTACGGTCCGGCCGTCCTCGAGGTCGAGGACCCGAGCGGGCTCTTCGCCGGCCTCCCGGCTGAAATGCCGGTCTGGATGAGCCACGGCGACAACGTGCCCAAGCTGCCGCCCGGCTTCCGGGCGCTGGCGCGCAGCGCCAACTCCCCATTTGCGGCCTTCGCCGGTGAGGGCGGGATCCTGGGCATCCAGTTCCATCCCGAGGTCGTGCACACGCCGCACGGCCGGGAGATCCTCCAGAACTTCCTCTATCGCGTCTGCGGACTGACGCCGACCTGGACCCCCGGCTCCTACATCGCGGAGGCGGTTGAGACCATCCGCCGCACCGTCGGCGGCGGCCGCGTGCTCTGTGCCTTGTCAGGCGGCGTGGACAGTGCGGTCGCGGCGACGCTCGTGCACCGTGCGGTCGGCGACCAGCTGACCTGCGTCTTCGTCAACAATGGGCTGCTCCGCAAGGAGGAGCCGGAGCGGGTCCTCGACGTCATGCACGGCAACCTCGACATGGACATCCGCTACGTGGACGCGAGCGACCGCTTTCTATCGGCCCTGAAGGGCGTCGTCGACCCGGAGCAGAAGCGGCGCGCGGTCGGCCGGGTCTTCATCGACGTCTTCGAGGCCGAGGCGAAAGCGATCGGCGAGATCGACTTCCTCGCCCAGGGCACGCTCTACCCCGACGTCATCGAGTCGACCGCGCCGGACACCGTCGCCAGCGCGGTCAAGATCAAGACCCATCACAACGTGGGAGGGCTCCCGCCGGGCCTGCGCTTCAAGCTGATCGAGCCGCTTCGCTACCTCTTCAAGGACGAGGTGCGGGCGGTCGGGACCGAGCTGGGAATGCCGGAGGACATGGTCTGGCGGCAGCCGTTCCCCGGTCCCGGGCTCTCCATCCGCTGCCTGGGGGAGGTGACCAAGGAGCGCCTCGACATCCTCCGCGAGGCGGACTGGGTTGTCGTCGACGAGATCAAGAAGAACGGCCTCTACCGGCAGGTCTGGCAGTCCTTCGCGGTCCTCACGCCGCTGGAGACAGTCGGCGTCCAGGGCGACTTCCGGACCTACTCCAACCTGGTGGCGGTGCGCGTGGTGACCTCTGACGACGCCATGACCGCGGACTGGGCGCGGGTGCCCTACGAGGTCCTGGCCAAGGTCTCGAACCGGATCACCAACGAGGTGAAGGGCGTCAACCGGGTGGTCTTCGACATCACCTCGAAGCCGCCCGGCACCATCGAGTGGGAGTGAGCGCGCTCACTCCCCAACCTGGCTAGGAGCGTGCCGCCGAGCGTCTGCGCCACGCCAGGAGGCCGAACACCAGCACCAGCGCGAGGAGCGGGAGAATGATCAAGCCGTTGTTGCTTCGGTAGTAGGGGTTGTCCTCCGTCTGCCAGGTCCTGCCGGCCACCTGGACCACGGTCATCTGGCAGCCGGGCCCGCCCGGCTCGGACCGATAACAGCCATATCACTTATTGTGTCAGTCCTGATGTTATTCGTCCGGCCGGCTGCCGACCGCCGCAACTAGCCTCTTAGCGGAAATGAAGATCCTTGTCGTCGGGTCCGGCGCCCGCGAGCACGTGCTGGCCTGGAAGTGCATGCAGTCGGTGCTGACCGACCGCGTCTTCATCGCCCCCGGCAACGGCGGCACCGGTGGCCTCGGAAAGAACATTCAGATCCCGGCTGACGACGTGGCCAACCTGGTCCGTTTCGCCAAGCGGGAGAAGATCGGCCTCGTCGTGCTCGGTCCCGAGTCGGCGGTCGCCGCCGGGGTCGGCGACGCGCTCCGGGAGGAAGGCATCCCGGTCTTCGGGCCTGGCCGGCAGGCCGGGCGGATCGAGAGCAGCAAGTCCTTCGCCAAGGAGCTGATGCGGCGAGCGCAGATCCCGACCGCCGGCTACGGCGTCTTCACCGATACCGCCCCGGCCAAGGCCTGGGCGCGCGAGCACGACGGACGGGTGGTGGTGAAGGCCGACGGGCTGGCCATGGGCAAGGGCGTCCTCGTCTGCGGCTCCGTCGAAGAGGCGGAGCGAGCGGTGGACGCGATGCTGGTCGAGCACGCCTACGGCCGTGCCGGAGCGACGGTGGTGGTCGAGCAGCGGCTGGAAGGCCCAGAAGTCTCGCTGATGGCCGTCACCGACGGAACCCGCGTGCTGCCCCTGGAGGCGGCGCGGGACTTCAAGCGGGCGCTGGCCGGCGACCAGGGCCCAAACACCGGCGGCATGGGCGCCTACTCGCCGCCCGCCGACGCCACGGCGGAGCTGGTGGCCGAAGCGGTCGAGACAGTCCTCGAGCCGGCCGTCCGCCAGCTGGCCGAGGACGGTCTCGATTACCGCGGGCTCCTCTACGCGGGCCTGATGCTGACACCGGACGGCCCCCGCGCGCTGGAGTTCAACGCCCGTTTCGGCGACCCGGAGGCGCAGGTGGTCCTGCCCCGGCTCAAGAGCGACGCGGTCCGCCTGATGCTGGAGGCGGCGCGGGGTGACCTGGGCCCGGTCGGGGAGCTGGAGTGGGATGCGCGCCCCTGCGTCGGAGTGGTGATCGCATCGGGCGGGTACCCGGATTCCTACGAGACGGGCTTTGAGATCGAGGGTCTGGCGACCATCCCGCCGGGCGTCCTGGTCTTCCACGCCGGGACGCGTTACCTGCCCGGACGCGGCCTCGTCACCTCCGGCGGCCGGGTGCTCACGCTGGTGGCGCTGGGCGACTCCGTCGCCGCCGCCCGCGAGACCGTCCTCTCGACGGTCGGCCGGGTACGATTCAACGGAGCCTTCCACCGCCGCGACATCGCACAGGAGGCGAGCAGTGCCTGACGTCGGAGTGATCCTCGGCAGCAAGTCCGACCTGCCGCTGATGGAGAGCTGCACCACCCAGCTGCAGGCTTTCGGCATCGAGCACGAGGTCAAGATCCTTTCCGCCCACCGTGATCCCCGCGGCGTCATGGAATGGGCCGGCGCGGCGGCCGGCCGCGGCCTCAAGGTCATCATCGCGGCGGCCGGCGGCGCGGCGCACCTGCCCGGCGTGGTCGCCGCCTGGACCGACCTCCCCGTGATCGGGGTGCCGGTGCCGACCGAGCACCTGGGCGGCCAGGACTCGCTCTTCAGCATCGTCCAGATGCCGGCGGGAATCCCCGTCGCCACGGTCGCGATAGGGATCGCGGGCGCCAAGAACGCGGCCTGGCTGACGGCCCGGATCCTGGGGCTCGCCGACCCCGAGCTGGCCACCCGCCACCACGAGATGCGAGAAGCGCTGGCCGGCCGGTGACGGCGAAGGCTCGCCCGGCGCCCCGCCTGCGCCTGACCGACACCACCTTCCGGGACGCGCACCAGTCACTGCTGGCCGGACGGCTCCGCGGCGAGGACATCGTCCGCCTGGCCAGGAAGATGGACGAGGTCGGCTTCTACTCGCTGGAGGCCTTCGGCGGGGCGACCTTCGAGACCGAGATCCGTCACAACGGGGAGAACCCCTGGGACTACCTTCGGCAGCTGAAAAAGGCCGCTCCCAAGACTCCCATCCAGGCCTTGATCCGGGGCCAGAACCTGGTCGCGCACCGCAACTTCGCCGACGACGTGGTGCAGGCCTTCGTCGCCCACGCCGCCGACTGCGGGGTGGACATCTTCCGGATCTTCGACCCGCTCAACGACCTCCGCAACATGGAGGCGGCGATCGCCGCGGCCAAGAAGGCGAAGCGCAAGGTCCAGGGCGCGCTCTGCTATGCCATCAGCCCCGCCCACAACCTCGAGCTCTGGGTCTCTCTGGCCAAGGGATTGCAGAAGCTCGGCTGCGACGTGCTGATCATCAAGGACACCTCGGGGCTGCTCAGCCCGCAGACGACCTGGGAACTGGTCGCCGCGCTCCGGGAGGTCATCAAGATTCCGATCGGCGTCCACTCCCACTGCTCCAGCGGGATGGCGCCGATGGCCTATATGGCCGCCGTGGAGGCCGGCGCGTCAATCCTTGACACAGCCATCTCGCCGCTGGCCTGGGGCACCTCCCAGCCCGCTACCGAGAGCGTGGTCGCGGCCCTGGCCGGCGGCGACTACGACACCGGAATCGACCTCGAGAAGCTGATCGAGGTCCGCGACGAGGTGCAGACCCTCAAGGACGAGCGGCGCGAGTACCTGAGCCCGTATGCGGACCGTGTCGATGCGGACATCCTCCGCTTCCAGGTGCCCGGACACATGCTCGAGGACGTCCACCAGCAGCTCGGCAGGCACGGCGCCGAGGCGCGCTTCAAGGAGGTCCTGGTGGAGATCCCGCGGGTTCGCCAGGAGCTCGGCTACCCACCTTTGGTGGCGCCGATCCGGCAGCTGATCGCCACCCAGGCCGTGCTCAACGTGGTCGGCGGAGAGCGCTATGGGACGGTCACCAAGGACCTCAAGGATTACCTGCAGGGGCTCTTCGGCCGGCCGCCGCGGCCCGCCGACGCCGAGCTCCGGCAGATGGTCCTCGGCCGCGAGGAGCCGGTGACCATCCGGCCGGCCGACCTGCTCGGGCCGCAGCTCTCGGGCGCGCGGGCCGAGCTCAAGAAGCAGGGTGTCGAGGGCAGCACCGACAACCTGCTCACCTATCTCCTCTTCCCGTCCCTCGCGCTGAGCTTCTTCCGTGGCGACCTGGCCCGGAAGACGCCCGAGGAGCCGTCCGCCAACGGCGGCGAGAAGGCCGCTGAAGACCCGCCCGCCGACCAGGCGCCGGCTGAGGCCGCCGCCGAGGCTCCAACGCCCGCTCCAGCGGCTCCGGCGGCGGCGGCGGCGCAGTCGGCCGAGTTCCAGGTCGAGGTCGACGGTGAGACGTTCGTGGTCCGGGTGACCGGGGCCGGCATGGCCGTCGGCGTCGCGCCGGCCGGCTCGCCTCCGGCGGCCGCCGCCGGTGCTCCGGCCAAGCCCGCGGCGGGACCCGGCTCGGTGGTGGCTCCGATGCAAGGCCTGATCGTTAAGGTGCCGGTCAAGGTTGGCGACGCTGTGAAGCTCGGCGACGTGGTCGCCGTCCTGGAGGCGATGAAGATGCAGAACGACATCGTGAGCACGGTGGCGGGGAAGGTGAAGGCCGTGCATGTCCGGGAAGGCGAGGTCGTCGGTCCCAACCAGCCGCTGGTCGAGATCGGTTCATGAAGGTCGCCGTCCTGGGGACCGGGAAGATGGGGTCGGCCGCCGCCCGGCGACTGGCCGCCCAGGGTTTCACGCTGCAGCTGTGGAACCGCACCCGGGAGCGGGCCGAGCAGTTGGGCGTGGGCAGCGTCGCCGGGACCCCGGCGGAGGCGGTGGCCGGTACCGACGTGGCGCTCAGCATCCTCACCGGCCCGGACGCGGTTCGGGCGGTCTACCAGCAGCTGGACCCGACCGAGGACCGTGTCTACCTGGAGATGAGCACGGCAGGCCCCGAGGTCCCTGAGGAGCTCGGCCGCCGCTTCCCGCGACTGGTCGCGGCCCCCGTCGTCGCCCCGCCGGCGATGGTGGAGGCCGGCAAGGCGCAATTCCTGGCGGGTGGGCCGGAGGAGGCGATTGCGCACGCCCGCCCAGTCTTCGAAGCGCTGGGAGAGGTGCACAGCGTCGGCAGCTACCGGCGGGCGGCGGCGATGAAGCTGATGAACAACGCCATGCTTGCCATGACCCACGGAGCCGCCGCCGAGCTGCACGAGGCCGGCGTGCGGGCCGGCCTGACGCCGGAGGAGGCGTTCGAGTGGATCAAGCGCCACGTGCCGTACGCCGACACGCGCCGGTCAGGCTTCCTCGGGGGCCCCTATGAGCCCGTCACCTTCGCGCTGAAGGACATGCTGAAGGACGTCGACCTCTCGCTCTCGCTCTTCGACGGCGCCGCCTATCCGATGCCGATCCTGGACGCGGTCCGTGAGGCCTTCGCCGAGGTGGCGGGCGAGCACGGTGACCAGGAGCTCACCGCTGTCCTCGAACGCTATCGCCGGCGGCGATGAAGCACCGGCTCTTCAAGAAGGTCCTGGTCGCCAACCGCGGAGAGATCGCCGTCCGCGTCATGCGGGCCTGCCACGAGCTCGCCATCAGCACTGTCGCCGTCTATTCGGACGCCGATCGCGACGCGATCCACACGCGTTACGCCGGGGAGTCGATCCACATCGGCGGGGCGGCCCCAACCGAGTCCTACCTGGATCTCGACCGCGTCATGAAGGCAGCCAAGGACAGCGGCGCGGAAGCCATCCATCCCGGGTACGGCTTTCTCAGCGAGCGGAAGGCGTTTCCCGAAGCCTGCGCGGCGGCGGGCATCGCCTTCATCGGACCGCCCGCTTCGGCGATGGACAAGCTCGGCGACAAGCTCGGCGCCCGGGAGCTGGCCAGGCAGCACGGCGTGCCTGTGACCCCCGGTACCGAGGCCATCGGCGACGCCAAGGCGGCCCTCGAGGCGGCGCGGACGATCGGCCTGCCGGTGATCATCAAGCCGTCCGGCGGAGGCGGCGGCATCGGCATGAAGGTGGTCGAGAGGGAGGAGGACCTCCGACCGGCGTTGGAGAGCGCGGCCAACGCCGCCCGCTCGGCGTTCGGGGACGCGACGGTCTACCTCGAGAAGTACGTGCGCAACCCGCGCCACGTGGAGATCCAGGTCATCGCCGACCAGCACGGACACGTCGTTCACCTCGGCGAGCGGGAGTGCTCGATCCAGCGGCGGCACCAGAAGATCCTCGAGGAATCGCCTTCGCCGGCGGTCACGCCCGAGATCCGGCGACGCATGGGCGCCGCCGCGGTCGCGGCCTGCCGGGCGGCGGGCTACCAGAACGCGGGCACTGTCGAGTTCATCTTCAGCGAGGGCGAGTTCTACTTCCTGGAGGTCAACGCCCGGCTCCAGGTCGAGCACCCTGTCACCGAGCTGGTGACGGGGATGGACCTGGTCAAAGAACAGATCAAGGTCGCTGCCGGCCAGACCCTCGGCTTCGAGCAGGAGGACGTCAGCTGGAGCGGCCACGCGATCGAGATGCGGATCAACGCCGAGAACCCGGCCCGCAACTTCATGCCCAACCCCAAAAAGATCCTCCGCTGGGTGGCGCCGGCCGGGCCCGGAGTCCGCGTCGACAGCGGATATGGGCCGGGCAGCGAGGTGCCCGCCAGCTACGACTCTCTGGTGGCCAAGCTGATCGTCCACGGCGCCGACCGCGCAGAGGCGATCGCCAGGGCCCAGCGCGCCCTCCGCGAGTACGTGTTGGTGGGGCCGGCGACCACCATCCCCTATCACCGGGCGATCCTGGCGAGCCCGGACTTCAAGGCCGGCAAGCTCACCACCAACTTCATCGCCGAGCACCCTGAGCTGCTCGACGAGATGCGAAAGTTCGAGGGCGAGGTCTCGCCCATGGACTACAGCTCGGTCGACCCGCGCCGGATCGCAGCCGCCACCGCGGCCGTGGCCGCGGTGATTCGCCAGTGACGGGCAGCCCTTTCAAGGTGCTCGACAGCCGGGAGCTCTGTCACCACCTCCGCTACGAGCTCCGGACCGACGAGGTCGAGTGGCCGGACGGAACCCGGGGCACGTACGCCGTCTTTCGGCAGCCGGAGGCCGCCTTGATCGTGCCGCTCAGCGAGCGGGAGACGACCTTCCTGGTCCAGCAGTGGCGCCACTCGTGGGAGGTGGGCGCTTGGGAGGTGCCGGCCGGGACCGTGGAGGTGGGCGAGGAACCGCTCGAGACCGCCCGTCGGGAGCTGGTCGAGGAGGCCGGGCTGGCGGCGACCCGATGGGAGGAGCTTGGCACCGCCCGAGCGACGGCGGTCTCCACGACGCGCTTCCACCTCTACCTGGCACGCGGGCTGACCGAAGTGCCCCGCCGGCCCGAGGTCTACGAGCAGGACATGGTCGTCCGCGAGCTGCCCTTCGAAGAGGCGCTGGCCCTGGCCGCGGATGGGACCATCCAGCACGCCGCCAGCGTGACCGCCCTCTTTCGCGCCGAACGCTTCGTTCGCTGATGACGCCGGCCGAGCTCGTCCGCGACCTGATCCGTTTCGACACCACCAACCCGCCCGGCAACGAGCGGGCCTGCGTCGAGCACATCGGCACCCTGCTGACCGAGGCCGGCATCCCCTGGAAGAGCTACGCCGCCAGTCCGGAGCGGCCCAACCTGGTCGCCCGCTTGGAAGGCGGCGGCGGCCCGGGTCTGGTGCTGCAGGGGCACGTCGACGTCGTCACCACCGTCAACCAGCGCTGGACGCATCCGCCCTTCGCCGCGGAGGTGGCCGACGGCTGGATCTGGGGCCGCGGCGCCCTGGACATGAAGAACGGCGTGGCGATGATGGTCGCGGCCTTCCTCCGGGCCAAGCGGGAGGGGGTGAAGCTGCCCGGGGACCTGGTCCTCGCCGTCCTGGCCGACGAGGAGGCGGGCGGGGTCGAGGGCGCCGCCTGGCTGACCGACAACCATCCCGAACTGTTCGCCGGCGTTCGCTACACGATCGGCGAAGGTGGCGGCTACAGCCACGAGGTGGACGGCCGCCGCTTCTTCCCGATCATGGTCTCGGAGAAGCGGGGCTGCCAGCTGCTGTTGACGCTCCGCGGTCCCGGCGGGCACGGCTCGCTGCCGATGCGGGGCGGTTCGATGGCCAGGCTCGGCAGCGTGCTCCGGGCTCTCGACGGGGCGCGCCTCCCGGTTCACATCACGGCCGCCGTCCGGATGCAGCTCGAGGGCATGCGTGACGCACTGTCGGGGGCGGTCTCCGAGCGCTACGCGAGGCTCCTGGACCCGGCCCAGACGGACCGGGTCCTGGACCAGATGGGCGCCGAAGGGCGGAGCCTGGACGCGGGCCTCCACAACACCGTCAACGCGACCATCGTCGAAGGAGGCCTGAAGATCAATGTCATCCCCAGCGAGGTCCGCCTCTCCCTGGACGGCAGGCTGCTGCCCGGGTACGGTCCCGACGACCTCGTCGGCGAGCTGCGTGCCGCGATCTCAGAGGAGGCGGAGATCGAGGTGGTGAAGCTCGGGCCCGCCCAGCCCGAGCCCGACCTGGGTCGCTTCGAGGTCCTGGCCGGGGTCTTGAAGGAGCTCGACCCGGCAGCGGTGCCGATCCCTTCCCTGGTCACCGGCGGCACCGACGGCCGGCACTTCGCCAAGCTGGGGATCGCGACCTACGGCTTCACGCCGGTGCTGCTGCCTCCCGGCTTCGACGCCTGGGCGGTCATCCACGACGCCGACGAGCGGATCCCGGCGGACGCGCTCGACTTCGGGACCGAGGCGATCTTCAGAGCCATCCAGAGGCTCTAGCGAGGCCCGCTAGGGCGCGACGAAGTCGTACTCGTAGCCGCCCTGCAGCGGCTGGCCGGCGATGTCCTTCAGCGAGCTCGAAACCCTGAGCTTGTAGTTGTGCCCGCTGACAAGCGCTCCCGTGATGGTCAGCCGCCGGCTGGCGTAGGTCGCGGTGATCGCCTGGGCCTGGCCGCCCTCGCCGGTGATGGTGACGCTGCCCCGGACGGTCCCGGGGTCCAGGTCGCTGTCGAAGACGAGCACCAACACCGACGAGCCGGGCTGAACCGAGTTGACCGTCGGGCCCTTGCCGAGGTCGTGGGCCGGCGAGTCGGTGACGGCGTCGATCTTGAGCGAGCCACCCGCGGCGATGAGCACCAAGAGCTCGTCCTGGTAGCG
>VBHN01000057.1 GCA_005881155.1 Chloroflexota bacterium | reverse complement strand
CTTGGCGTTCAGAGCCGCCTGCAGCCGGTCTGGCGGGATCGATCCCTCGGGAAGCCGGAAGTTGACGACCTGGCCTTCGGCGTGGGCGCCCGCGTCGGTCCGTCCGGCCCCGTAGACCTTCATCCGCTCCCCGGTCAGCTCCAGCAGCGCCCCCTTCAGCTCGCCTTCCACGGTCCGCCTGGCGGCCTGCTGCTGCCAGCCCGAAAAGCCGGTGCCGTCGTACTCCAGCACGACTTTGATATTCACTTGTCAATTCCGCCGCGAAGACGCTGCGGTCGCTAGTCGACGATCTCGATGATCACCATCGGCGCGGCGTCTCCCAGCCGCGGCCCCTGGCGGATGATCCGGGTATAGCCGCCCGGGCGTTCCTTGAGCCGGGGCAGCAGGTTGGCGAAGAGCTTCTCGATGACCTCCGGCTTGGTGATCTCCGCGGCCACCTGCCGGCGGGCGCTGAGGTCGTCGGCCTTGGCGGCGGTGATCAGCCGCTCGACATGCCGCCGCAGCTCCTTGGCCTTGGCCTCGGTCGTGCTGATGCGCCCGCTCTCCAGGAGCGACGTGACCAGGTTCCGCATCAACCACTTGCGGTGGTCGGTATCGCGACTGAACTTGCGGCCGCTCTTGCCGTGGCGCATCAGTGAAAGACGGTGTCCAGCTCTTCGGGCTTGATGTAGCCCTTCTCGACCAGCTTCTCCTTGATCTCGTCAAGGGACTTGCGGCCGAAGTTGCGGAGCGAGAGCAGCTCCTCCTCCTTCTTGCCCAGCAGCTGCCCGACGGTCCCGATGTCGTTGGCCTTGAGGCAGTTGAAGGCGCGGACGGAGAGGTCGAGCTCCTCGATCGGCGTGTCGATGAGCTTGCCGGGGCCGCCGGGCTTGAGGGACGGGCCGGTCGGGATGGTGATCGACTCGTTGAAACGGACGAAGAGCTCCAGGTGCTGGGTGAAGAGACTGGCCGCGCTGGCCACCGCCTCCTCGGGCCGCATGGTCCCGTCGGTGTAGACCTCGAGGATCAGCCGGTCGTAATCCGTGGCCTGGCCGACCCGGGTCTTCTCGACCGTGAAGTTGGCCTTCTGCACCGGCGAGAAGATGGCGTCGATGGGGATCACGCCGATGGGCTGACCCTCGCGCTTGTTTCGCTCGGCCGGAACGTAGCCGCGGCCCTTCTCGACGTTGAGCTCCATCCGCAGGTGGCCCTTGTCCGCGATGGTCGCGATGTAGAGGTCGCCGTTGACGATCTCGACGTCGCTGGTGGCCTGGATGTCGGAAGCATGGATCTGCGCCGGGCCGCGGACGTCCAGGACCAGGGTGACCGGATCCTCGGTGAAGCTCTTCAGGTTCAGCTGCTTCAGGTTGAGGATGACCTCGGTCACGTCCTCCTTGATGTGCGGGATCGAGGTGAACTCGTGGGCCACGCCGTCGATCTGGATCGAGGTGACCGCCGCGCCCCACAGTGAAGACAGCAGCACCCGGCGGAGGGTGTTGCCGAGGGTGATGCCGAAACCGGGCTCGAGCGGCTCGATCTCGAACTTGCCGAACGTGTCGGTGCCGCCCTCCAGCCTCTTGACCTGGGGCGCAACCGAAACCGGGGTGTCAATCGCCAACTGAAACAAACCTCCCTTGGGGTTAGCGCGAATAAAACTCGACGATCAGGTGCTCCTCGACGCCCATCTCCATCTCTTCGCGCTCGGGGAGGGCCAGCACCTTGGCATTCTTCTCGCCCTCGTTGAAGGAGAGCCAGGACGGCATCGTGCGCGAGCCGGAAGCGTCCAGCGCAACGTCGAAGACGGCGCTGCCGGACTTGCTGGACTCGCGTACGGAGACGACGTCGCCGGGCCGCACCTGGTAGGAGGGCACGTTGACGACCTTGCCGTTCACCTCGAAATGCCTGTGACTGACGAGCTGGCGGGCCTGCTTGCGCGAGGCGCCCAGCCCCATCCGGTAGACGACGTTGTCGAGCCGCAGCTCGAGGTGGCGCAGCAGGTTCAGGCCGGTGACCCCCGGCTCGCGCTCGGCCGCCTCGAAGTAGTTGCGGAACTGGCCCTCCATCAGACCGTAAAGGCGCCGCGCCTTCTGCTTGGCGCGCAGCTGGAGACCGTAGTCCGAGACCTTGCGCCGCCGCGCCAGGCCGTGCTGGCCGGGCGCGAAGGCGCGCCGGTCGAGGGTGCACTTGGTGTAGCACTTCTCGCCCTTCAGGTAGAGCTTGGCGCCCTCCCGGCGGCAGAAGCGGCAGACGGGACCGTGGTAATTAGCCATGCCTCACACCCTCCGCCGCTTCGGCGGCCGGCAGCCGTTGTGGGGGATCGGCGTCACGTCGGTGATGGCGCTGACCTCGAGCCCGGCGGCCTGCAGGGAGCGGATCGCTGCCTCCCGGCCGGCGCCCGGCCCGCGGACGAAGACCTCGATTGTGCGCATGCCATGGTCCATCGCCCGGCGGGCGGTCGCCTCGGCTGTGACCTGGGCGGCGAAGGGCGTCGACTTGCGGCTGCCCTTGAAGCCCTGCGCGCCGGCCGACCCCCAGGAGATCACGTTCCCCTCCAGGTCGGCGATCGAGATGATCGTGTTGTTGAAGGTGCTCTGGATGTGCGCCGTCCCCACCGCGACGTTCTTCTTCTCGCGGCGGCGGGTGCGGACGACCTTCTTTTTGACCTTGGCCAATCTGGCTCCTTACTTGCCCTTCTTCCTGCGGACGCCGACGGTTCGCTTCGGGCCGCGGCGACCCCGTGCATTGGTCCTGGTCCGCTGCCCGCGCACGGGCAGGCCGCGGCGGTGGCGGAGGCCCCGGTAGGACCCGATCTCGACCAGCCGCTTGATGTTCATCGCCACCTCGCGGCGGAGATCGCCCTCGATCAGGATGTCCTTGGTCGCGGCGAGCCGGTCGACCACCGAGCGAAGCCGGCCGACCTCCTCATCGGTGAGGTCCTTGACCCGCGTGTCGGCGCCGACGTTGGCCAGCTTCAGGATCTTCTCCGACCAGCTGCGCCCGATGCCCATGATGTAGGTCATCGAGATCACGACGCGCTTCTCGCGCGGGATGTCGACGCCGGCGATGCGTGCCAACGTTTCAGCCCTGCCTCTGCTTGTGCTTCGGGTTGCTGCAGATGACCCGTACGACGCCTTCGCGCTTGATCACCTTGCAGTTCACGCAGATCTTCTTCACCGACGGCCTCACCTTCATCTCTGGATCTTCCTTATCCTTCCCCGCGACCGGTCGGTCTCGGCCAGTTCGACCGTGACCCGCTCGCCCGGCAGGACCCGCTGGAAGTGGGTCGCAAGGCGATCGGCGACGTGAGCGAGGACCTTCTGCCCGTTCTCGAGCTCCACGCGGAACATGCCGTCGGGGAGAGCCTCGATTACCCGCCCATCGACCGAGATCGGCGGCTGGGGCACGAACCGCGATTATACCTCATCCAGTGGCCTTCAAACCCTGGGCGCCCTCGGCTTCGCCGAGGGTCAGGATCCGCGGGCCGTCCGGCGTGATCGCGACCGTGTGCTCGAAGTAGGCGGAGAGCTTGCCGTCGGCGGTCATCACCGTCCAGCCGTCGGGCTTGATGTAGACGTCGTAGGAACCCGCGTTGACCATGGGCTCGATCGCCAGCGTCATCCCCGGCCGCAGCTCCGGGCCGGTCCCGGGGGTTCCGAAGTTCGGCACCTGCGGGTCCTCGTGCATGTTGCGGCCGATCCCGTGCCCGACGAACTGCCTGACGACCGAGTAGCCGGCCGCCTCCACGTGGCTCTGGATGGCGGCGCTCAGGTCGCCCAGCCGGTTGCCGGCCTGGGCCTTCTCCATGCCCGCCCAGAAGGACTCCTCGGTGACGCGGATCAGGCGCAGCGCCTCCGGGCTGACCCGGCCGACCGGGACGGTGCAGCCCATGTCGGCCCAGAAGCCGTCCAGGACCAGGCCCAGGTCGAGGCTGACGATGTCGCCCTCATGGATCGCGCGCCGGCCGGGGATGCCGTGGACGACCTCGTCGTTGACCGAGATGCAGGTCGACTTCGGATAGTCCTGGTAGCCGAGGAAGCCGGGCCGTGCGCCGCCCTGCCGGATCAGGCCGTCGGCCAGGCGGTCGAGGTCGCCGGTGGTCACGCCGGGCTCGCAGGCCGCCTTCATCTCCTCGACCACCGAGTTCAGCAGGCGGCCGGCGGTGAGCATCAGCTCGATCTCGTGCTTGGTCTTTAAATTGATCACGCTGCCTCCCCAGTTTGCCCCTGCAGCGCGCGCTTCACGCGTTCGCGGACCTCGGCGATGCTGCCCTGGCCGTCAACCTCCACCGAGATCCCCCGCTGGCGATAGAAGGCGAGGATCGGGTAGGTGCGCTGATAGAACACCTCGGCCCGGCGGCGGGCCGTCTGCTCGGTGTCGTCGTCGCGGTGGACCAGGCCGGTCCGGTCGACGTTGCACTTCATGTCGTCCTGGGGACGGTTGTTGACCATGTGGTAGCTGCGGGCGCACCTGGGACAGACCCAGCGCCCGGTCAGCCGCTCGACCAGCTCCTCCAGCTCGACGTGCAGGTAGAGCAGCCGGTCGATGCGCTGGCCGATGGTCTCCAGCATGCCGTCCAGCGCTTCCGCCTGGGGCACCGTACGTGGGAAGCCGTCGAGCAGGAACCCGCCGGCGCAGTCGGGACGGGTGATCCGCTCGCGGATCATCTCCACCATGACTTCGTCGGGCACCAGCTCGCCGCGGTTCATGAACTCCCGCGCCTTGAGGCCCAGCTCGGTGCCCCGCTTGACGTCGTCGCGCAGGATGTCGCCGGTCGAGATCTGGGGGATGCCGTACTCCCGGGTCAGGAAGTCGGCCTGCGTGCCCTTGCCGCTCCCAGGCGGCCCGAACAGCAACAGGTTCACGGCTTCATCGGATGAAGCCGCGGTACTGGCGCATGATCAGCTGGGTTTCGAGCTGCTTCATGGTGTCGAGCGCGACGCCGACCACGATCAGGATGGCGGTGCCCCCGAGGTACATCTGCTGCTGGTTGATGCCGGTGATCCTGGAGGTGGCGATCGGCAGCACGACTGTGATCATGCCCAGGAAGATCGCGCCCGCGAAGGTGATGCGGTTCAGCACCGCATTGAGGTAGTCCGCCGTCGGGCGGCCCGGGCGGATGCCGGGAATGAAGCTCGAGTAGCGCTTCAGGTTGTCGGCCACCTCATCGACCTTGAAGGTGACCGACGTGTAGAAGTAGGTGAAGAAGAAGACCAGCAGGAAGTAGATCCCGTTGTAGGCGATGTCGGCATAGAGGTTGGGGCCGGTCGGCTGGAAGTAGGTCTGGATCCACTGCGAGACCTTGTAGTACCAGGTCGTCTGCGGTGCCGCCGCGAAGTAGTTGGCGATGATGGTCGGGAAGAACATCACCGAGATCGCGAAGATGATCGGGATGACGCCCGCGGTGTTGACGCGGATGGGTAAGAAGCTGGACCGCGAGGCGACCGTGCGGCTGCCGCCCGCGATCCGCTGGGCGGACTGGATCGGCACCTTGCGCACCGCCTGCTGGACCTCGATGATGCCGGCGGTCACGACCAGCGCAACCACCGCGAAGAGCAGGAAGGGGAAGTAATCCTGGATCGCGCCGCCCTGTCCCTGGAGGGTGGTGATGATGGTCCGGGGGGCGCGGCCGATGATGCCCGCGAAGATGATCAGGGAGATGCCGTTGCCGATGCCGTGCTCGGTGATCAGCTCCCCGAACCACATCAGCATCACGGTGCCGGAGGTCAGCGTGATGATGATGGTCGAGCGCTGGAACCAGTCCAGGTCGGCCGGCAGGATGGTCGGGTTGGTGTGCTGGAAGAGGACGGTGAGACCGTACGCCTGGAGGCCGGCCAGCGCCACCGTCAGGTAGCGGCTCCAGCGCGTGATCCGGCGGCGGCCCAGCTCTCCTTCCTTCGAGATCTCCTCGATGCGGGTGGAGACCACCGTCATCAACTGCATGATGATGGTGGCGTTGATGTAGGGGTTGAGTCCCATGGCCACGATCGAGAAGGTCGAGAGGCCGCCGCCCGAGAAGAGGTCGAGCAGGCCCAGCAGGGCGGTCTTCCCGAACAGCGCCTGCAGCGCGGCCGCGCTCGCGCCCGGGATGGTGACGTTGGCGAAGAGCCGGAAGACGATCAGCAGGAAGCCGGTGAAGAGGAGCTTGTTGCGGAGCTCGGGTAGCCGGACGGCGTTGTAGAGCGCCTCGAGGAAGTTCAAGCGGCCTTACTCCTCCGCCGCGGCGGCTTCTTCGGTCTCCTCGGTCGCTTCGCCGGCGGCGGTGGGCTCCTCGGCCTCTTCGGCCTCTTCGGCGGCCTGTGCCTTCACCCTGGGCGCCTCGCCGCGAGCCGCCTGGGCTGCCACCTTGGCCGCCGCCCGCTCACGCTTCACCTGGGCCCGGCGGGCGGGCGGGGCAACCGATACGCTGCCGCCGCGGGCCTCGATCGCGGCGCGCGCGCTCTCGCTGATCGCATCGGCGGTCACCTCGAGCTTGCGGCGCAGCTTGCCTGCGCCCAGCACCTTGACCTTCTGGCCCGCATCCGCGAGGCCGGCTTCGACGAAGGCCGCCTGGTCGAGCTTGGTCCCGTCCTTGAAGCGGCTGAGCTTGCTGAGGTTGACGATGGCGTACTCGATCCGGGCGGGGTTCTTGAAGCCGCCCAGCTTGGGCAGGCGCTGGGCGAGCGGCATCTGGCCGCCCTCGAAGCCGATCCGCCAGCCGGCGCCCCGGGACTTCTGGCCCTTGGTGCCGCGACCCGACGTCTTGCCGTGCCCGGAACCCGTGCCGCGCCCGATGCGCTTGGGTTTCTGGCGCGAGCCTTCCGGCGCTTTGAGTTCGTGGAGCTTCAACTCAATGACCCCGTGCGTGTTTTTTATTCGACCGCTTGCGCCAGATCTTGTAGCGGGCGCGCACCGGCGGCTTCCAGGTCTCGCCCTCGACCGAGATCAGGAAATTCAGCTTCTTGAGCGCGCCGCGCACGGACTCGTTGTCCGGCAGCTCGCGGGTCTGGTTGAGCTTGCGGAACCCGAGCGCCTGGACGCCGGCCCGGATCTCCTCCGCGTAGCCGATGGCGCTCTTCCGCCAGGTGGCGCGGATCAAGCCGGCACCTCCGGCGCCGGGGTCTCGACGGCCTCGGCCGCGGCCGTAGAGGCCTCGGTCTCGAGCGTGCCCTTCTCCTCGGCGGAGCGGAAGGCGCGGGCCAGCTTGCGTCCGGCGATCTCCTCAACCGTCTTGCCGCGCAGCTCGGCGATCTCCTGCGCCGTCCGCAGCGACTTCAACGCCTCCATCGTCGCCCGCACCGTGTTGATCGGATTGTTGGTGCCCAGCGACTTGGTCAGGATGTCCTTGATCCCCGAGGCCTCGATCACGGCCCGCATGGCGCCGCCCGAGATCACGCCGGTACCGGGAGCGGCCGGCTTCATCAGGATCTTGGCCGCGCCCCACTTGAAGCGGATCTCGTGGGGGATGGTGGTGCCCACCATCGGCACCTGGATCATGTTCCGCTTCGCGACCTCGACGCCTTTACGAATGGCCTCGGGAACCTCGCGCGCCTTGCCCATCCCGGCGCCGACGCGGCCGTTCTGGTCCCCGACCACGATCAGGGCCGAGAAGGAGAACTTGCGGCCGCCCTTGACGACCTTGGCGACTCGGTTGAGGCTGACCACCCGCTCGCTCAGGTCGGACCCGGAGCGGTCGCGGTCGCCGTACGGTGCTCGCATTCCCATCTCTTGCTTTTCCTAGAACTCCAAACCGGCTTCGCGAGCCGCTTCGGCGAGCGCCTTGACCCGCCCATGGTAGATGTAGCCGCCGCGGTCGAAGACGACCCTGCCCACGCCGGCCTTGCCGGCCTTGCCGGCGATCGCCTTGCCAACCGCCTGGGCGGCCTCGAGGTCGTTCTTGCCAACCTTCAGCTCCAGCGTGGAGGCGGCTGCCAGGGTGCGGCCACTGCTGTCGTCGATGACCTGGGCGTAGGTGTGGGTGAGGCTGCGGTAGACGGCCAGGCGCGGACGCTCCGCCGTCCCGCGGACCTTGCCGCGGACGCGTTGATGGCGGCGCTGCCGCGCTCCGTTCCGATCCGTCTGCTTCAGCATCCAGTCAGTTGCCTCTTCTTACCTGCTCTCGTTACCTGGACCCGTTATTTGGCCTTGCCGGCCTTGCCGGCCTTACGGCGGACCCGCTCCCCGCGGTACATGATGCCCTTGCCCTTGTAGGGCTCGGGCTTGCGGAGCTTGCGGAGGTCGGCCGCCACCTGCCCCACCAGCTCGGCGCTGGCGCCGCTGACCGAGAACTTGGTCGGGTCCGCGACCTCGATCGAGATCCCGGTCGGAGGTGTGAACTTTACCGGGTGCGAGAAGCCCAGGTTGAGGACCAAGTCCTCCCCCTGCTTGGAGACACGGTAGCCGACGCCGACCAGCTCCAGGTGCTTGGTGAAGCCCTGGCTGACCCCGGTCACCATGTTGGCGACCAGGGTCCGGGTGAGGCCGTGCATGGAACGGTGCTCGCGGCCGTCCGAAGGGCGCTCGCAGACGACCGTGCCATCCGCCACCCGAACCGCGATCTGGGCCGGCAGGGCGCGCTCCAGCGTCCCCTTCGGGCCCGTCACCTTCACCTGGTTGGCGTTGACCTCGACCTGGACCCCGGCCGGGACCGGGATCGGCAGCTTTCCGATTCGGCTCATCTCGATCTCACCAGACGTAGCACAGCACTTCTCCGCCGAGGCCGGCGCGCAGCGCGGAGCGGCCGCTCATCACGCCCTGGCTGGTGCTCAGCACGACCAGGCCCAGCCCGCCGAGGACGCGGGGGATCTCGGTCTTGCGCGCGTAGACCCGAAGCCCGGGCTTGCTGATGCGCTTGATGCCGCTGATCACGCGCTGGCGGTCGGGACGCGTCTTGAACTGGATGCGGAGCACCTCGCCCGCGGCCTCGGAGGGGTTCTCGACCTCGAAGCCGGCGATGTAGCCCTCCTCCTGGAGGACGCGTGCGAGCTCGTGCTTGAGCCGCGAGGAGGGGACGAAGACCTCTGACCGGCGCGCCTTGTTGGCGTTGCGGATGCGCGTGAGCATGTCAGCGATCGGATCGCTGACGACGCCGGTGTTGACCAGTCCGGTTGCGGTCGGCATAGCCATTTCTTTTCTCTCTACCAGTCCTCTACCAGCTGCTCTTGGTCACGCCCGGGATGCGACCTTCGGCGGCCAGGTTGCGGAAGCAGATCCGGCACATGCCGAACTGGCGCATGTATCCGCGCGGCCGGCCACAGAGGCGACACCGGTTGTGGAACCGGGTCTTGTACTTGGCCGGCGCCTTCCAGGATTCGATCGCTGACTTCTTCGCCAAAAAATTCCTCTCCTATCGCTCACGCTTGCGGAAGGGCATGCCCATCTGCGTGAGCAGGCTCCGCGCTTCGTCGTCGGTCTTCGCAGTCGTCACCACCGTGACCTCGAGGCCGCGAAGCTTGTCGATCTTGTCGTAGTCGACCTCCGGGAAGATGATCTGCTCGCGCAGTCCCAGGGAATAGTTCCCGCGCCCGTCGAACGCCTCCGGGCTGACACCGCGGAAGTCGCGGATCCGGGGCAGCGCGATGTTGATCAGCTTCTCCAGGAAGTAGTACATGCGGCGGCCCCGGAGCGTCGTCCGGATGCCGACCGGCATGCCCGCTCGGAGCTTGAAGGCCGCCACCGACTTCCGCGACTTGACGACCACCGGCTGCTGGCCGGTGATGGTCCGGACGTCGTTGCGGGCAGCTTCGAGCGCCTTGTCGTTGTCCTTGGCCTCGCCGATGCCGATGTTGACGATGACCTTGGCGACCTTCGGCACCTCCATCAGGTTGCCGTAGTCGAACTCCTTCATCAGCGCGGGCACGATCCGGCCGCGGTACTGCTCGAGCAGCACCGGCGTGTGACCGTTCCCGTTCTGCGCCGGAGCCTTCGACTTGCCCATCGGTGGTTATTGCGCCTCCGTCTTCTTGATCCGCTCGTAGGGCTCGCCGCACTGGCGGCACTCGAGCGCCTTGGTGCCGTTGTCGAGCACGGTGTGCTTGACGCGCGTCGGCTGGTTGCAATGCGGGCAGACCAACATCACGTTCGAGTAGCTGAGCGGCGCCTCGAAGTCGACCACGCCGCCCTGCACGGCCTTGGTGCCGCCCGCGGACTGGCCGGCCTTGACGTGGCGCTTCAGCACGTTGACGCCGCGCACGACGATCTTGCCGCTGCCCGGCAGCGTGCGCAGCACCTCACCCTGCTTGCCCCGGTCCTTGCCCGCGACGACGACCACGTTGTCGCCCGGGGCGAGGTCGAGCCAGCGCTGCTTCGGCTTGGACTTGTTCTTCAGCATTCTCTTTCTCTTAGAGGACCTCCGGTGCGAGGGACACGATCTTCATGAAGTTGCGCTCGCGCAGCTCGCGGGCGACCGGCCCGAAGATCCGCGTGCCGCGCGGGTTGTTCTGCGGGTTGATGACGACGGCGGCGTTCTCGTCGAACTTGATCAGCGAGCCATCCGCGCGCCTGTATTCCTTGGCCGTCCGCACGATCACGGCCTGGACCACCTCGCCCTTCTTCACCTGGCCACCCGGCTGCGCGGACTTGACGGTGGCGGTGATCACGTCGCCCACGCCCGCGTACTTGCGGTAGTGGCCGCCGTGCACGCGGATGCAGAGCAGCTCCTTGGCGCCGCTGTTGTCCGCCACCTTCAGCCGGGTTTCCTGTTGGACCAATTTATTTGGCCTTCTCCACGACTTCGACCACGCGCCAGCGCTTCTGCTTGGAAAGCGGTCGCGTCTCCATGATCCGGACCAGGTCGCCGATGCCGCAGACGTTCTCCTCGTCGTGCGCCTGGAAACGCACCCGGCGCTGGATGGTCTTCTTGTAAAGGGGGTGCTGGGTGAGGTCGGAGACCTGCACCACGACCGTCTTCTCCATCTTGTCTGAGATCACGTACCCGGTCCGCGTCTTGCGCGTGCCCCGGGTTTCGACAGCTGCTGTCTCGCTCATTTCTTTTCCTCGTCCTCCGGCTCGTCCTGCGACGTGCCCGGCGACTCCGAAGTGCCCGGCGACTCCTCGTCGTCCGGGGACGTTCCGGGCGATTCCTCGTCCTCTTCCTCGGTCTCGGTCTCGGTCTCAGCGGCCACGCGTGCCGTGCTCGCGGCCCTGGCCGCGGCGGTGCCCTCAACGACCGGCGCCGACGGGGCCTCCTCCTCGTCCCGCAGCAGGCCCAGCTCGCGCTGGCGCAGGAAGGTCAGGATCCGGGCGATGTCGTGGCGGACCTTGGGGATCTGCCGGTGGTCGTCGAGCTGGCCGACGGCCAGCTTGAAGCGCAGCTCGTAGAGCTCCCGGCGGGAGGTCTTGAGCTGGCCCACCAGCTCCTCGCGGTCGAGGACTCGAAGCTCTTCGGCCGTCATGACGCAACCTCGTGCTGGGCCTCTTCGGAGACCAGGAAGCGGGTCTTGACCGGCAGCTTGGCGTCAGCCAGCCGCATCGCCTCCTTGGCGACCTCGTGCGTGACCCCGCCCATCTCGAACAGCACGCGACCGGGCTTGACGACCGCGACCCAGCCTTCCGGGTTGCCCTTGCCGCCGCCCATCCGGACCTCGGCCGGCTTCTTGGTCACCGGCTTGTCGGGGAAGATCCGGATCCAGATCTGGCCGCCGCGCTTCACGTAGCGAGTCATCGCTCGCCGGGCCGCCTCGATCTGGCGGTTGGTGATCCAGGCGGCCTCCATCGCCTGCAGGCCGTACTGCCCGAAGGAGATCTCGGCGCCGCGCGTGGCGATCCCGCCCTT
Organism: Chloroflexota bacterium; assembly: GCA_005881155.1. Classification (GTDB taxonomy): domain Bacteria; phylum Chloroflexota; class Dormibacteria; order Dormibacterales; family Dormibacteraceae; genus CF-105. The sequence continues at coordinate 16,810 of VBHN01000057.1, read as the reverse complement.
GCGGCCGCGGTGCTGCTTGCGGTGCTTGACGCGCTTAGGAAGGAGCATCCGTCTCCTCTTCCGACTTGGGCTCGGCGGCTGCCTTCGTGCGCCGGGTAGACGCCTTCTTCGGGGCTGGCACGGGTGCGGGGGCCGGGGCGGCTTCGACGGCCGCGGCTTCTGGAGCTGCGGCGGGAGCCTCCGGGGCGGCGGCCACGGGAGCTTGCGGAGCGGCTGGCGCCTCCACCGCGGGAGCGGGCGGAGCCACGGTCGCCACCGGCTGGACTGTTTCCACGGCTGCCTCCGGAGCCGGCGCCTGCTCCGGGCCGTCCGGCTGAGGCGCGATCTCGGCCGCGCCGGCCTCGCCGCCCCGGGGGGCGACCTTGACCAGGCCCTTGTAGATCCAGACCTTGACGCCGATCATCCCGAAGGTCGTCTTGGCGGTGGCCCGGCCGAACTCGATGTTGGCACGCAGTGTGTGCAGCGGCACCCGGCCCTCGCGGTCCCACTCCCGGCGGGCCATCTCGGAGCCGCGGAGGCGGCCGCCCATCGCGACTCGGATGCCCTGGGCGCCGGAGCGCATGGTGCGCAGGATCGACTGCTTCATGGCGCGCCGGTAGCTGATCCGGCGCTCGATCTGGCTGGCGATGTTCTCGGCCACCAGCTGGGCGTCCAGCTCCGGCTGCTTGATCTCCTGGATGGAGATCCGGACCCGGTTGCCGAACCGCTTTTCGAGGTCCTCGCGGAGCTGGTCCACCGAGGCCCCGCCCTTGCCGATCACGATCCCTGGCTTGGCAGTGTGGATGGTCACCGTCATCTGGGCGTTGGAGGACCGCTCGGTCTCGATCTTGGCGATGCCGGCGTTGTGCAGCCGCTTCAGGATCACGCGCCGCATCTCGAGGTCCTCGTGGAGCAGCTTCGTGTAGTCCTTGTCGACGGCGAACCAGTTCGCCTCCCAGGGGCGGTAGACGCCCAGCCGGAACCCGTTCGGGTGAACCTTGTGCCCCAAAGTTAAGACTCCTCCTCAACGCCGGCGGCGCGCGGCCGGCTGCGGCCGGTTGACTTCGGGCCGGTCCTCGACGACGGCGGTGATGTGGCAGGTGCGCCGGAAATACCCGTGCTGCATGCCCCGGCTGACCGGACGGCCCCGCTTCATGGTCGGGCCCTCGTCCACGAGCAGCTGCTTCAGCACCAGGTCGTCGCGGTTCAGGTTGAAGTTGTGCTCCGCATTTGCGGCCGCGGATTTGATGACCTTGGCGAGGTCCAGCGCGGCGTGCTTGGGCGAGAACTCGAGGAAGGCGAGCGCCTCGCCCACCTTCATCCCCTTCACGGCGTCAGCGACCAGCCGCGCCTTGCGCGGAGTCCGCTTGACGAACTTGGCGACTGCCTGGACTTCCATCTATTTGAGGGTTGTGCTCCGTTCGGTGTGGTGGCCGTGGCCGCGGAAGTAGCGGGTGGGCGCGAACTCGCCCAGGCGGTGGCCGACCATGTTCTCGGAGATGTAGACGGGCACGTGTTTGCGGCCGTCGTGGACGGCCACGGTGTGCCCGACCAGGTCCGGGAAGATGGTGCAGGCGCGGGCCCAGGTCTTGATGACCTTCTTCTCGCGCGCGGCGTTCATCTTGGCCACGCGCTCCTGCAGGTTGTGGTCGATGAACGGCCCTTTCTTGGTCGATCGGCTCACTTACTTCTTCTCCCGGCGACGAATGATCAATTTGTTGGAGGCCTTCTTGGGCTTGCGGGTGCGGTAGCCCAGCGCGGGCTTGCCCCAGGGCGTCTTGGGGTTGCCGCCCGGCCCCGTCTTCCCCTCGCCGCCGCCGTGCGGGTGGTCGGTGGGGTTCATGGTCGCGCCGCGGACGGACGGCCGCTTGCCCAGCCAGCGGGAGCGCCCCGCCTTGCCGCCGGACTCGTTCTCGTGGTCGAGGTTGCCGACCTGGCCGAGGGTGGCGCTGCAGTTGACGTTGATCCGGCGCAGCTCGCCCGACGGCATCCGGACGGCGGCGTAGTCGCCCTCCTTCGCCAGCAGCTGGGCGGAGACGCCGGCCGAGCGGACCAGCTGGCCGCCGCGGCCGAGGGTCAGCTCGATGTTGTGGATGGTCGAGCCGACCGGGATCCTGGCCAGCGGCAGCGAGTTGCCGGCCCGGACCGGAGCATCCGGCCCGTTCATCAGCTGATCGCCGACCTTTAGGCCGAGCGGCGCCAGGATGTAGCGCTTCTCGCCGTCCTTGTAGTTGATGAGGGCGATCCGGGCGCTCCGGTTGGGGTCGTACTCGATGGTCGCGACCTTGCCGGGGATTCCCAGCTTGTCGCGCTTGAAGTCGACCTTCCGGTAGGCCTTCTTGTAGCCGCCGCCCTGGTGGCGGACGGTGATCTTGCCCTGGTTGTTCCGGCCGGCGTGCGACGGCAGCGCCTCGACCAGGCTCTTCTCGGGCCGGTCGGTGGTGATCTCCTCGAAGGAGGAGGTCGACATGAACCGCCGCCCGGGGCTGGTCGGCTTGAACTTCCTTACCGGCATCACAAACTCCCGAAGAGGTCGGGCAGGTTCTGCCCTTCGGCCAGGGTCACGACGGCTTTCTTCCAGTTCTTGGTCCGGCCCGGTGCGCCGCGCATGCCGAGGCGCTTGTCCTTGCCGCGCACGTGCAGGGTGTTGACCGACTCGACCTTCACGCCCTGCGCCTCGTAGTGCTCCTCGATCGCGCGCGCGATCTCCGGCTTGCTGGCGTCGGGGGCGACCCGGAAGGTGTACTTGCGGAGCTGCGACTGGGCGTAGCTCTTCTCGGAGATCACCGGGCCCAGGATCACCTCCGCTGCGCTGCGACTCACGCGAAGGTCTCCTCGATGAGTTCGAGAGCATCCTTGGCGATCACCACGTGATCGTGGGTGAAGAGGTCGTACAGGTTCAGGTTGTGGGCCAGGATCGTCTTCGCCCAGGTCAGGTTGGCCGCCGAGCGCGAGATGACCTCGTTGGAGGCGGCCAGCACGACCAGGGCCGTTCCCTCCACGCCGACGGCCTCCAGCAGCTCCACGATGGCGCGGGTCTTGGGCGCCTCCAGCTCCGCGAAGCCCTCGATGACGCTGACCTTCCCCTCGTTGGCCTTGACGGCGAGCGCGGAGCGGAGGGCGAGCCGGCGCATCTTGCGAGGCATCTCCTGCCGGAAGCTCCGCGGGTGGGGACCGAAGACGCTGCCGCCGCCGACCATGCTCGGCTCGCGCTCGGAGCCGTGCCGCGAGCGGCCGAGGCCCTTCTGGCGGAACGGCTTGCGACCGCCACCCGACACATCGCCGCGAGTCTTGGTGGAGGCGTTGCCCTGGCGCGCGTTGTTGAGCTGGCGCTGGAGGGCCTGGTGCATGACGCCGACGTTGGGCGCCTGGCCGAAGATGGCCGCCGGCAGCTTCAGCTCGCCGGACTGTTCGCCCTTGCTGTCGTAGACCAGGACGTCGAGTGGCGACTCGCCCTTTTTGGCCGTCGTCTTCCTGACGGGCTTTTTGGCCGCCGGCACCGACTTGCGGGCTGCCGGCTTCTTGACCTCTTTGGGCTCTTCCACCTCCGCCACGACGGCCTTCAGCTCGGGCTCGGCCTCGACCTTCTTGGCGCGCGGGGCGCGCGGGGCGCGCGGCTTCGGAGCCTTCGTCTCTTCGTCAGCCATCAGCCCTTCTTCTCGCTCTTGCCGGCCTTGCCGCGCCGCGACTTGACCGCCTGCCGGACGAGCACGATCGCGTTGTCTCCGCCGGGAACGCCCCCGTTCAGGAGCAGGAGGTTGCGCTCGCCTTCGACGCGCACGACCTTCAGTCCCTGCACGGTCGTCCGCACGTTGCCCATCTGTCCCGCCATGCGCACGCCCTTGAAGACGCGCGCGGCATCGGTGGCGCCGATCGAGCCCGGCTGGCGGACGTTCATGGAGCCGTGGCTCTCGGGCCCGCGGCTGAAGCGGTGGCGCTTGACCAGACCCTGGAAGCCCTTCCCCTTGGAGGTGGAGGTCACGTCGACCAGGTCGCCTTCGCTGAAGAGGTCGGCCTTGAGCTCCTGTCCAACCTCGAGGCCGTCGTAGTCGCGGATCTCGACCACGTGGCGCAGGGGATCGACGCCGGCCTTCTTGAAGCCGCCCGCCACCGGCTTGGTGACGCGCTTGGCGTCGATCTCGCCGAACCCGATCTGGGCCGCCGCGTAACCGTCCTTCTCGACGGTGCGCAGGCCGACCACGCGGCAGGGCCCCGCCTCCAGGACGGTGACCGCCGAGACCGTTCCGTCGGCGTTGAACAGCTGCGAGGTTCAGGCGCATCAGCGCGTCGACCACCCGGGGGTTGGGGTCGAGGATGTCCACGACCCGCTTGTGGGTCTGCATCTCGAACTGCTCACGCGAGTCCTTGTCGATGAAGGGCCCGCGGATGACGGTCATCTTCGAGATCTCGGTGGGAAGCGGGATCGGGCCCGCGGTGCGCGCGTTCGTCCGCCGGGCGGTATCGACGATCCTGTCGGCCGCCTGGTCGAGCACCCGGTGGTCGTAGGCCTTGAGCCGGATCCGAATTCGCTGCGCCACGAGCTGTCCTTCTCTCCCCTATTGCCTTACTTCGTCACCGAGGTGACGACGCCGGCTCCGACGGTGCGGCCGCCCTCGCGGATGGCGAAGCGGAGGCCTTCCTCGATGGCGATCGGCGTGCCGAGCTCGACCTCCATCTCGATGTTGTCGCCGGGCAGGCACATCTCGACGCCCTCCGGCAGCTTCACCGAGCCGGTGACGTCGGTGGTCCGCATGTAGAACTGGGGCCGGTAGTTGGAGAAGAACGGCGTGTGCCGGCCACCCTCCTCGCGGGTCAGGACGTACACGTTGGCCTTGAAGGTCGTGTGGGGCTTGATGGAGCCGGGCTTGGCCAGCACCTGGCCGCGCTCGACCTCCTCGCGCTTGACGCCGCGGAGCAGCGCGCCGACGTTGTCACCGGCCTGGGCGCTGTCGAGCAGCTTGTGGAACATCTCGATGCCGGTCACCACCGTCTTGCGGGTGTCCTTGACGCCGGTGATCTCGATCTCCTCGTTGACCTTGAGGACGCCGCGCTCGACCCGGCCGGTGACCACGGTGCCGCGACCCTCGATCGTGAACACGTCCTCGACGGGCATCAGGAAGGGCTGGTCCATCTTCCGCTCGGGCTGCGGGATGTAGGTGTCGACGGCGTTCATGAGCGCCAGGATCTGCTCCTCGGCCTCGGGGTCGCCCTCGAGCGCCTTGAGGGCCGACACGCGCACGACCGGGACGTCGTCACCGGGGAACTCGTAGCGGCTGAGCAGCTCGCGAACCTCGAGCTCGACCAGCTCCAGCAGCTCCTCGTCCTCCATCATGTCGACCTTGTTCAGGGCGACGACCATGGACGGGACGTTCACCTGGCGGGCCAGCAGCACGTGCTCGCGGGTCTGTGGCATGGGGCCGTCGTTGGCGGCCACGACCAGGATCGCGCCATCCATCTGGGCGGCGCCGGTGATCATGTTCTTGATGTAGTCGTGGTGCCCGGGGCAGTCCACGTGCGCGTAGTGGCGCTTCTCGGTCTCGTACTCGACGTGGGCGATCGAGATCGTGATCCCGCGCTGCTTCTCTTCGGGCGCCTTGTCGATCTGGTCGAAGGGGGTGAACTCGGCCATGCCCTTCTTGGCCAGGACCTTGGTGATGGCAGCCGTCAGCGTCGTCTTGCCATGGTCAATGTGACCGATGGTCCCGACGTTCATGTGCGGCTTGGTCCTCTCGAACTTCTTCTTTCCCACGAGTGCCTCCTAGTTGGTCGTGCCGCGACGCCCGATGGCCTCGGCGATGTTGGCTGGTATCTCTTCGTAGTGGTCGAATTCCATGTGGAAGGTGGCGCGGCCCGAGGTCATCGAGCGCACCTTGGTGGCGTAACCGAACATCTCGGACAGCGGGACCGAGGCGCGCACCACCTGCGAGGTGCCCCGGCCCTCCATGCCCAGGATGTGACCGCGGCGCGAGCTCAGGTCGCCGATCACGTCCCCGAGGTACTCCTCGGGCATCACGACCTCGACCTTCATGACCGGCTCCAGCAGGCAGGGGTCGGCCTTTCGCATGGCGTCCTTGACGCCCATCGAACCGGCGATCCCGAACGCCATCTCGCTGGAGTCGACGGGATGGAACTGGCCGTCGACCAACTTCACCTTGATGTCCAGCACCGGGTAGCCGGCGACGACGCCGGTCGTGATCGCCTCGGCGATGCCCTTCTGGACGGCGGGGATGTACTCGCGGGGGATGGACCCCTGGCGGATCTTGTCCTCGAACACGTAGCCCTCGCCGCGCGCGCCCGGCTCGATCTCGAGCTCGACGTGCGCGAACTGGCCCTTGCCGCCGGTCTGGCGGACGAAGTGCCCGATGCCCTTGGCGGGCCGGCGGATCGCCTCTTTGTAGGCGACCTGCGGCTTGCCGACGTTGGCGTCCACGTTGAACTCGCGGATCATGCGGTCGACGATGATCTCGAGGTGGAGCTCGCCCATGCCGGCGATGATGTTCTGGCCGGTCTCCTCGTCGGTGTGGACGCGGAAGGTCGGGTCCTCCTCGGAGAGCCGCTGCAGGGCGATTCCCATCTTGTCGAGGTCGACCTTGGTCTTGGGCTCGATGGCGACCGACATCACCGGCTCCGGGAACTGGATGTTCTCGAGCAGGATCGGCTGGGCCTCGTCGGCCAGTGTGTCGCCGGTGGTGGTGACCTTCAGCCCGACCGCGGCGGCGATGTCGCCCGGGTAGACCTCCTCGACGTCCTCCCGCCGCATGGCGCTCAGGCGCAGGATCCTTCCGATCCGCTCCCGCTTGCCCTGGGTGACGTTCATCACCGTCGAGCCGGCCTTGAGGCGGCCTGAGTAGACGCGGAAGAAGGTCAGCTTGCCCACGCCCTGGGGATCCATCTGGATCTTGAAGGCGAGCGCGCTGAAGGGCTCGTCCTCATCGGGCTCGCGGACCACGATCCGGCCGTCCTTGGGGTTGGTCCCTTCGACCGCCTTGACGTCCGCCGGTGAGGGCAGGAAGTCGACGACGGCGTCCAGCATCGGCTGCACGCCGCGGTTGCGGAGCGCGGCGCCGCAGAGGACCGGCACCAGGTAGCCGCCCACGGTGCCGCGGCGGAGCGCCGCCACCAGCTCGTCGTGGGTGACCGTCTGGCCCTCGTCCTCGAGGTACTTCTCCATGATCCGGTCGTCGAAGTCGGCGGCCGCCTCGACGAGGTCGTGGCGGTGCTGCGCGACGACTTCCCGGAGCTCCTCGGGGACCTCACCGGACTCGCTGGCGGTGCCCAGCTCGTCGGTGTAGACGATGGTCCGGAGGTTGATCAGGTCGACCATGCCCTTGAAGTGCTCCTCGGACCCGATCGGGATCTGGATCGCGACCGCGCGGGCGCCGAGGCGCGTCTTGATGGAATCGAGGGCCATGAAGAAGTCGGCCCCCATCCGGTCCATCTTGTTGATGAAGGCGATCCGGGGCACGCCGTAGCGATCGGCCTGGCGCCAGACCGTCTCCGACTGCGGCTCGACACCCGCCACCGCGTCGAAGACGGCCACCGCGCCGTCGAGCACGCGCAGGCTGCGCTCGACCTCGACCGTGAAGTCAACGTGTCCGGGCGTGTCTATGATGTTGATCACGTGGTCGCGCCACATCGCGTAGGTCGCGGCCGAGGTGATCGTGATCCCCCGCTCCCGCTCCTGCTGCATCCAGTCCGTCGTCGCCGCCCCTTCGTGGACCTCGCCCATCTTGTGGATGCGGCCGGCGTAGAAAAGGATCCGCTCGGTGGTCGTGGTCTTACCGGCATCGATGTGGGCCATGATGCCGATGTTCCGCAACCGCTCGAGCGCGACCTGACGGTCGCTCGTCTTCATTGCCACTGCTGAGATCTCTGTTTCCTCCCGAGCCTAGTACCGGAAGTGACTGAAAGCCTTGTTGCTCTCAGCCATCCGGTGGGTCTCTTCCTTCCGCTTCACGGCCGCGCCGACACCGTTGGAGGCGTCAAGCAGCTCGAACGCGAGCTTCTCAGCCATAGATTTCCCGCTTCGCTGCCGGGCGAAACGGATCAACCAGCGGCGGGCGAGCGCGAGGCGGCGCTCGGGACGGATCTCGATCGGCACCTGGTAGGTGGCACCGCCGACCCGGCGGGGCTTCACCTCCAGCTGGGGGGTGGCGTTGCGGATGGCCAGGTCGAAGACCTCGAGGGGCTCCTTCTTGGCCTGCCGGGAGGCGCGCTTCAGCGCGTCGTAGACGATGCCCTCGGCGACCGAGCGCTTGCCCGCCCGCATGACGATGTTGACGAACTTGGCCACCGCGTCCGAGTTGTAGATCGGGTCGGGCGCGATACGACGCTTGTCAGGGCGGTTGCGGCGGGGCATCTATCTGGCCTTCGCTGCGCCGGCTTTTTCGCGCTTCGCGCCGTAGCGGGACCGGCCCTGCTTGCGGTTGCGAACGCCGGAGGTGTCGAGGGTGCCCCGGATGATGTGGTACCGGACGCCGGGCAGGTCCTTCACGCGGCCGCCGCGGATCAGCACCACGGAGTGCTCCTGCAGGTTGTGGCCGATGCCCGGGATGTAGGCCGTGACCTCGATGCCGGTGGTGAGCCGGACGCGGGCGACCTTGCGGAGTGCCGAGTTCGGCTTCTTGGGAGTGGTCGTGTAGACGCGGACGCAGACGCCCCGGCGCTGAGGCGACTCTTTGAGAGCCGGCGCCTTGGACTTCTTGACGAGCTTCTTGCGGCCGATCCTGATCAGCTGCTGAATCGTGGGCAAAGAGACACTCCGAATTGGGAATCGCTTCCCAGCAAGCAACGGCCGGCTGGGCGACAAACGGAGAGTATACCCCGCCCCAAGGCCCGATTGTTGGCCTGGTGGGCGGCCGGCGCGATATCGGGGTGTCGATTTGAACTCACTCAAACGGCCGGGAATGAACCCGGCCTTCGCGCGACGGACTGGTCAGTGCGCGGCTATTGAAATATCGCCTGCGTAGACGTCGCCGGGCCAGTCGTCCAGCGGTGTGTAGGTGACCCCCAGGACATAGGGCTGGCGCAGGTTCCAGGCCTCGGGCTGGTAGAGGAAGGCCACCGGCGCGTCCTGCGCCAGGAGCTGCTGGGCCTGCGCGTACAGCTGCAGGCGGCGGGTCAGCTCGGGCTGGGTGTCGGCCTGCTGGACCAGTCGGTCGTAGCCCGCGCTGCTGTAGCGGCTCCACTGGCCGCTGAAGTTGAGGGTCTGGAAGAGGTCCAGCCAGTCGCGCTCATCCGGGAAGTCCCCGAGCCAGCCGCCCGGCGCCTGGACCTGGAAGCTGCCGCTGGCGAGGAGCTTGGTCACGTTCGGGCTGGGCTGGGGGTCGAGCACCAGCTGGACGCCCAGGTGGTCCTTCAGCTGGCCGACCAGGAAGGTCGCCAGCGCGCGGTCCGCCGGGAGGTCGCGGACCACGAGCGTGTTGCGGGCGCCGGCGGCATCGAAGCGCTGGGCGGCCAGCTCGGGCCGGTAGTCGCGGAGACCCTTGGGGACCGGCCCCAGAGCGGGCAGGGCGGCGCCGCCCTCCAGGTCGCGGACCAGCGCGTCGCGGTCGATCGCTTGGGCGAAGGCGAGCCGCACCTTGGGATTGTCGAAGGGCGGCTTGTGGACGTTGAACTGTGCCCAGAGCTCCTCCAGCCGCGGCATCCGGGTCAGGTTCCGGCTCAAGCCGCCGTCCGCGCTCACCGCCACCGCCCCCGCGCCGCTGGTCGAGGTCAGCTCCTCCTGCTGCTGCTTGAAACGGGCCAGGTCGGCCGCGGCCTCGCCCTGGAGGCTCAGCTCGACCCGGGCCAGGTGCGGCCTGCCCGCCCAGTAGTGGTCGTTGGGCAGCAGCACGGCCCGATCCTTGGTCAGCGAGTCAAGGCGAAAGGGCCCATTGCCGGGACCGGGGCCAGACCCGGCCGGCGGGGCGTCGCCGCGAGCGGGGGCGCCGGCGGGCACGCTCGCGATCCATTTGAAATCAGGGGCCGGGCCGGCCAGCTGGACCACGAAGGTCCGGTCGTCGGCGGCTTTGAGACCCAGGCCGTCGAGGAAGGCCGGGATCCGCTCGGCGTCCTTCTTGGGGTCGAGGGTCTCGTAGGCGGCGGCGTTCTTCAGGCGCTGGGCGAAGAGCTCCGCGACGGGGCTGTTCACCCTCGGGTCCAGGATCCTCTTCCAGGCGCCGACGAACTCCTGGGCCTTGACCGCGGCCCCGTCGCTCCAGCGCCCGGCCGGCCGCAGGTGGAAGGTGTAGGTCAAGCCGCCGGCCGACACCTCGTAGGACGCGGCCGCCGCCGGCTGGACGTCGGAGAGGTCCGGCTTCGGCTTCAAGAGGGCCTCGAAGGCCGTGCGGGCTATCCCCGAGTCGTAGGCCGGGGTCAGGGCGGGGTCGGTGGAGGCGGGGAGCGAGGCGACGCCGACCCTGAGCACACCGTCGGGAACGGACATCGGCAGGATCGGGATGACGGGCGCCTTGCCCTGGCACGCCACCAGGCAGAGGAGGGCGAGTAGGCCGGCGCCGGCCAGCCGGCGGGAACGCATTCCGACCTACCTTAGGTGAAGCAGGAGCAGCCCCGCGGCCAGCGCCAGGAGGATCACGCCGGCCGCCTTTTCCGTCCGCTCCCGGCCCCGTCCTCCGAGCCGGGAGCCGACCCTCAGCCCGAGCTGGCTGGCGAGCAGGGCCTGCGCCCCGATCAGGAGCAGGGCCGGCAGCACCGGCAGGCGAAGGAGACCGAGGCTGGCGCCGATCGCCAGCTCGTCAAGGCTGATCGAGAGGCCGAGGCCGACCGCGGCCAGCCCGGTGGTCCGGCCCAGCGCCTCCAGGCGCTCCTCGTCGTCGTCCTGCTTGGGCCAGAGCATCCACACCCCGAGGACGGCCAGCAGCCCGACCGCCACCAGGTCCGCGGCCCCTCCGACCAGGCCGCCTGCGAGGTTGCCGAGGAAGAGGCCGGCCACGGGCATCCCGAGCTCGAAGGCGGTCAGCAGCAGGCTGACCCGGAGCCGGTCCCGGGCGGGGAGGCCGGCCACGCCCAGCGCGGCGGAGACGGCGAAGGTGTCCAGGCAGAGAGGGAGGACGAAGGCGACCAAGGCGATCGCCGCTGAGCTACTCGCCTCCCAACGGCTCCGAGCTTCGGCGGCGAGCTTCCTCGTCCAGCTCCGACTCGAGGACGTCCTCGGGCTCGGAGGCGGCGGACCGCTCCGCCTGGCCGATCGCCGCCGCCTCCTCGTCCACAGCCTCGATGGCCGGCGCCACGAACCCGGACTCCTTCTCCAGCTCCTTGGTCTGCTCGGCGAAGTGGCAGGCCGCCCAGTGCCCGGTCGACTTCAGCTCGAAGGCGGGCTGCTGCTCCGAGCAGATCGGGAACTGGGCGATCGGGCAGCGGGTGTGGAAGCGGCACCCGGTCGGGGGGTTGATCGGGCTGGGGACGTCGCCGCTGAGGATCAGCCGCTGCCGGTGCTGGCGCGGGTCGGGCTTGGGGATCGCGGAGAGCAGGAACTTGGTGTAGGGGTGCTTCGGGTTCTTGAAGAGGTCCTCGGTGGAGGACATCTCGACCAGCTTTCCGAGGTACATCACGCCCACGCGGTCGCTGATGTGCTCGACCACGCTGAGGTTGTGGGAGATGAAAAGGTAGGTCAGCTGCAGCTCGTCTTTCAGGTCCGCCATCAGGTTCAGCACCTGGGACTGGATGGACACGTCGAGCGCGGAGACCGGCTCGTCGGCGACCACGAACTTCGGTTCCAGGACCAGCGCCCGGGCCAGGCCGATGCGCTGCCGCTGACCGCCCGAGAACTCGTGCGGGTAGCGGTTGATGTAGTAGCGGCGGAGGCCGACCTTGTCGAGGATTGCCGCAACTCGCTCCTCGCGCTGGTGGCGATCGCGCACGCCCATGTTGGAGAGGCCCTCGCCGATGATCTCGCCGATCGGCAGCCGCGGGTTCAGGGAGGCGTACGGGTCCTGGAAGACGATCTGCATGTCGGAGCGCGTCTTCTTGAGCTCGTCCGACTTCATCTTGGTCAGGTCGCGGCCGTCGAACTCGACGGTCCCGCTGGTCGGCTCGATGAGCCGCAGCAGCAAGCGGCCGGTGGTGGTCTTGCCGCAGCCGCTCTCCCCCACCAGCCCGAAGACCTCTCCTGCCCGGACGTCGAAGGTGACGTCGTCGACGGCCTTCACCTCCGCCACGGTGCGCTGGAGGATGCCGCCCCGGAGCGGGAAGTACTTGACCAGGTTCTGGACGCGCACCAGCGGCTTGCCGTCGCCGGCGGCCGGAGTGGCGCCGACGCTCAACTGGCCTTCTCGGTCGGTTGGGGCTTGGCCTCGGTGCCGGGCTCGAACTCCTCTCCGTACAGGAAGCAGGCCGCCGTGTGGTTGTCGCCCTGGTCCATCAGTGCCGGGAAGGCGGTCGGGCAGCGGTCGAAGGCGTGCGGGCAGCGGGGGGCGAAGAGGCAGCCCGGCGGCAGGTTGAAGGGGTGAGGGACGGTGCCCTTGATGACGTTCAGGCGCTTGCCCTTGGTGCCGCGGCCGGGGATCGAGGCGAGCAGGCCCTGGGTGTAGGGATGCAGCGGCTTCTCGAAGATCTGCTCGACGGTCCCGCGCTCGACGACCTTTCCCGCGTACATCACGATCACGTCCTGGGCCATCTCGGCGATCACGCCGAGGTCGTGGGTGATGAGGATGATCGCCATCTGCTTCTGCTGCTGGATCCCGCGCAGGAGCTCGAGGATCTGGGCCTGGATGGTCACGTCGAGCGCTGTGGTCGGCTCGTCCGCGATCAGCAGCTTGGGGTCACAGCTGAGCGCCATGGCGATCATCACGCGCTGGCGCATGCCGCCCGACAGCTCGTGCGGGTAGTCCTTGACGCGGCGCTCGGCGGCGGGGATGCCGACCAGCTTGAAGAGGTCGACGGTCCGCTTCCTGGCCTCCTGGTCGTCCACCTTCTTGTGCTGGCGGATGGCCTCGGCCACCTGCTCGCCACAGGTGAACACCGGGTTCAGGGAGGTCATCGGCTCCTGGAAGATCATCGAGACGTCATCGCCGCGGATCGCCCGCATCTCATCCTCGGGCAGCTTGAGCAGGTCGCGGCCCTCGAGGAGGATGCGGCCGGCGAGGCTGCGGCCGTTGCGCGGCAGGAGCCGCATGATGCTGAGCGAGGTCACGCTCTTGCCGCAGCCCGACTCGCCGACGATGCCGAGGGTCCGGCTCTGGTTGACGTGGAAGTCGACGCCGTCGACCGCCTTGACCGACCCGTCCTGGGTCTTGAAATGGGTCTTGAGGCCCTCCACCCGGAGGACCTCCTGCTGGACGTCCACCGTCAGGTGCCGCGTCCGGGCGCCGCCGGTCTGACCGCGCCGAGCTGGTTCAACACTGAGATTAAGGCCGAGTATAAAAGGAGGCGCGTGCCCGGCACGCGCCCCCTGTCGCTTTTACGACACGAAATCTTCGACTAGCTGTTGGCGTACCAGTCGACGCTGTTGTTGAACCAGAAGTCGACGTTGCCCTTGTAGCCGCCCAGCTTGCTGCTGTACGCGTTGACGGTCAGCTGCTGGTAGAGGGGAGCCTCGGGAATGTCGGCCGCGAGCCCCTTGGCCGCGTCGATGTAGCCCTGCTTCCGATCCGACTGAGAGACCTTCGTGCGTCCAGCCTTGAAGCCGGCGTCAACCGCCGGGTTGCTCTCGTAGGTGTCGTTCTGGCCCACGCCGCCGTTGGCCTGGGTCGGGATCTGGTCGCTGACATAGCCGCTGTACCACGCGTCCGGCTCGCCGCCGGGGACGGTGTTGGTGTACTGGGCCATGTCGAAGGTGTGGTTGTAGAGCACGCCACCCGAGGCGTAGGCGCCGAAGAGCTTGCCCGCGGTCGGGTTCTTGAACGGCGTGATGACCTGGATGCCGATGCCCTTCAGGTCGGACGCGATCTGGACCTCCTGCTGCTCGCGGAGCGCGTTGCCGGAGGTGGTGACCAGGTTCACCGCGATGGTGGTCCCGTCCTTGAAGGCGCGGTAGCCCTTGTCGGCCCCGGAGGTCTGGACCTTGTAGCCGGCGTTGTCAAGAGCGGTCTTGGCCGCAGCCGGGTCGTACTTGGTGGTCGGGATGGACGGGTCGGCGCACCACGCCGCCAGCCCAAGACAGATGGGCGTGTCGGGCGGGATGACGGTCTTGCCCTGGAGCAGGGTGTCGACCATCTTCTGCCGGTCGATCGACTGCAGGATCGCCTTCCGGATCGTGAGGTCCGCGAGGTACTTGTTCTTCAGGTTGAAGTCGACCTTCTCGGCGCCGCTGTCCGGGAGGACGACGGTGGTGACCTTGTCAAGGTGCGCGAGCGGGCTCAGGAGGGCCGCCCGGAAGTCGATGCCCAGGTCGACCGTGGCCGTGCGGAGGTCCGCCAGCTCGGTGTTGGTGTCGGGCTCGAACTTGACCGTGATCTCGTCCAGGTAGGCCTTGTGCGGGCCCCAGTAGTTGTTGTTGCGGACCATCGTCAGGTGGTCACCGGAGACCCACTCCTTGAAGGTGAAGGGGCCGGTGCCGACGATGAACTTGTCCCAGGTCGCCGTGCCCTTGAACCCGGCGGGGTTGGAGGGCGTGTTGTCGATGCTGAGCTTCGCCTTGGTCATGTCGCCCTTGGCGGTGGCGTCATTCCAGGTCAGGTTCAGCAGGTGGGAGGGGAGCACGCCCTCGGGGCCGAAGAAGAGATTCAGGTACGGCCCGTAGATGCTCTTGAAGTTGACCGTCGCCGTGAAGTCGTCGGGAGCGGTCACGGACTCGATCTGGTCCCAGCCGCTGGTCGACAGCAGCGGGGTCGGGTTGTTGTCCTTGTACTTCAGCCAGAAGAAGTTGGCGGTGTCGACCACGTCCTTCGAGGTGAAGGCCTGGCCGTCGCTCCACTTGACGTTGTGGCGGAGCTTGTAGGTGACGCTCATCTTGGTCCCGGTGACCTTGACGCCACCGTTGTCGGTGGTCGGCACCTCGGTCGCCAGCTGCGCCGTGTAGATGTCGGACGCCTTCGGGTTCTTCGGCAGGTCGGGCGAGTTCGCCATGCCGATCAGGCCCTCGACCACGAGTCCTGCTCCTGCCACGAGGCGGCGACGATCTTGCCGCCGTTCTTGGGGGTCCCGCCTCCGCCCGATCCGCCGGTGTTGCCGCAGGCCAGCGCCAGCGTCAAGGTGGCGGTCGCGATAGCGAGCGTTCTCAGCCCGCCAAGCTTGGCCGGAAATAGGTTCATACGCGTCTTACCTCTCTGTCTTGAATCTCGGACCGGTGGCAAAACCGGCCCGGCAGCTCCTCCTCCTGCCGCCTTCTTCCCGGGGCCAAACCGGGGCGAGAGTGCGCCGACGACAGGCAGCGTCCCTGAAGGGAACACCAACTCAACCGCCTCCTGAGCGGTGAACAATTCTGTTGTCGCCCCCCCGTCGCTGTCAAGTTCTGGGGGCGTGTGGGCTATCAGAGCCGAGTTCGAAACTCCCCAAGAGGCCCAAGAAACGGTCGTTTGAGGTTCATCCGCCGGCGACAGCACGTCACCCTAGGTGGCGAATTCAAGCGGTCGTTGCAACACCGCCGGACGGGGAGGACTCAGACAGTAGTTGGTTGAGTGCCTCCGCGGGAGTCCGCCAGCCGAGCGTCATGCGAGGCCGCTGGTTCATCTCGGCTGAGACGTACTCGAGGTAATCGGGGTGGTAGCCGGAGAGGTCGGTGCCTTTGGGGAAGTACTGGCGAAGCAGGCCGTTGGTGTTCTCGTTGGAGCCCCGCTGCCAAGGGCTGGCCGGGTCGCAGAAATAGATGTCGAGGTCGGTGGCCAGCCTGATCTGAGCGTGGTTGGCCATTTCATGGCCTTGGTCCCAGGTCAGCGACTTCCAGAGCACGCGGGGGAGCCGGTAGGTGGCCTCGATCAGGGCCTTCTCGACCTCCTCGGCCCCGAACTTGTTGCCGAGGTGGAGCAAGATCAAGAACCTGGTCGAGCGCTCGACCAGGGTGCCAATCGCCGAGCGGTTGGCTTTGCCCATCAAGAGGTCACCCTCCCAGTGGCCGGGCACAGCCCGGTCTTCGACTTCAGCTGGTCGCTCGCTGATGCTGACCATGCCCGGGATGCGACCTCGGCGCTCGTTCCGACGCTGGGGCCGGCGCAGCGCCCGGCCGGTGCGCAGGGACTTGGCCAGCTCTCGGCGCAGGGCGCCCCGGCCCTGGACGTAGATCGACTGGTAGATGGTCTCGTGGGACACCTGCATTGAAGGATCGTCTGGAAACAAACCCTGCAGCTGAACAGAGATCTGTCGAGGACTGAGCTTCTTGAGCAGCCGGGCCTGGACCTGCTCTTTGAGCGCGAGCTGGGTTGCCAGCTTGGCCTGCTTAGGCCGGGCGGCTCGCTGGTCGGCCCAGAGTTGGGCCACGCTGGGCCGGTAGTCCCAGGGCAGGACTCGGTGCATGCCCCGACGAGCGAAGAGTTGGCGGCGCGTCCGGTAGCGATGGCGCATGTTGCGGCGGAGCTCCCGGAGCACGGTTGAGGGCGCCCGGCCAAGGCGCCGGGCTATCTGGCGAATTGATTCACTGCGCTCGACGCCGACGAAGATCTCCTCGCGCTCGGCGAGGTTGAGGAAGCGGCCGCTGGCTTGGACGTGAAGGTGTGATGGAGCCACGCCGCCAGCCTGCCGGAACCAGCGCTTTCCCGTTTGCCAGTTGATGCCGACCTCAGCGGCCGCCTCTTCGTACGACCGGCCGGCGTTCATCTCTAACCAGAACCATCGCCGCAGCGAGCGAAGCCTCACCTTCATGCAGCACCTCAGAACTCAGGTGTTGCAACGACTCCTTGATCGCAAGGCTCTGGATTACGTGCCAGCGCCGGCGAATGGACGCCTCGAGGGCCCGTCG
>VBHN01000176.1:3970-7707 GCA_005881155.1 Chloroflexota bacterium | reverse complement strand
CCAGCCGGGCCACCGTGTGGCGCTCCTGGTACTCCGACATGTCGAGCCGGATCAGTGCCTGCTCGTCGTCGAAGAGGAACTCCGCGAGGGCGCGCGCCAACTCCGTCTTGCCGACGCCGGTCGGGCCCAGGAAGATGAAGGAGCCGATCGGGCGCTTGGGGTCCGAGAGGCCGGAGCGGGAGCGGCGGACCGCGTTGGCGACCGCCTCCACGGCCTCTTCCTGGCCGATCACGCGCCGGTGCAGGTTCTCCTCCATCCGGACCAGCTTCTGGATCTCGCCCTCCAGGAGTCGCGAGACGGGGATGCCCGTCCACTTGGAGACGATGGCGGCGATGTCCTCCTCGTCGACCTCTTCTTTGAGCAGCGCTCCACCCTGCCGCTGCAGCTCGTTGAGGCGCTGGTTGGCCTCCTCGAGCCGGCGCTCGAGCTCGACCGCCTCGCCGTAGCGGAGGCGTGCCGCCTTCTCGAAGTCCGACGCGCGCTCTGCGCGCTCCGCCTCCTGGCGAGTCTCCTCCAGCTTCTGCTTGAGCTCGCGGGCGCGGCTGATCACGGACTTCTCCTGCTCCCAGCGCGCGCGCAGCGAGTTGCGCTGCTCGGCCACCTCGGCCAGCTGCTGCTCGAGAATCTTCAGGCGGTCCTGGGAGGCGGCGTCCTTCTCCTTCTTGAGCGCCTGCCGCTCGATCTCCAGCTGCCGGATCTGGCGCTCGACCTCGTCCAGCTCGGTGGGCAGGGAGTCGATCTCCATCCGGAGCTTGGCGGCGGCCTCGTCGACCAGGTCGATGGCCTTGTCGGGCAGGAAGCGGTCGCCGATGTAGCGGTTGGAGAGCACGGCCGCGGCGACCAGCGCGGAGTCCTTGATGCGCACTCCGTGGTGGACCTCGTAGCGCTCGCGCAGCCCGCGCAGGATGCTGATCGTGTCCTCCACCGTGGGCTGGTCGACCATCACCGGCTGGAAGCGCCGCTCCAGCGCCGCGTCCTTCTCGATGTGCTTGCGGTACTCGTCGAGCGTGGTGGCGCCGATCGCTCGCAGCTCGCCGCGGGCCAGCGCCGGCTTGAGCATGTTGCTGGCGTCCATCGCCCCCTCGGCGGCTCCGGCGCCTACTAGGGTGTGCAGCTCGTCGATGAACAGGATCACCTGGCCCTGTGCGTCCTGGACCTCCTTGAGGACGGCCTTGAGCCGGTCCTCGAACTCGCCCCGGTACTTGGCCCCAGCGATGAGGGCGCCGAGGTCGAGTGCGACCACGCGCTTGTTTTTCAGGCCCTCGGGCACGTCGCCGGCGCCGATCCGCTGGGCGAGGCCCTCCGCGATGGCCGTCTTGCCAACGCCCGGCTCCCCGATCAGGACCGGGTTGTTCTTGGTCCGCCGGCTCAGCACCTGGATGACCCGCCGGATCTCCTCGTCACGGCCGATCACGGGGTCGAGCTTGCCTTCTGCGGCGAGCTTGGTCAGGTCGCGGCCGTACTTTTCGAGGGCCTGGTACTTGGCCTCCGGGTTCTGGTCGGTGACGCGGTGGCTGCCGCGGACCTGCTTGAGCGCGCTGAGCAGCGCGGCGCGAGTGAGGCCGGCCTCCTTCAGGACCGGGCTCTCGGCCAGGGCCAGGAGGATGTGCTCGGTCGAGACGTACTCGTCCTTGAGCTTCTGGGCCTCCTTCTCCGCCTGGTCCAGCGCGCGGCTCAGCTCGCTGCCGAGGTACGGCTGCTGGTCGGCGCCGGAGACGCGGGGAAGGCGTTCGACGCGCGAGACCAGCGCCGGCTCCAGCGCTTGGGGTGCGGCGCCGGCCGCCTCCAGCAGCGGGCGGGCGATGCCCCCGTCCTGGCGCAGCAGCGCCAGCAGCAGGTGCTCGGGCTCGATCGCCTGCTGGCCGCGCTCTCGCGCCTCCTGGGCGGCGGCCTGGAGGGCCTCCTGCGCCTTCTCGGTAAACCTGTCGAGTCTCATATCAGAAAGCCTTATACCCACGCCGGGGTACCGCGCCAAACCAGCGGCGGGTTCGCCGGGCCGCTCCTATTCTTTCCGACGGCCGTGGCGACCATCGTCTTCTGCGAGGACAACTCAAGTGTCCGCAAGGTCATCGGCGTGGCCATGCGCGGGACTCCCCATGCGATCTACCTCGCCGACGACGGCGACACCGGGCTGGAGATGGCCCGGCAGCACCGGCCGGACCTCATCGTCACCGACCTGGCGATGCCCCGCATGAGCGGGCTGGAGCTCTACGACGCGCTCAAGGGCGACGCCGAGCTGGCCGGAATCAAGGTGGCGTTCCTCACCGCCTCCACGCAAAGGAACCTCCTGGTCGAGGCCCAGAGCCGCTCGCCGCAGGCGATCCTCTTCAAACCTTTCAGCCCCGCCTCTCTCCGAGCGGAAGTGGAATCTCTTCTGGCCCGTTAAGATCGGGGCGCTTTGGCGGGCGAATGGATCCTGGTCGTCGACGACGAGCCGCAGGTTCGCAAGCTCCTGGAGACCTTCCTGACCCGGGTCGGCTTCAAGGTGATGCTGGCGGCGGACGGCCTGGAGGCCCTCGAGATCCTGCGCGAGGGCACGCCCAGCCTGGTCGTCACCGACGTGACGATGCCCAACCTGAACGGGCTCGAGCTCACCCGGCGGCTGCGGATGAGCCACAAGACGGCACGCATCCCGATCCTCATGCTCTCGGCGCTGAAACAGGAGTCAGACGTGCTGGCGGGCTACGCGCAGGGCGCCGACGACTACGTCGGCAAGCCGGTCGAGCTGACCATCCTGAAGGCCAAGATCGACATGCTGCTGCGCCGGGCGGCGGGCTCGACGGCACCCCAGGCCGAGCCCGGCAAGGTGATCGCGTTCATGCACGGCAAGGGAGGCGTCGGCGCCAGCACGCTGGCCGTCAACTCCGCGGTGGCGATGACCGAGCGCTCCCCGGGCCGGATCTCGGTCCTCGACCTGAACCTGACCTTCAGCAACACGCACCTGTTGATGGACGTGAGGAGCCTCACCCCTCTCACGCGCCTCGCCGAGCTGCACGGGGACATCGACGAGGAGGCCTTCGAGCCGTTCGTCGCCCAACACCCAACCGGCGTGCGGCTGGTGGTGGCCAACAACGTCCCCGTCGAGACCGAGTTCGTCAGCGTCCCGGCCGTCCAGCTGGCCCTGGACCGGCTCAAGCGCCGCTCGGACTACGTGTTGGTGGACCTGCCCGCCAACTTCTCGGAGCACACGCTGGCCGCCATCGACGCCGCCAACGTGGTCCTGCTGATCACGGCCAACCGGCTGGCCTCGATGAAGGCGGCGCGGGACTGCCTGGAGGTGCTGGGCAAGATCCTCTACCCGCCGGAGCAGGTGAAGCTGATCCTCAACAACGTCTCGCCGGTCGGGCTCGACCCTGGCTTCTTCCCAGCCTTCTTCAAACGCCCGCCCGACGAGGGCGTCGCCTACAGCGACCTGTTCGACCCGGCGGCGGACCACGGGCGGCCGCTGGTGCTCGACAAGCCGGACAGCGTGGCGGCTGCGGACGTCAAGCGTCTGGCGTCGTGGCTCGAGCGGATAGCGCACCCGACGCCCAAGGCGCAAAAGGCCTAGCCGGCCTGGCAGGCCTGGCTCACTGCTCCTCCAGCGTGGAGGCGTCGGTGCTGATCGTCACCGAGGTGTAGGTGTTCTTCAGGAGTGGCGTGATGAAGGAGTACAGGTAGGTCGCCTGGACGCGAACCACGCTCCCGGGAACGACGCAGGTCGCCTGCGTGTAGCCGGCCTGGGGCTGGAAGGCGTT
>VBHN01000176.1:0-3947 GCA_005881155.1 Chloroflexota bacterium | reverse complement strand
GTCGTCGTTGGGCACCTGGGCCGAGACCGCCGTCAGCTTCAGCTGCCCCTCGATGGTGTTCGAGGCTGGGCTGGCGGAGTTGGTCCAGGCGGTCGGATGGGTGGCGGCGAAGCGCGCCGCGATCCGGGTCGCCTGGTAGGCGGTGACCCGGCCGAAGAAGAGGTAGCCGAAGTCGACGATGCCGAGCACGAGGACGAAGAAGACCATGCTCACGACCGCGAACTCGATCAGTGCCTGGCCCTTTTTCACAGGCTCAGGGCGAGGCTGCTCGCGCCTCCTCCGTAGGAGCCCGGCCCCACCCGGTTGACGGTGAGCGTCGAGCTGTTGGGCATGGTCAGGGTCTCCACGACCATCTGCCCGAAGCTGTCGGTGTCGCCGGTGTGCGTGTCGGCGACCGTCTCCGAGAGCGTGTACCAGGTGCCGGTGACGCTGACCGTGGAGCGGTCGAAGGTGTTGGCGGCCTCGTTCTCGCGATCGGCGAAGACGGTCAGGCCGGCGTAGGTCCCGGCGGCCGGAGGCGAGAGGGTCAGCACGCTCCCGGAAGCGGTGTCGAAGTGACCCCCGCTTGCGCCCACCGAGCAGGCGGTGGGATAGGTCGGACAGGCGAGGAAGATGGTGACCCCGGCCGCGGCAGCGATCAGCGAGCCGCTGAGCGCGATGGCGCCGGTCACCACGTAGGTGCCTGCGTTCAGGTCAACGGTCCGTCCGAAGCCGACGGTGATCGAGGAGTAGACGCCGGGAGAGATGCTGGAGACGCCCACCGGCGCCGTGTAGGCGGTGGCCGCACCGCCGACCGACGGATAGGGGATCGCCGCCAGCGGGTCGGCGATGGCAGCCGCATTGGCCGGCACCGGCGAGATGGTCGCGCCCGACCCGAGCGTGTAGCCGCCGCCGGTCGCGATCGTGATCGCGGGCGCTGCCAGGTGCGAGTTGTTGCCCACGGCGATCGCGGCCGCGGCGGTCGAGTTCGCCACCACCGGCCCACCGGTCACCGTCATGGTGCTGCCGGTGCCGGTGTCGATCCCGCTGCCGCCGGGGGCCATCACGCAGAGCGCGCAGCCGGCGGCCACGCTGCTGCCGGCCAGGGCTTCCGCCGTGGCCGCCAGCTGCAGGCTGTTGACGCCCACGGCGCCCAGGAAGTAGGTCCGGTGCTGGTCGGTGACGACGGCCCGGACGGTGTGCACGTTGGCGGCCACCGCGGTCACGGCGCCCGAGGAGTCCAGGTAGGTCATGGCCAGGTCGCCGGCCGGCAGCGCGTCGGCGGTCAGCACCTGGCCGGCCAGGGTGGTTGCGGCCGCGATCGTCGAACCCTTGTTCAGCGAGTAGACGGCGGCCAGGGCCGAGCCGTCCGCCGCGTTCCGCACCAGCTGCTGCTCGGCGGCCGCCTCGCCGCCGTCGACCGTCAACCCCACGAACCCGATCAGGACCACGATCAGCAGCGCTGACAGGACCAGCGTCTGGCCGCGCTCACCCCGCCGCGAGCTCATACCGTGATCACCATCGCGGCCACCGATTTGACACTGACCGGCGCGCCGAGGCTGCCGAAGAGGCCGGTCACCAGGCTGTAGCTGTTGGTGATGGTCACGCGAACGACGTTGCCCGCCGTCACGCAGGTGGCCTGCGAATACCCGGCCTGGGCCACGAAAGCGCCACTGGCGGCGCTGTAGTTGCCGCAGAGCGTCTGCGTCGAACCGCTGACCGCCAGGTAGTCGATGTAGAGGTGGGTGTCGTTGTTCGGCAGCGCGGCGGTGCCGCCGGCGTTCTGAACCTGCCCCTCGATGGTGTTGGAGGCGGGGCCCGCCGCGGCGCTCCAGGCGCTGGAGTGGGTGGTTCCCCAACGGGCCCCGGCGCGGGCGGCGTTGGCCAGCTCCAGCTTGTGCGAGAAGAGAAAGCCGAGCTCGACGACGCTGCCGAGCAGCAGCATCACGAACATCGAGACGAGCGCGAATTCGACCAGGGCCTGAGCGCGCTCGGAGGTGATTCTCACTGCAGATACGTTTGCGCCAAGCGTTGCGATTGGCGCGGCCATTCTAGAATGGCCCCGCCATGGCGGCTGCCCAGACTCCCGAACGGCGCTTCAACGTGCCCCTGATCGTGGCCGGCGTGGTGTTGGCCATCGCCGGCTTCGGCGCCTCGGTCCTGATCGGGCGGATCAGCCAAGCACCGGCCCAGGCGCCGACGACGGCCACCCTGGTGGTGGCAGCCCGCGACCTCGACGCGCGCAGGACGATCGCCGACGGGGACCTCACCACCGCGCACTACTCGACGGCCGACGTCCCTCCCAACGCGCTCACCGACGCCAAGACCGCCAGGGGACAGATCCTGCAGGTGACGCTGAAGAAGGGCCAGCCGGTGCTGAACAACATGCTCGCCCGGAGCGAATCGGGGGCGGGCGCGCAGACGGCCTTCCTCCCCCTGCCGGCCGGCTACGTGGCGGCCACCCTGCCGAGCGGCGAGCTGGTCGGCGTCGCCGGCAACATCCGGGCCGGCGACTACATCGACGTGATCGCCGTCGTGGCCTCGCGCAGCAACGGCGCCGCCAGCGTCCGGACCGTCTACCCCGGCCTCCACGTCATCAGCGTCGGCATCGCTCCCGACCCGACCACGGGCGCCCAGGCCAGCTCCTCCACGGCGGGCAGCCTCACCGTCGCGGTCACCGAGTGCCAGGCGGAGTTCCTGAACTGGTTCCTCGCCAACGCCACCCTCAAATACACGCTGCTCTCCTCGAGCGACTACCCGTCCGCCGCCGCCGCCACCCCTGACCCCGGCTGCCCGGCCGCGGGGTCGAAGGGGGTGACCCAGGCCGACATCTCGAGCCGCTGGCCGGGCTTGGTCGGCTAGGCAGGCCCTTTGATCTGGCTAACGGCGGCCGCCACCGCCATCGGGCTGGCGATCCTCGTCTTCGGGATCTGGAACCCGGTCCGGCGTCCGGCCGGCCAGAACCCGCTCCTCGACCGCGTCTCCTTCTACAGCGTCGGGCCCGGCGCCGCGCTGGACGACGAGCTGGAGCGCCTGAACTTCTACGAGCGGATGATCCAGCCTCGGCTGACCGAGGTCTCGGGTGCGATCGCCTCTCGCGCGCCCAGCGTCTACATGAGCGGGCTCGAGCACAGCCTGGTCCTGGCAGGTAGGCCTTACGGGCTCACGGCTGAAGCTTTCGTCGCGATCCGGGTTGCCGGGACGGTCGTCTCGACCGCCCTGAGCGCTTTCCTCGGCTACGCCGTCGGCAGCACCCTGACCGGCGGCGCCGTCGCCCTGGCGGTCGTTCTCGGCGCCCTGGGCGCGATCGGCGGCTGGTTCGGATTGGGCGCCTGGCTGCAGCGATCGATCGTGGCCCACCGGCGGGAGATGCTCCGGGCGCTCCCGGACGTAGTGGACTTCCTGGTCGTCGCGGTGGACGCCGGCCTGAACTTCGACACCGCCCTGAGCCGGGTGGTCGACAGGTTCGACAACCCGCTCACTGACGGGTTCCGGATCGCGCTGGCCGAGATCTCCCTCGGCCGCCACCGGCTGGACGCGCTGGAGGACTTCGGAAGGCGCTCGGCGATCCCCGAGCTGAACACCTTCATCGGCATGATGGTCAGCTCGGAAAGGATGGGCGTGCCGGTCGCCCAGACCCTCCGCATCCAGGCCCAGGACCTGCGCCGGCGCCGCGCCGAGCTGGCCTCGGAGCTCGCCGCGCAGGCGCCGGTCAAGATGACGATCCCGATGGTGGTGCTGATCTTCCCCACCCTCTGGCTGATCCTGCTCGGCCCGTCCCTGCTCCGCCTCCTGGCCGGCGGCGGGCTTTGACGGCGGTGGGGGCGGAGGAGCAGCCGGACCGGCGGCTCACCCCGCGGTCCGACGACGAAGGCTGGTGGTTCCGGCGGATGGTGGAGGCGGCGCCCGCTTACTTCTACATCGCCGACCCGGCCAACTCCAAGACCCTTTACCGGAGCCGGCAGGCG
>VBHN01000175.1 GCA_005881155.1 Chloroflexota bacterium | reverse complement strand
ACCTGGAAGGTCGGGGTTCCGAAGGTTCGGGAGCTGTGGGGCCTGGTCGACCATGAGAAGGCATCCGGTGCGGTGCTGGTTGCCAGCGGCACCTTCACCCCCGAGGCCAGGGCGTTCGCGGTTGGTAAGCGACTCGAGTTGGTGGACGGCGAGGCTCTAGCTCGGATGGTCGCTCAGGTCAGGGGCGTATCGGTCACCAGGGCTTGCCCGAGCTGCGGTTCAGAGATGGTCCTGCGGACGGCTGGGCGTGGTGTCCACCAGGGCGAGCAGTTCTGGGGCTGCTCGCGGTTCCCGGCCTGCCGAGGCAGAGCTCCCGCCTGAGGTCGGGCGTCTCGCCCCTGCGCGAGGCTCTGTAAACGGCGACAATACCGGGGCCCGCGACAAATAGCTGTCGTCTACGTCATCCAAGGTTTGTCATCGTGAGGTTTCTCCACAGCGCGGACATCCACCTCGCGCCTGCCCTCGGCTACCTCGAGGACCGGGCGAAGAGGGCGCAGCGACGCGAGGATTTCGCGCGCCAGGTCGATCGGCTGCCCTCGCTGGTTCGGACGCACGCGGCCGAAGCCGTGGTGCTGGCCGGCGACGTGTTCGACCGCGACCTCCCCGGCCAGCCGGAGGCGGCGCGCCTGGCCGCGGCGCTGGCTGAGTGCGCGGTGCCGGTGCTGGTGGCACCGGGCACGCACGATGCCTGGCGGGCCGGCGGGGTCTGGGACCGGCCCTGGCCGGCCAACGTCACCGTCTTCAGCGAGGATCGCTGGACGCCGGTGGCCGTCGGCGAGGCCGCCTTTTATGGACTCGCGTCGCGTGGGCGGGCGCGCGAGGGCGGCCTCTTCGGCGGTCTGCCGGCTCGGGTCGAGGGCGCTCGCTTCCACGTCGGGATCGCACATGCCTCGCTGCTCTGGGCCGACATCGCCGGAAAGGTCGATCCCAAGAACCTGCCCTTCGAGGAGGCCGACCTCGATCGGCTCTTCTTCGACTATCTCGCCCTGGGCGACCACCACGCTCTGCGCGTGGTGCGGCGGCCGGGCGGGCTGGTCGCGGCCTACCCGGGCTCGCCCGAAGGGCTGAGCCTCGATCCCGCCGAGGCCGGAACGCGGCACATGCTGCTGGTCGACCTCCGCGAAGGACTGCCGCCGGAGGTGACTCCGCTGCCGGTCAACCTCCGTGAGGTTTTCTTCGATTCGATCCCTCTCGACGATCTCCAGCACGAGTCGGCGGGCGACCTGGTGGAGGCGGTGCGGCGGCGGCTTTCGGCGGCCGCGGGCGCCGATCGGCTGGCGCGGATCGACCTGACCGGAGTCATCCACCACCCGCTGGGCGTCGATCCCTCCACGCTCGGCGAGACGACCGCCGACCAGTTCTTCTGGCTGCAGGTGCGCGACCGCACCCGCACCCTGCCCGAGGCGCCGCCGGCCTCGAACACGATCCGGGGCGCCTTCGAGCGCCGGCTCCGGTCCCGTCTGGAGGCGGCGGCCTCCGACGAGGAGCGGGTGGTCGCCGAGCGGGCGCTGGCGATCGGGCTCCAGGCGCTGGAGGGCCAGCTGTGAAGCTGCAGCGGCTGACCATGATCGGGTTCCGCTCCTACTCGGAGCCGGCCGAGGTCGTCTTCGAGCCGGGCGTGAACGTCTTCCTGGGCCGCAACGAGGCGGGCAAGAGCAGCATCCTGCTCGCGATCCAGGCGGCGCTCTACCCGCCCCGGCTCGCGACCGAGCGCGAGCCGCTGGTCAGCGAGGGCTCCGACCGCTGCCAGGTCGCCCTCGAGTACTCGCTGCCGGGCGGAAGGATGTTCCGGGTCGAGCGCGACCTGGTGGCCGGGAAGGGCTCGATCGCCGAGTGCCGGGAGGGCACCTGGCACCTGCTGGCCACCGCGCCGGGCGACGTCGCCAAGCTGGTTCGCGAGCACACCGGCTGCGACGAGCCGCTCTTCCGGGCCAGCCTGCTGGTTCGGCATGAGGGCGTCGAGGTCGGGGATGGGTCCGACCTGGTCAACTCCCTGAACGAGCGGCTGGAGGTGCTGGTCTCCGGCTCGCCGGGCGGGGTCAGCGCGGCCAAGGCGGTCAACAAGCTGGAAACGCGCGTGAAGGAGCTGAGCGGGCCGCGGGCCGGGCTTGTCGTGGCCGCCGAGGCCAAGCTGCGCGAGGCACGGGAGACGCTGGAGCGGGCGCGCGCCGGCGGGCGGCGGCTCGAGGCGGCTCGGCCGCTGCTGGCCGCGGCGGCCGAGCGCGCGGGGGCGCTGGAGGGCGAGCTGGCCGAGGCGCAGGCGGTCCTCGAGCGGGCTCGCCGGGTGGCCGCGCTGGAGCGGCGGATCGCGGATGCCACGGCTGCCCGGGCCGCGATCGACCGGGTGCTCGACGCGGGCGCCCAGATGTCCGGTTCGGTGGGCCGGCCCCTGGCGCCGGTGGCTCTGGGCGCAGGGGCGGTCGTCGCCGGGATCGTGGTTGCCTGGCTCTGGTCCGTGCCGGCCGGCGCTGTCCTCGCCGTCCTGGGAGCTGTCTTGGTTGCCTTCAGCTGGTTCCGGCGGGCGCAGCCGGCGGCGCCTGGACCCGACCTGGCCGAGCTCACCGCGGAACGCGCTGCCCGCGGCCGCGACCTCGCCGAGCTCGAGGCCGAGCTCGAACAGGCCGCGCCGCACCGGCTGGACCCGGCCGAGCTGGCCCGGCTGGACGCACGCGCGGCCAGGCTCCCTGCGGAGCTTAAGGAGGCGCAGCGGACCCAGATGCGGATGGAGGTCGAGCTGCAGGCCCTGGAGTCGAGCGACCTCTCGCTCTCCGAGCTCGAGGACGAGGTCGAGGTCGCCAGCAGCGAGCTGGCGCGCCTGAAGCGGAAGCTGGAGGCGATGCGGTTGGCCCAGGAAGAGCTGCGGGCGGCGATCGAGGACATCCGCTCCGGCGTCGGCCCGCAGCTGGCGGCTGAGGCCACCCGTGCCCTGCGGGGCGTGGCGCCCGGCTACGCGGTGGCACTCGCAGACGCGCCGGGCCTGGCCTTCCGGCCCGCCTGGGCCGATGGTGAGCCGCTGGGCCGGCGCGAGCTCTCCGACGGCACCCTCGACCAGTTCTACTTCGCCGTCCGGGTGGCGCTGGCCGACGTCCTGCTCGGCGATCTCCGGCCGCCCCTTCTGCTCGACGATCCCTTCCGCTACGCCGACGAGGAGCGACGGCGGTCGCTACACCTGATGCTG
>VBHN01000174.1 GCA_005881155.1 Chloroflexota bacterium | reverse complement strand
TGATCGTCCCCACCGCTGCGAGGCTCACGGCGGCGTTCCGCCAGAAGCTCTGCCAGGCGGAGCTAAGCGCGAAGACCAGATGCCGCCAGAGCTTCATGGTAACCACTGGCCCGGTCGTCCCGGACCACCTGTCCGCCGTCGATGGCGATCACCCGGCGCCGCAACAGATCGACGATGTCGCGGTTGTGGGTCGCCATCAGGACCGTCGCCTTAGCCTTGTGGTTGATCTGCAGGAAGAGCTGCATGATCTCCCAACCCGTGGCCGGGTCGAGGTTGCCGGTCGGTTCGTCGGCCACGATCAGCTTCGGCTTGTGCACCAGAGCCCGCGCGATCGCGACGCGCTGCTGTTCACCACCCGAGAGCTCGCGCGGGTACTTGTCGAGCTTGTCGGCCAAGCCCACCGTCTGCAGGGCTTCGGTGCTGCGGGCCTTGATGACCGAGCCGGCCTCGCCCAGCACCCGGAGCGCGAAAGCCACGTTCTCGTAGACCGTCAGCTTGGGCAGGAGCTTGAAGTCCTGGAACACCAGCCCGACCTTCCGCCGGTAGTAAGGCAGGTGGCGGCGCTTCATCCGGCCCAGCTCCTGGCCGTCGACGAAGATCTTTCCCTTGGTCGGCTTCTCCTCGCGGATCAGGAGCCGGATCAGGCTCGACTTGCCGGCGCCCGAAGGACCGACCAGGAAGAGGAAATCGCCTTCGGGCACGGTGAGCGTGATGTCACGCAGGGCTTCGGTGCCGTTGGGGTACTTCTTCCAGACGTGCTGGAAGCTGATGAGAGGCCGGGTGCCGACGAAATCAGCTTGCAAAACCATAAGTTCGACGTGGAGGAGACGTTTATGGGGGACGTGCGCCCGGTGGCTTCGGGGAGTATAGCCAGCCGCCTCCGGCCGGTCAAATTCGGGGCCTGGTCATAGACTTTCGCGGATGGGAGGGCTAAGGGTTGTAAAGGGCGCTTGCCCACACGACTGCCCCGACACCTGCGCGTGGCAGGTGACGGTCGAGGACGGCCGCGCGGTCAAGCTGGCCGGCGACGCCGTCCACCCCTTCACCCACGGCGGTCTCTGCGCCAAGGTCAACCACTACCTCGACCGCGTGTACGGCGAGGAGCGGCTGCTCTACCCAATGCGCCGCACCGGTCCGAAGGGCGAGGGTGCCGAGGACGGCGGAGAGGCCGTGCTGCCCTACAGCTACATGGGGACGCAGGGGCTCGTCCAGGGCCAGAGCATCGACCGTCGCTTCTTCGCCCGGCTGGGCGCCACCCGCCTGGAGCGCGCGATCTGCGCCAGCACCGGCTCCTCGGGCGCTGCGGTGACCATGGGCACCAACCAGGGCATCCTCCCGGAGGACATCGCCCACGCTCGCTTCATCGTGCTCTGGGGGACCAACACAGTAGTCACCAACCTTCACCTCTGGCGCTTCGTCCGGCAGGCGAAGGAGGCGGGAGCGACGGTGGTCGTCATCGATCCCGTCAAGACCCGGACGGCGGAGGCCGCGGACTGGCATGTCCGCCCCCTGCCCGGGACGGACGCGGCGCTGGCGCTGGGGATGATGCACGTCATCGTCGCCGAGGGCCTACATGACGCGGACTACGTCGAGCGCTACACGACCGGGTTCGACCGCCTCTGCGAGCGCCTGCGGGACTATCCGCCGGAGCGTGCCGCCGAGCTGACCGGGCTGGCGGCGGAGGAGATCGTGCGGTTGGCTCGCGCCTACGCCGCCGGCTCCCCTTCCCTCATCCGGACCCTGGTCGGCATGGAGCACCGCGCCCACGGTGGGATGGCGTTCCGCACCATCAGCTGCCTGCCGGCCCTTACCGGCGCCTGGCGACAGCGCGGCGGCGGGCTCCTCTTCCTCACCGCCGGCCTGCATTTCGAAGCCCTCAACGCGGAGGCGCTGGGGATGCCGGAGCTGGAGGACGAGTCGATCCGGACCGTGAACATGGTCCAGGTCGGACGCGCCCTGACCGACCGAACGCTGAAGCCGCCGATCCGGGCGCTGCTCGTCCATTCGAGCAACCCCGCCGCCATCGCTCCCAACCAGAACCTGGTCCTGGAAGGCCTGCGCCGCGAAGACCTCTTCACGGTGGTGCACGAGCAGGTGCTTACCGACACCGCGCGCCACGCCGACTACGTGCTGCCCGCCACGACCCAGGTCGAGCACCTCGACCTCGTCTTCTCCTGGGGCCACGAGTACCTGACCCTGAACCTACCCGCCATCGAACCGGTCGGCGAGGCGATCCCCAACACCGAGCTCTTCCGGCGGCTTGCCCGGGCGACGGGCTTCACGGAGGCCTACTTCGAGGACACCGACCTCGACCTGGTCCAGCTGGCGCTGGCCTCCGGCCACCCCCACCTCGAGGGCATCACCTTCGAGTCCCTCCTGCGGGACGGCTGGGCCCGGCTCAAGGTGCCGGAAGGCTGGACGCCCTACGCCGAGGGCGGCTTTCCCACCCCCTCTGGTCGGGCCGAGTTCTACTCGGAACGTGTGGCCCGCTCGGGCGAGGACCCGCTGCCTGGCTTTGAGCCTTCCCCGGAAAGCAGCGCCGGCAACCCGGCGCTGGCGGCACGCTACCCGCTCGCCCTGGTTACCGGCAAGTCAGCCCTTCACTTCCTCAACTCCAGCTACTCGGGGCTGGAGCGGCACCGCAAGGCGGAGGTGGAGCCGAAGCTGGACCTATCGGAGGTCGACGCGGCGGCGCGGGGTGTCGCCGACGGCGAGATGGTCCGGGTCCACAACGACCGCGGCTCGGTCTCGGTGCGTGCCCGCGTCGGCGACCGCGTCCGGCCCGGCGTCTGCGCCATGCCGTCGGGTTGGTGGGCCTCGTTGAGCCCGGGCGGGTCTTCGGCGAATGCCCTGACGCGGGACGGCCTGGCCGACCTCGGCGGCGGAGGCGACTTCCACGACACCCTGGTCGAGGTGTCGCCGGCGGGCTCCTAGCGCATCGGCAGCGCCTGCAGCGAGGCCACCGCCTCATCGAGCCGGGAGCGCGGCACGCGGCCGCTCAGAACCGCGTTGCGGACCGCGTCATAGGTGGCGTCGGCGACGTCCAGGTCGTGCGCGATCATGACCATGTCACCGCCGGCGAGAAGGTATTCGACGGCGGCCTCCGGCGCCGGCGTCGAGCTGGTGATGGCGCCCATCTCCATGTCGTCGGAGAGGATGGCGCCCTTGAAGCCGACCACCGAGCGCAGCTTGTCGACGGTCACCGGCGAGAGGTCGGCAGACCGCGCCGAGTCCAACGCCGGGTAGAAAAGGTGCCCGAGCAGAACGAAGTCTGCCCCATGCGTCGCGGCGGCCTCGAAGGGCGGCCACTCACGCGCCTGGATGGTGGGCAGCGTCTCGAGGATGGTCGGCAGCTGCGTCTCCGAGCTGACCGTGGTCGGGCCGTGGCCGGGAAAGTGCTTGGCGGCCGCCAGCATGTGGCCCTCGTGAATCCCGTCCACCGCCGCGCCGACCGCCGCCGAGACGGCCGCTGGGTCCGTGCCGTAGCACCTCCCCCACATCACCGAGCTGGGCCCGTTGCAGACGTCCGAGACCGGGCCCAGGTCGAGGTCGAAGCCGACCGCGTGGATGGCGGCCGCCATCTCGGCGCTGGCGGCCTGGCCGACCGGCATCGGGGAGCAAGGCACGCTGCTCAGCGCGATGCAGATGCCACCTCCCTCCTGGTCGGTGGCCGCCAGCAGGCGGTGCCGGTCGGCCGCCCGGAACTGGCCGAGCAAGGCAGACATCTCCGCCGGAGTCGAGGCGTTCTGATTCAGGTTCACGACCAGCAGCCCGCCGAATTGCCGCTGCCGCCAATCGGCCAGGACAGCCTCCGTGGCGGGGCCTTTGAAGCCGACCATGATCACGGCGCCGACCTCCTCGTCCAGGGTCAGTCCCCCCGGTCCGAGCTGGACGGCGACGGTCGGCGAGGGTCGCGGCGGGATGGCCGCGTGGGCAGGCGGCGAGGGCCGCGGAGTCGCCACCGCGCCGCTACTGCAGGCGGCCAGCAGAGCCGCCAGCACCAGGGCGCTAGCGCTCTTTTGCACCCGTCCCGTTCGTCTCGGAGAGCTTCCAGCGCAGCCAGGCCTCGATGAACTCGTCGAGCTGGCCGTCCTGGAGCACCGCCTGCACGTTGCCTTCCTCCACGCCGGTCCGGACGTCCTTCACCAGCGTGTACGGCTGCAGGGTGTAGTTGCGGATCTGGGAACCGAACTCCGCCGGCAGCATCTGCCCCTTCAGATCGTCGATCTGCTTGGCCGCCAGCATCTGCTTGCGCTCGAAGAGGCGGGCTCGCAGCATCTTCATCGCGATCTCCCGGTTCTTGATCTGCGAGCGCTCGTTCTGGCAGGTGACCACGATTCCGGTCGGCAGGTGCGTGATCCGGACCGCCGACTCGGTCTTGTTGACGTGCTGCCCGCCGGCGCCGCTGGAACGGTAGGTGTCGATCCGCAGGTCGTCGGGATCGATCTCCACCTCCGCCTCCTCCTCTTCCAGCTCCGGCATCACCTCCACCAAGGCAAACGAGGTATGGCGGCGGTGGTTCTGGTCGAAGGGCGAGATCCGGACCAGGCGGTGGACTCCGTGCTCGCCGCGCAGGAGCCCGTAGGCGCGCGGGCCGCTGATCAGGATCGTCGCCCCTTTCAAGCCCGCCTCCTCGCCCGGTGTCGCCTCCAGGATCTCGGCGCCGAAGCCATGGTTCTGGGCCCACTTCATGTACATCTTCATCAGCATCTCGACCCAGTCCTGGGAGTCGATTCCACCCGCGCCGGCGCTGATCGAGACCAACGCGTTGTGCGACGCGTAGGGGTCTGTGAAGAGCAGCTCCAGCTCCCGGCTGCCCAGCTCTTTGGCGATCGTGCGCGACTCGGACTCCAGGTTCTCGACCAGCTCGGGATCGTCGAGCTCGGTCAGCTCCGCGACATCGCGGGCACGTGCCTCGAGCTTCTCCCAGGCGCTGCCCTCCTCGCGCAGCGCAGACGCCTCCTGCGCGTAACGTCCCGCCTGCCCGGGGTCGTCCCAGACGCCGGGGCGCGCCAGCAGGTCCTCTAGCTCAGCCGCCCTCTTCTGCTTGGCGGGCAGGTCAAAGGTGCTCCTTCAGCTGCACGATCCGTTCGAGCAGCTCTTTGGGGCTGAGTTGTGGGTTATCGGCCATGGCAGCGCTTGTACTTCTTACCCGATCCGCAGGGACAGGGGCCGCTCGCGGCGGGCCGTGCCGTTGCCACTGCCGTTGGTGGTCGCCCCGGCCGGCTGCGCGGGGCCCGTCTCCACGAGGCGGCGGGGAGCCGGCGCCGGCGGCGGCTCCTGCTGCACCTGGACCCGGAACATGTTTGCCACGATGTCGGCCTGGATCGAGGCCGTCAGCTCCTGGAACATGGTGAAAGCCTCGTTCTTGTACTCGATAAGGGGATCTTTCTGGCCGTAGGCGCGGAGACCGATGCCCTCCCGGAAATGCTCCATCTGGGTGAGGTAGTCGACCCACTTGGTGTCGATCGTGTGGAGCATCACCCAGCGCTCCACCGAGCGCATTAGCTCGACGCCGACCTGGTCCTCCTTGGCCTGGTAGGCGGACATCGCCGAGGAATGGACGGTGTCAGCCAGCGACTCCCGGCCCTTGGCGAGGGCTTCGGGCGGCAGCTGCGACCCGGGCGGGATCGGGAAGTAGGCGCTCAAATAGCGGACCAGGCCGTCCAGGTCCCAGTTCTCGGAGTGGCGGCTCTGGCAGTGCACCTCCACGCCCTTGTCGATCAGGTCGCGGATGTACGACTCGACGTTGGTCCGCGTGTCGGCGCCTTCCAGGATCTTGCGCCGCTCGCCGTAGATGATCTCGCGCTGCTTGTTCATCACGTCGTCGTACTCGACGACGTGCTTGCGGGCGTCGAAGTTGAATCCCTCGACCTTCTTCTGCGCGCTCTCGATCGAGCCGGCCACCCAGCGGTGCTCGATCGGCTCCACCTGGAGCTGGTCCATCAGCTTGCCGATCCGGTCGGCGGCGGGCCCGAAGATCTTCATCAGGTCGTCCTCGAGGGAGATGAAAAAGCGGCTGGACCCGGGGTCACCCTGGCGTCCGGAACGCCCGCGGAGCTGGTTGTCGATGCGCCGCGACTCGTGGCGCTCGGTGCCGATTATGTGGAGTCCACCGGCCTCGCGCACGCCGTCGCCGAGGACGATGTCGGTACCGCGGCCGGCCATGTTGGTGGCGATCATCACAGCGCCCGTCTGCCCGGCGTCCTTGACGATCTCCGCCTCACGTTCGTGCTGCTTGGCGTTCAGGACGCTGTGCGGCAGACCGCGTTTCTCCAGCATCCGCGCCAGCCGCTCCGACTTCTCGACGGAGACGGTGCCGACCAGGACCGGGCGGCCCCGCTTGTTCATCTCCAGGACCTCGTCGATGACCGCCTCGAACTTCGACTCCTCGGTCTTGTAGATGACGTCCGGGTGGTCATCGCGGATCATCGGCTGGTTGGTCGGGATGGAAACGACCTCGAGCTT
>VBHN01000173.1 GCA_005881155.1 Chloroflexota bacterium | reverse complement strand
TCCGGCGAGTACGCGATGGTGAAGGCGGCCGCCGCGGCCGGCCACCTCGACGAGCGGCAGGCGGCGCTCGAGTCCCTGACCGCGATCAAGCGCGCCGGCGCCGACATCGTCGTCACGTACTGGACGAAGGAGATCGCTGCGTGGCTGTGAGGACGGGCAGCGAGCTCTGGAGCCGCGCCCGTGAGCTGATCCCCGGCGGCGTGAACTCGCCGGTGCGCGCGATGCGCGCGGTGGGGCTCGACGAGCCGCTCTTCGTCCGCCGCGCCTCGGGCGCCGAGCTCGAGACCGTGGATGGTGCGCGCTACCTCGACTGGGTCGTGTCCTGGGGGCCGCTCCTGTTCGGCCACGCAGACCCGGAGACTGTCGCCGCCGTCGTGGAGGCCGCTGCGGACGGAACGAGCTTCGGGGCGCCGACCGAGCGCGAGGTCGAGCTCGCGGCAGAGATCGTGGACGCCGTCCCGTCGGTCGAGCGGGTCCGCCTGGTCTCGTCCGGCACGGAGGCCGCGATGAGCGCGATCCGGCTCGCCCGCGGCTTCACCCATCGTGACCGCGTGCTCAAGTTCGCGGGCTGCTACCACGGCCACGTCGACGCGCTGCTCGCGAGCGCCGGCTCGGGCATCGCGACGCTCGGCATCCCTTCGACGCCCGGTGTTCCGAGCGGCGCGGCGCACGACACGATCGTGTGCACCTACAACGATCTGGACGGCGCCGCCGCCGCGGTCGCGCGCTACGGCGAGGGCCTCGCCTGCGTGATCGTCGAGCCGGTCGCCGGCAACATGGGCGTCGTCCCGCCCGAGCCGGGCTTCCTGAACGGGCTGCGGCGCCTGTGCGACGCGAGCGGCGCCCTGCTCGTCTTCGACGAGGTGATATCGGGCTTCCGCGTCGCCCGCGGCGGCGCGCAGGAGCGGTACGGCGTGCTCCCGGACCTGACCATCCTGGGCAAGATCGTCGGCGGCGGCCTGCCGCTCGCGGCCTTCGGCGGCCGCGCGGAGATATTGGACCACCTCGCGCCGGCCGGCGAGGTCTACCAGGCGGGCACGCTCTCGGGGAACCCGCTCGCCACGGCTGCGGGCCTCTCCGTGCTGCGGCGCCTCCGCGACGGGGCCGTCTACGACGAGCTCGAGCGGCTCGGCGCGCGGCTCGAAGCCGGCCTAGCCCCGTTCGGCCGCGTCCAGCGCGTGGGGGCGATGCTGACGCTCTTCTGCCGGGACGAGCCGGTGCGCGACTACGACGACGCGGCGACGAGCGACACGGATCGCTACGGCGCGCTCTTCCGGCACCTTCTCGAGCGCGGGATCTACCTCGCCCCATCGCAGTTCGAGGCGCTGTTCGTCTCGCTCGCCCACACGGACGCCGACGTCGACCGCACCGTCGAGGCCGTTGCCGACTTCTCTGCCTGAGCTGTGGGACACGGTGGCGCTCGAGGCGGAGCGTGAGAGCGCGCTCTGGGGCGCGGCGCTCCGCCCGGAAGCCGATCGCGAGACCGAGCCCGTCTTCTCGCCCCTCGGCGAGCCGCGCTTCGCGCTCGGGCTGGAGACGATCTACGAGGCCTACCTCCTGCACTACGGCCGGCCGCGCCTCTTCGCGCCCGCCGACCGCGACACCGCGCTCCTCCTCGGCGACTACCTCTACGCGCACGGGCTCGTCCGCATCGCCGAGCACGAGGACGTGGCCGCCGTGGCCGACCTGGCCGAGCTGATCTCGCTCTGCGCGCAGCTCCGCGCGTCGGGGGCCGAAGGCGACGCCGAGGCTTGGGCCGCGACCGCGGCGCTCCTCGGGCGAGGTGAGCTCGACGATGCCCGCGCAGCGCTCCGCGACCGAGGCGACGCCGAGCCGCTCGCGGCGAGCGCCCGCGCCGCCGCCGGCGCCGAGCCCGTCGAGCGTGCCCTTGGCACCCACCGCCGTCGGGTTGGGTAGAGTCGCGCGGCCATGAGCGCGCTCGCCCTCCTGCTTCCCCTCGTCGCAGACGCGGCCACGGAGGGCAAGAAGGTGATCACGGCGATGCTGATCGTCGGTCTGATCTTCATCGGCGTGATCGCGGTCGGCGAGATGACGCACTGGCTGCGCGCCCGCCGCAAGGCCCGCCGCCGCGCCACCCCGTACTAAGCCCTCGCGCGGCATCATCTCGGCGTGCGCGAGCTGCCGGCCGGCACGGTCACCTTCCTCTTCACCGACATCGAGGGCTCGACGCGACTGCTGCACGAGCTGGGAGACGGCTACGCCGCCGCTCTCGCCACGCACCGCAAAGCGTTGCGCGACGCCTTCGCCGCACACGGCGGGATCGAGGTGGACACCCAGGGCGACGCCTTCTTCGTCGCGTTCACCCGGGCCTCGGACGCGATCGCGGCCGCAAGCGAGGGCCAAGCTGCGCTCGCCGACGGGCCGGTCCGGGTCCGGATGGGTCTTCACACCGGCGAACCACTCGTAACCGACGAGGGGTACGTGGGCATCGACGTCCACCGCGCGGCCCGGATCGCGGCCGCGGGCCACGGCGGTCAGGTGCTCCTGTCGCAGTCGACCCGCGACCTGCTCGACTCCGAGCTCGAGCCACGAGAGCTCGGGGAGCACCGGCTCAAGGATCTGACCGCCCCGGTCCAGCTCTACCACCTCGGCGACGGTGAGTTCCCGCCGCTGAAAGTCCTCTTCGGGACGAACCTGCCCGTGCAGCCGACGCCGCTCGTCGGCCGCGAGCGGGAGCTCGGAGAGACCGCGGCGTTCCTCGGTGCGCACCGAGTGCTCACGCTGACCGGTCCAGGTGGCTCGGGGAAGACGCGCCTTGCGCTGCAGCTCGCGGCCGATTCCCTGGAGGACTTTCCGGACGGCGTCTTCTGGGTCCCACTCCAGGCCGTCGGCGACGCGGCCCTCGTCGAGCCGGCGATCGCGCGAACCCTCGGCGCGAAGGGCGGCCTCGCCGAGTCCGTCGGAGACAGGCGCATGCTCCTACTGCTCGACAACTTCGAGCACCTGCTCGACGCCGCGGACGACGTGGCGGGGCTCGTCGCCGGGACGCCGCACGCCCAGATCCTCGTCACGAGCAGCGAGCCGCTCCGGATCGCAGCCGAGCAGCGGTACGGCGTCGGCCCACTGCCGGAGTCGGACGCCGTGGCGCTCTTCATGGAGCGGGCGCGTGCGGTCGACCTGGCGTTCGGACCGGTGCCCGAAGTTCGTGAGATCTGTCTGCGGCTCGACGGGCTCCCGCTCGCGATCGAACTGGCAGCGGCCCGCCTGAGCGTTCTCGACGCGGCGAAGCTGGCGAGCCGCTTGGAGCAGCGACTGCCGCTCCTGACCGGGGGTGCGCGCGACGCCCCCGAGCGTCAGCGAACGCTCCGCGCCACGATCGAGTGGAGCCACGACCTGCTCGACGCGGGCGAGCAGCAGGCGTTCAGGCGTCTCGGCGTGTTCGCCGGTAGCTTCGAGCTGGACACGGCGGAGGTCGTCTGCGGGGCGACACTGGAGACGATGGCGTCCCTCGTCGAGAAGAGCCTCGTCCGCCGTTGGGGCAGCGGTCGCTTCGGCATGCTGGAGACGATTCAGGAGTACGCGCGCGAGCGGCTCGCCGGCTCGGGCGAAGCCGATGCGATCGGACGCAGGCACGCCGAGTTCTTCCTCGCTCTCGCGCAGTCCGCGCACCTCGCGGCCGACGAGATCGATCTCGGGCAGCACCATGAGATCGTCATTCCCGAGCAGGACGACCTCCGCGCCGCGCTCGACTGGGCGCTCGACGGCGATGCAGTGCTGGGTCTTCGGCTCGCGATCGCACTCGAGCAGTTCTGGGTGACGCACGCACCATACGAAGGGGCGCGCCGGGTGGAGTCGCTGCTTTCTGCTTCCTTCGAGGTGCCGCCCGCGCTCCGAGCGCGCGCGCTCCGCGTGCTCGGCGGCACGACCTACATCGTCGGCGACTTCGCGCGCGGGAACCGTTTTCACGAGGAGAGCCTCGAGGAGTTCCGCCGCCTGGGGGACGAGGCGGCGATCGCGCACATGCTCCACCGCGAAGCCGTCGAAGCGCTACGACGCGGAGAGCGCGCGCGGGCGCGTGCGGCCTCA
>VBHN01000172.1 GCA_005881155.1 Chloroflexota bacterium | reverse complement strand
CCTGGATCAGCAGCTGCGTACCAGCCGAGCTCAGGTGGACTATCGCGCGGCAGTCACCGAGGCGCTCGACGGCGGCCGGCGAGTTGTTGAGGTCGAACCCCTGCGGCTTGACTCCCGCCAGCTCGCCCGCCAGCAGCGGGTCGTGGAGCCGGGCCGCGGTGTCCAACGCCTCGACCACGGTCGCCACGGGGTAGATCGGGTGGCCGCAGGCGAGCGCGGTGACGATCAGGGTGGTCGCCCTGAACACATCGACGGCGACGATGGCGTGGCTCTGCCGGTAGCTGGCCGCGCTCTGGGGAAGGGAGTCGATGACGAACGATCGGTCGCTCATGGGACCACCAACTCCGGAACCGGCAAGGGCTGGAGCAGCGAGCCGTACGCATCGGAGTGGAGGCCCCGCCGGTAGATCTCGACCCGGAGGAGCTCCTCAAGTCGGACGTTGCTCAGGTGGACCTCGTTTCCAAAGTGGTTCAGGAAGTCGAACTGGCTGCGCTTGTTCGGGGCTTCGAACACCGTCCTACCCATACCGAACGCCTGGGCGAAGGCCTCCGCCGCGTCGAAGTTCAGGTGCCCGGAGTCGTCGAAGAGGCCGACCTGCTGGGCACTTTCGCGCGCCTCGACGACGATGCACTCGGCACCGGCGTCCAGCCAGTCGAGACCCATCGAGATCAGCTCGGCAACGACACGATCGGTGAAGGCTCCGCCGTGCTTTTCGCCCAGCTCCATCTGCACCGACAGCCCGAAGCTCTCGGCCAGCCTGACGATCTGGCCCGGCGTATGCCGCATCTCGGTGAAGCCGTGGCCCGCCTCGATCCGGTCGATCCCCAGCCCGGCACAGAGCTCGAAGTAATCCTCGAGGCGACCGCGGTCCTTCGCGATCTCGAACGGTCCACCGCCAGTGACCAGGGGCACGTGGTGATGCTTGGCAGCCGCGATCTTGGCCCTGGTGGCCGCCTCATCGGCGATTAGCCAGCAGCACATCGAGAGCTTCAGGCGGCTGATCAGACCTCCACTCTGCTCGATGTGGCTGACGACGGTAGCCACGTCGTAGCCCGGGTCGAAGGGGCTTGTGAGCGGCGGCAGGTCGGGCACCCCCAGCGACTTCACGAAGTCACGCGTGGTCGCCCTCTGCTTCAACGTCTCGGTCATCGCCCGCCCTCCTCCCGGTTCCCTGATCGCATGGACTGATGAGGCCTCAGCGCAGCCAAGCCAGCAATGAGCGGTCTAGGACAGGGATGGGCGGATGTAGCAGACGGGCTGGGCGGGAGTCTTGGTGCGGGCACTGGCGTCCCGCAGCCGATGTGTTATCTTCGAGCCGCTCCCAGGCAGCCTGGCGCTGGCGCTGATGGCCCAGCGGCCAGCGTCGCGACCGGGCAGCTGGCGCCAGTCCCGATTCCGGATGAGACGATACGCTGATCGACTTTGACCACGTGTACGTCACCCACTACCAGAGCGCCTATCGGGTCGCTTTCGGGATCCTTCTCGACTCAGCGCTTGCCGAAGATGTAACCCAGGAGGCCTTCACCAAGGCCTACCTGAAGCGCGACGCCTACCGGCCCATCGGAACCGTTCGAGCCTGGATTCACGCAATCGTGGCCCGGGAGGCCGTGTCCAGGCTGCGCTGGCGCCGGCTTCAGCAGCGTGTGTTGGACACCCTCGGGCGTCAGCCCAAGGCGCCCGAGATCGATTTCGACGCCCACGAGACGGTCGTACGGCTACTCGGGCGGCTGAGCGCGAAGACGCGCGCGGTGGTGGTGCTGCACCACCTCCACGGTTATCGATACCGGGAGATCGCCGGGATCCTCGGGGTTCCCGAGGGGACCGTGGCCACCCGGATCTCCAGCGGCCTGCGGCAGATGCGAGCGGCCCTTGAAACCTCGCTGGACGGCGCCGACTTGCAGCCCATAGAAGAAACGGCGGTCGGCATGCGTTGAGTCTTCGAACCCTTGCGGGACGAAGACCTAGTCGACCTGCTTCGAGACGTTTCTCAGACCTGGTCGGGGCCGAGCGGCGCGGCCAGTCGGGCCAAGTACGAATCTGCCGGTAGAGAAGGCTCGCAGCGGGGCGAGCGGAACCGGCGGCGGACGGTTGGCGTGGTCGCGGCGGCGCTGGCGACGGTGGCGACGATTGGCATAGCCGCCAACGCGGCGCCATTCAACGATCTCCTCAGCGGTAACGCGTCGCTCACGCCGGCCCCAACCGAGACCCCGGCTCAGACCTCGCCCGAACCCACGCCGACGCTGGATCGGAAGGCCGCGCCGATCCCGATCCTGGCAACTTCATCGTCGCCTGAAGTGCATCCGAGCCTGCCCGCGGAGTCGCATCCGTCCGGGACGGAGATTCACGCCTCACCAACACCTGAGGAGCATCCGAGTCAAACGCCCGAACCGAACGCCACTCCGACGGCTGAACCGTCCGAATCACCTACCCCGAGGCCTTGACACAGCACTGCAGCCGACAGCCCCGAGACCTGAGCTGGACGACTCTAACCGGCGAATTGATGAACGGTCGGCGCTCAGTGTGTCTGTCTGCACTTGGCAAGGTTTTTCCAGATGACCGCGTTATGTCCTCTGTCGTTCCCTGCGACAAAAACGCAACGGGAGGTTTGACATGAAGATCTACATCGCGCCGGAGGAGGCGCCCGTGGCGGTCCCCAAAACCGCCGTCAGCAAACCCCGGAAACTGTCGCCATTCGTCAAGGTCGCAGGCCTACTGGCGGCTGTTCTTGTCCTCACCCTGGGTTTTCCGGTCTCCTCGTCCGCAGGTTTCACCTTCAACTGGCTCGGTACTCCAAGCTCGCCCCAGGCGTTCCGCTCCGACGGCACCTGGGACGTATCGGTCCACAAGCGCGCATCCGGATCGGCGAGCGATCCCAGCGCCGCCGGCCATGCCGCTGACTGCACCAACGCAGGGCCTGCGGCCACCCACACGGTGACGCAGCTGGTGGACACCGTCTACATCTGCAACAACCACCTGATGACGGCCCTCTCCGACAAGGGTTACGGCCAGATCGACCTCGCACCCAATCAGTTGGTCGACTTCTCGAACGGTACGGCAACGATCAAGGTCAACATCTCCACGCTGCACCTGCAGCCGCGCAGCTGGTTGGCCTTCTGGATCACCCCCTGGGGCGAGGTCGAGCAGCACCCGTTCAACGACACCAGCCCTGACTTGCAGGGGCCCCCCAAGGACGCCGTGGAGGTCCGGATGTGCTTCTGCTTCGCCGATCAGACCCGCTTTGACGGCTTCGTCTACAACAACTATCAGAGCAGCGCGCTCCCTGGCCAGGGTGTCCCCGTCGCTCAGGTTGTGCCGACCTCGGTCATCACCCGCACGCCTTTCGAGCTGGACATATCCAAGAACCACCTTCGGTTCGGGATGCCGGATCAGCAAAACTGGTTCGTCGACACCGCCGTCAACCTGCCCTTCAGCACTGGGGTGCTCCAGCTGCAGCAACACAACTACGACAGCTGCAAGGACCAGCCGATCTCATTTGCAAGTCCCTGCCGGACGATGGATACGTGGCACTGGTCGTCGTTCTCGATGAGCCCGGCCACACCCTTCCTGCAGATTCCAGGAGACAACGACTACGCGGCCGAAGGCAACTCGACAGTCCACTTCGGCAAGCCGGCTCCGGACCATGCATTTCTCCGCTTCGAGGAGCTGGGCCCGGGTCTCACCGCCAGCTTTAATGGCGCGGCACCGGTGGCGCTAAGCCCGATGGCGAACCTCTCGAGTCAACAGGACCACTTCGCGCCGTATTGGGTGGCAGTGCCGGCGGGTACCACGCAGAACTGCTACTGCGGGCATTGGGAGGTGCGAGATGCTTCGATTTGGAGCCTGAACGGCGCCAACCCGGGGCCGACTCCGACGCCGACCCCGACGCCCACCCCGACCCCGACGCCAGTACCTACGCCCGTCACCATCACCAACGCTCCTTGCACCGTCACCTACCCGGACGGCAGCCAGCACACGGGCACCTGCACGGGGACGTTCACCCCTCACTAGGGGACTGAAGAAGCTCAGTGTTCGGGCGGTTGCGGCTCCCCTCCGCAGCCGCCCTCTTTCAGGCTGGGGCGGCCGCGAGCGCCGGCCCGGTCGACGCGAGGCGCGCCATCAACTCGAAGATGCGCCGGTTGTTGGTGATCGCGCTGTGCTCCTGCTCGGCCAGCACCCGGCTCCAATGACCCATTTCGTGCCGCTTGGCGGAGGAGGAGACCAACGCCTCCAGCGCGGCCGCGAGCGCGCGCGGCTCTCCCGGTGGGACGAGGTGCCCGTTGACTCCCTCTCGGACCATCTCCGGGATCGCCCCGACGGTCGTCGCCACCACCGGCAGGCCGCAGGCAAGACCCTCCGCGACGGCTTGTGGGAAACAGTCGCCGCGAGACGGAAGGGCGAAGATGTCGGCGCTCCGGTAGAGACTCACCAACTCTGGCGACTGCGGGCCGAGGCCCGTGTGAACTGAGCACGAGATGCCCGCCGGCACCGCCACAGGCCGAGCGGTGACCACGTGGAGGTGGGTGTCGGGCCCTAGCCTGAGCATCGCTTGCAGCAAGTCCGAGCCGCCCTTGCGCTCGAAATCACCGCCTACGAACAGGATGCGGATCGGCTTCTCGTTCAGTGCGGCGCGCTCCTGTGGCCGAAAGAGGTCGGTGTCGACCCCCGGGTGAACCACCTCGATCTTCTCCGCTCGGACCCCGTAGTCCGAGACCAGGGACTCGGCCGCCCAGCGGCACCAGGTGACCAGGACTGCGGCCCGCCCGAAGACGTGCTGGTTGATCCGCCGCTTGACGGATTCGGATAGAACCCCGTTTCGGCGATGTCCATAAGGCCCACCCTGGGCATCGAAGTTGCTGGGCGTCGCATCCAGCGAGAGCACGGTGGGCACCCGCTTCATGATCCCGCCGGCGAGAAGCGCGGCGACCTGGGTGTGGATGAAGATCGCCTGGTAGGCCCCCTGCCCCAGGTGCCGATTGAGCTCGGACCTCGCCTGCCGGCTGGCTTCGTAGGACCAGGTCCGCAAACCTGGCAAGCGGCCCCGGATGCCGGCCGGACGCCGGTAGTCTACCGGTATCAGGGTGGCTGCGATCTCATCGGCGTGCTGGTCCAGCGCTCGCCGGATGTTGCGTGCGTGGGCCACGTGGCCGAGGGTTTGCTCGAGCACGAATGCGAAC
The DNA here is from genome assembly GCA_005881155.1 of Chloroflexota bacterium. Taxonomy (GTDB): domain Bacteria; phylum Chloroflexota; class Dormibacteria; order Dormibacterales; family Dormibacteraceae; genus CF-105. The sequence continues at coordinate 6,515 of VBHN01000172.1, read as the reverse complement.
CTATACAAGCGAGCGCCTCGGTTTCGGCTCGACGACCTTGGTGATCGTGGGCAGCACGTTGAGGATCCCAAAGAGCGCGCCGACGAAGATGATGTTTCGGTAGCTCTCCAATTGAAGGTCGCCATAGGCGACGAGCAGCTCTGAGACGAGGGCCGCGCCGGCGACTGAGACCAGTGCCATCAAGAACGGATCGAGCCTTCCCCGGAGCAGGTAGCAGATCTCCAGGAACGCCGCCGTGAAGAGGCCCCAGAACGTCACCAGGCCGACGAACCCCATGCGAACCCCGACCCAAAGCAGGGTGTTGTGGGGGATGTAGTTCCAGAGCGGGTAGTTGTTCGAGATGTCGGCCTGCGTGTAGACGGTCAGGAAGGGCATCCCGAAGCCCATACCGAGCAGCCGGTCGGTGTCGAAGCTCAGCTTGAGGTTGGCGTTCTCGGCCTGGCGGTAAAGGTCGGACAGGTAGTCGCGATAACTGGGGTCGAACTGGGATCGGACAGGGCGGACGAGCTGGCCGACGATCCCGGATTGCTGGTTCCAGAAGATGGCGAGGAATCCAACCGTCAGGAGGGCGGCGATGACCGCAAAGACCGCGATCCGGCGCTGGAGCTGAGGGTGAAACCTGATCGCGAGCACGGTAAGGGTGACCAGCCCGCCCGCCAGTGCCAGGATCCCGGCTCGGCGCTGATTGACGAGCAGCGCCGCGAGTACCAGTGGCGAAGCAAAGAGGAGCAGCTTGAAGCCGGCCGCCCGTCGCGTCCAGATCAGCGCCGCCAGCAGGCCGATGAGTGCGAGGCCGAGGAAGTAAGAGTCCTCGTGGCCGAGGACGCCATCGTGCGCGCCGAGCTGACGTCCCATCACCAGGAAGTACCTGACGTCTCCGATGACGGCCTTCAGTACCACACAGACCAGGACCACCAAGGTCAACATCTCCAGGTCACGCCGCGATCGCACGAGCAGGGAGGCGACGACGAAGGCGAGAAACCCGTACACCTGGGGCCGGATCTCCCACAGCGACTTGTTGAAGTCGCCCGACGCCAGCAATCCGTGCACCTCGCCGAAGAGCACCGTCGACAGGAAGAGCAGGTAGGGGACGAACAGCTTTCCCGTGACCAACCGCTTCCGGATCTGCGGCGTAGCCGAGCTGACCGCGCGCACGAGCACCAGCGCGATCAGGATCTCGACCGGGTTCATTGAAATGCCACCGAGATTGAGAGAGTTGTTCAGGCCCTCGAAGAGGGGGACCCGGTCCGTCAGGGAGTCCGGGAAACCGAGGGTGCCGCTCTCGATCGTCACTGCGGCGCCGAGCAGGATGTAGAGCCCCATGACCGGGGCTCGCCAGATCAGTGGAACGGCGATCGCCAGCGCCAGCAGCACTCCGAGGGCGCGTGGGCTGGACACATTGATGGCTGCGACCGCGGCGCAGACCAGGAGGGCGATCCCGGCGGCGCGCCTAAGGCCGTACTCCGCCGGAGCCGCCCGCGGGGAGACCACCCGTCCTCGGGCCAGGCTGACCGCAAGTTCACTGCTCACCGGGTGAAGGCGTACCAGCCGACGCCCAGGGTCAGGACCGTCATGGCCAGGTACGTCTCCTTGCTGGAGCGCAGTCCCGCCAGCCCCAGAGCCAAGGCGACCACGGGGATCAGGAGCAGCGCCACCGGCGATGCCTCTTACAACAGCCGGCGCAGCCAGGCGGGCGTCCGCGGCTGGTAGCTGTTCATGACCACGCCCGCGACGCGCTCCTGGCCGAGCAGGAACATCGCCTTTTCGAGGTCGTCCATCATCGTCACGCCGTAGCGCGCGACCAGGAGGATCCGGTCGGCGAGCCTGCAGGCGAGTGAGCTGTAGGCGATGTTGATCATCGGTGGCAGGTCGATGATGATGTTCTTGAAGCTGGGCTTCAGGCGCGGGATGAGATGGCTCTCGGTGAGCCGGAAAACGAGCCTGGCGGGGTCGATCCCCGGGTCGCCCGCCGGAAGCACGAAGGCGTTTTCCAAGCCGCTCCATCCCGTCCAGCCACTCGCACAAGCCGGGTCCCCGATTGAGCCCGAACAGGTCCTGGAAGCCGACCCGACTCGCGAAATCGCATTCGACCAGGATCGTTGGCTCGGAAGTGTCGGCGGCGATGGCCGTTGCGATGCCAACCGCGATCGAAGTCTTGCCCTCGCCGTGGACCGCGCTGGAGATCCCTATCACGCGGTTCTCACGAGGCGCCCCGTGCTCGGCGAGCTGGACGGCCAGGTATGCCTGCCGGCAGCGATCGATGAACCAGGGCGGAAAGTTGACCGGCCGCGTCCGCTCCCGTGCCAGGGGTGCGAAGCCGAGGTTCGGCGGCGCCGGGTTGAGCGCGCTGTTGACCGCCTCCTCGACGTCCTGCCGCTGGGCCAGCTCGCTCAAGGCGCCTTCTCCGAGAGAAGGTTGCCGATGGTCGAGACCACCCGCACGCCGAGTCTTGTTTCCAGCTCGCGTGGGTTGCGGGCCGTGCGATCGAGCCAGCCGAGGACGAAGAGGTAGAGCAGGCCGGGAACCACGGCGCCGCCGCCGATCATCAGCGCCAACTTCTTGGTCGTCGACGTGAACCGGCCGCTCTTCACCCGCGGAGGATCGATCACGCGCAGCGCCGTCTGATCGATCTCACCGGCGGCTTCCATAGAGAACTGGATGTTCTGCATCTTGTCCTGGGTGTGGGATGTGCCGCGGTGTACGAGTTGAGGGCGTCCACGGCCTGTGTCAGGCGTTGCTGTGCGAGCTGCAGCTGCCCGGTGTAGAACTGGCTCGCGACCGTCGCCTGGTTCTTCTCGGTCTCGATGAGCCAATCGCGGTGAACCGCGATCGTCGTCGTCAGAACGTCGATGCAGATGCTCGCGCGCGGGCACTCGACGCTGAGGTTGATGAGGTGCGACCCGTTGGAGGAGATCTTCAACTGGGTCTGAACCTCGGCCAGGACGCTGTCCCGCTCGCTGGCGTTGGCCACGGTGTGGTCAGCCAGCAGGCGAGCGCCGAGCTTGTCGTAGTAGCTCTGCGTGGCGACCAGCTGCGTAAGCGAGTCCACGGTGTTTTGGGCCGGGGTCAGGTACTGGTTCCAGCCGCTGGCTGTCGACACCGTCCCGAAGTAGCTGGGGTTGTCGACCCAGACCTGCGCTGATCCTGTCTTTCCCTGGAACACGAGCAGGCTCGCGCCGCCGGCAATCGCCGGGAGCACGACGATCAGCAGGGCAAACCTGATCCAGTGCTGGAAAAGCATCTCGACGTACTTGAACATGGGGTGTGAGCGCCGGCTGCGGGCTCGCTTGAATCGTAAGCAGCGCGCCGCGAGTTCGGAATGAGTCGGCAGTCCCGGTCGGCGTAGGACAAATCGACGCACGGCGAGCCGCGCGGAAGCGAGCTTTCGGCCCCATAGGACAAGCTGGACGGGAGGAAGGACAACTCGGGTCGCGGTTGCCGTAATGCGACTATCGCTGAACGGCTACATGCCGCTTAATGCATTCGTGGACGTCGGTACCGTTGATCTTGCTCATGCATTGGATCAACTCCTTGAACTTGGCGGCTCCGACCTCCTGATCAGCTGTGGAAGTGCGCCGCGCATTCGCCGGGACGGAGTTCTCCGCCCCATGGACGAGACGATGGCGCCTCTGACCGTGGCCGACACGCACCGGCTGATCCACGAGGCTTTGAGCGAGTCCCAGTTTGCCGAGCTGGCCACCAATCGATCGGTTGACTTCGCGTTCACCTGGCGCGAGACGGTGCGCGTGCGCGGCAACGCTTATTACCAGCGCGGCTCACTGGCGGCGGCATTCAGGCTGCTTCCGATGCGGATTCCCAGCTTCCACGAACTTGGGATTCCGCAGTCGGTGATCGACCTCATCGGCAGGCGCCAGGGACTGGTGTTGGTCACCGGGCCGACCGGCTCTGGCAAGTCGACCACCCTGGCGGCGCTTGTCGATCACATCAACCACAGCCGGGAGTGCCACGTGGTGACCATCGAGGACCCGATCGAATATGTGCACCGGCACATCACCGCGGTGGTCGATCAAAGACAGGTTGGCACCGACACCGGTTCCTTTGCCGATGCACTCCGCTCGGTCTTCCGGGAGGACCCGGACGTGATCCTGATCGGGGAGATGCGCGACCTCGAGACGATCAGCTCGGCGCTGACCCTTGCCGAGACGGGCCACCTGGTCCTGGCGACCCTGCACACGAATGACGCCTCGCAGGCCATCGATCGTGTGCTGGACGGCTTCGAGGCCTCTCAGCAGCAGCAGGTCCGGATCCAGCTGGGCGCATGCCTGACCGGCATCGTCTACCAGCAGTTGCTCCCGGCCGTCGGCGGGGGGCGGATCGCCGCCTTCGAGGTGCTGGTCGCCAACTCGGCGATTCGCGCCCTGATCAAGGAAGGAAAGACCAACCAGATCCGTAATGCGCTGCAGACCAGCCTTCGCGACGGCTCGCAGACGTTGGAGAGGTCGCTGACCCAGCTGATCAAGAGCGGCCTCGTCACCGACCACGAGGCGCGCGGCCGGTCCCTCCACGCGCAGGAGATCGGCTAGCCCGACCCGGTTCTCGGCCCGTGGTCGAGTTCGACGTCACCAAAAGAGAGAGGAGGCCGGGGCACTGCGCCCCGACCTCCCCCCGTCGGAAAGGGAGAAGGCGATTCCCCTACGGCGTGTAGTTCGTCTGAGTGACGATGCCGTTTCCCGAGCATGAATAGTCGCCATGCGTCTTCTGATCTCGCAGGTACTGCGGATAGAGGGCCACCGGCTGGTGCCCGCCCAAGGGACCGGTGCCGCCGGCCTGGACGTACTTGGAATTCGACGGGAAGGCGTCCATCTGGTTGGTGCTCCCCGTCAAACTGGCGCACGCGACCGAGGGATCCACGCCCTGGTCCGCGAGCATGGTGTCCATCGCGGTCTGGACCGTCCCGACCTCGGTATCGGCGGCTCGTTGGGTGGCCACCTTCGTGATGCCGACCATGCTCATCGTGACCACCGCGGCGAGAATGCCGAGAATCGAGATTACGACCAGCAGCTCGATCAGGGTGAATCCCTTCTGATTGTTCTTCTTTGCGGCCTGCCGCAGCAGGTGCAGCGCCCTTCGTCTAACAGTTCTCATGATTTCGCTTCCGTTACCTCCGCCTTTGAATTTTTCTGACTCGTTTGTCGCCTTCTACTAGTGGTTCTCTTGCCCTTCAAACCCTCACCTCATACCCCCTCAAACCCAGGTGGGCAGCTTGATCCACCCCACCAAGACGCCCACCGACACGATCGCCGCCAGCCAGCTCAAAAGGGCGACGGCGCTGAAGATCACGGTCCTGACCGGCAGGGCGCGCCACGACGTTGCCCGGTCGGTCTTGCCGGCTGCCGAAAGCAGGTTCAATCTCGGGAATGGCAGCGGGCTTGGTGTGATTTCCATTCTCAATTCACCTCATTGCAAGTCCGAAGTTGGCCAGGAAGCCGGCTGCGGGCAGGTCTGGAGGCCGAGCCGGCGAAGTGCCGTTCAGAAGTGAGGTGCCTCGTCGGGCGCGCACCCGTACCTGGTCGAGCTCACTCTCGAGGTCGCCGACCAGCAGCACTGGAGATGACGCCGCTGCAGGGAAATGGCGGTGTCCGCGACTGATCAGAGCCTCGATGTCAACCGCCTGACCGTTTGACTCCGAGTTGCGCGGGATCGAGTCCGAATAGACCGGGTGGCCGGCTGCCAGGACGGTCATCTCGAGCATCCCAGCGGAGCCATCGACGATGATTGCGTTCTCGCTGTTCAGGGCGCGACCGAGCGCGATCGAGCGCGGCTCGATGACGGTCGGAACCAGCCCGGCCTGCACCACCACGGCGGCGGCCCGATCCACCACATCCTTCCAGGCCGCAGCCACCGAAATGGTCAGCGAGCCTTCCGTCGACACCACGTCCCACGCATAGACCGCTCGCTGGGGCGGGAACGGCATCTCCCGTTCGGCGGCGAACCGCATGGCACCCGCGAGATCCTTTTTCGCCATGACCGGCATCCGGACGCGCCGGACGACTGCGGCCTCGTCACATAGGGTGAGACGAACCTGCCTGCTGCGCATCCCGGCTGCTTGTACGCCCCCGCGCAGAACCTGCGCCAAAGCTGACACCGCGACGGGGTCGCCCTGCTTCATCCACTCCGGGCGAATCGGCTCGCGGAACCATCTGACGACCGCGCCGGATGCTCACAGCGCTTCCTCCCAGCGGAGAACCGCGCCGGGTCCCGACCCTGCGGCCGAGGTCTGCCAGAGATCGACCTCCTCCAGTGCATTCGGCCCGACCGGGATGGCCAAGTTCAGGACGCGCTGGCTGGGAGATGGGTTGTCGCTGTCGTCGTATCGGACCGCCTGCGGCAGCTGCGTGTCAGCCATGAGACAAACGGGCTGCGACTGCGAGACGTCGAACTTGAAGACGACCTGCGTGATCACCGACCCGTCCAAGAGCGAGCTCGGAAACCACTGCTGGCCGCCCTTGCACTTCGAGTTCGGACCCTTGCCCTCCTGCCATGCGACGGCGTGC
>VBHN01000056.1 GCA_005881155.1 Chloroflexota bacterium | reverse complement strand
GTGAAGATGACCGCGATCCCGCAGATGGTCGCCCTCTTCAACGGCGTGGGCGGCGGCGCCGCTGCCCTGATCTCGACCGCCGACTACCTGAACAGCGCCGGCGGCCAGGGACCGAGCGTGCTGATACCGGTCGTCTTCTCGGCGGTCGTCGGCTCGATCTCCTTCGCAGGGTCGATGGTCGCCTTCCTGAAGCTCCAGGAGTGGATGACCGGCCAGCCGATCACCTATCCGGGCCAGCAGATCGTCAACGGCGTGATCGCCCTTGGCATCGTCGGGATCGCCGTCTACCTGATGACCACCGGTTCGCTGCCGGCCTTCTTCGTGGTGATGGTCATCCTCGGGCTGGTGCTGGGCGTCGCCTTCGTCCTCCCCATCGGGGGCGCCGACATGCCGGTCGTGATCTCGCTCTTGAACGCGTTCACCGGTCTCGCCGCGGCGGCCACCGGCTTCGTACTCGGCAACACCGTCCTGATCGTCGCCGGCGCCCTGGTCGGCGCCTCCGGCACCCTCCTCACGCTGCTCATGTCGAGGGCCATGGGTCGCTCCATCGGCAACGTCCTCTTCAGCGCCTTCGGCAGCGCCCGGGCCGGTGGGGCGGCGCTGGCGCTCGGCGCCGAGGGGGGCACCGTCCGCTCCGGCTCCGCCGATGACGTCGCCGTCCTCCTCGCCTACGCGCGCTCGGTCGTCATCGTCCCCGGCTACGGGCTGGCCGTCGCCCAGGCCCAGCACGCGGTCCGGGAACTGGCCGACCTGCTCGAGAAGCGGGGCGTGGAGGTGAAGTACGCGATCCACCCCGTCGCCGGCCGGATGCCCGGCCACATGAACGTGCTGCTGGCCGAGGCCAACGTCCCCTACGAGCAGCTCTACGAGATGGAGCGGATCAACCCCGAGCTGGAGCGGACCGACGTCGCGCTGGTGGTGGGCGCGAACGACACCACCAACCCGGCCGCCAAGGAAACCCCCTCCAGCCCCATCTATGGCATGCCGATCATCGAGGTGGACCACGCGGCGAACGTGGTGGTGCTGAAGCGGAGCATGGCGGCGGGCTTCGCCGGGGTCGACAACCCGCTGTACTACAACCCCAAGACGACGATGCTCTTCGGCGACGCGAAGAAGTCGCTGACCGAACTCGTCAACGCGGTGAAGAACGTCTAGCCGGACTACCTAGGTCGGAGGCATCGGCTCCGGCGGCAGCAGCGGCTGCAGGCGCGCCCGATCCTCCGGCGTCAGGTCGACGAAGCGGATGCCGCACTCGTACTCGGCAGCCGACTCGACGTCCAGCTTCACGCTCCAGGCGACCTTGGTCGAGAGCCGCAGCCAGGAGCTGTCGGGAAGCAGGAGCTCGAGGTCGAGGCGTTCGAATCTCGGGAAGGGTTGGGGCGAGAGGAGGCGCATGCCGCCGGCGCTGATGTCGCGGGTGGCCAACCAGCGAATGGAGCCGGAGCTCTCGGCGGTGCGGACGGTGACGGTCCGTTCCTCGCGGCGATGCTCTCGGCGGTCGGAGTAATCGCTCACGTCCGGGAAGCTTGCGCCATCCCGGACGTGATTTACGAACTGAAAGGTATTAGTGCGCGATCGAGCGACGCGTGCCCAGCGCCAGGTCGATTCGATCGTCGAGACGCCAGTTTGCCTCGGCGTCCCAGACCGTGTTCAGCAGCTCTTCGAGCTGGCTTTGCAGGTCGGGGACTTCCGGGCGGCGGGCGATGCTGGGACGATTTCTGCGGCTCTTCAGGTTGGCTGTCATTTCAGAAGTGGACCTCCTGAATGACTAACGCACGAGGGGTCGTCTCGGGTACCCCCCAAACGATCAGCTGAGCGTCAAGTGTCCGTCAGCTGACCGTCAGCGTCCCTTCCATGCCGGCCGCCCGGTGGCCGGGCAGGTCGCAGTAGAAGACGTAGCTGCCCGCCGCGAGGGTGACCGCGAAGGTCTCCGTGTTGCTCGGCTGCACGAGCGTGCTCCGGGCGACGCTCTTGCCCGAGCTGTCGGCGATGACCATGTCGTGCGCCGAGGGCCCGTCGTTGACCAGGAAGAAGGTGACCTTGCCGGCGCCGACCGACACCGTCTTGGGCTGGAACTTGAAGTCCACCAGGACCAGCTTGTGGGAGCCGGCCGGCTGGTTCGCGCCCTCGCCGCCACCACCGCTCCCGCCCCCGCAGGCGACCACGGCGGCCAGGCAAAGGCAGACGAGGAGCAGGCGGAAGCGCATGAGGTAATTCATCGAGAAGCCTATACCGACCCGGGCTACGGGACCTGTGCTAGTGCGTGAAGAGGCGGGTGCGCCGGAAGCCGGTCCTGTGGGCCAGGTAGCGGACCATTGTCCAAAGGGTCTTGAAGCCGTACTCGAGGCTCTGCCGGAAGTTCGCCGAGGAAGCGCCCGGGAAGTACTTGGTCTCCACCGGCACCTCGCCGACCTTGAAGCCGAACGCGACCGCCTGGGCGATCACCTCGGTGTCGAAGACGAAATCGTTGGAGTTGCGCAGGAAGGGCACCGTCTCCAGGAAGTGCCGGCTGTAGGCCCGGTAGCCGGTGTGCAGCTCCGCAAAGCGGCGGCCGAGGACCAGGTTCTCGACGGTGGTCAGGAAGCGGTTGGAGATGAACTTGTAGAAGGGCATCCCGCCGCGCCGCGCGCCGCCCGGGGTGAGGAACCGCGAGCCGAGCACCATGTCCGCGTCGCCGGCCACGATGGGGCGGACCAGCTGCGGGATCAGGGTCGGGTCGTACTGGCCGTCGGGGTGGACCATCACGACCACGTCGGCGCCCTGGCGCAGGGCTTCCATGTAGCAGGTCTTCTGGTTGCCGCCGTAGCCGACGTTGTGGGGATGGGCGATGACGTCAAGGGAGAGCGCGCGGGCGACGTCGATGGTCTTGTCGCCGGATGCGTCGTCGACGAGGATGACCTTGGCCACCCACTCCTTGGGGATGTCCTGCCAGGTCATGCGCAGCGTCTCGGCGGCGTTGTAGGCGGGCATCACGACGATCACGGTTCGCCCGTCCAGCTCGGGGGCCGAGCTTTGGCGTGGACGGTGAACGCGTGCTGCGACGCTCATGCGGCTGGGATATTAGACGCGCGACCGCTCGAATCCCGTCGTTTTCAAAGAAGAATTCAGGCCGGTATGGTCGGGAGCCAGGCCGGGCGGCGCTCTTCGTAGGCCGCGATCTCGGGCTCCAGCCTGAGCGTCTGGGCGATCTCGTCGAGCCCTTCCAGCAGGCAGTGCCGGCTGTGGGCGTCGATCTGGAAGCGGTAGGAGAGGTCTCCCATGGTCACCCGCTGGGCCTCGAGGTCGACGGTCGCCTCCACGCCTGGCTGTTCTTGGGCGAGGTCCAGCAGCGCCCGGACCTGCTCGGCCGGCAGGTGCACGGGCAGCAGCCCGATCTTCAGCGAGTTGTTGCGGAAGATGTCCCCGAAGGAGGGGGCGATCACGGCCCGGTAGCCGGCGTCCTCGAGGGACCAGGCGGCGTGCTCTCGGGAGGAGCCGCAGCCGAAGTTGGGGCCGGTGATGAGGACGCGCGAGCCCGCGTAGGCGGGCTGGTTGAGGACGAAGCCCGGATCCTTGCGCCAATCGAAGAAGAGGAAGGGCCCGAAGCCGCTGCGCTCGATCCGGCGCAGGAACTGCTTGGGGATGATCTGGTCGGTGTCGACGTCCGCCTTGTCGAGTGGCGCCGCGACCCCGCTGAAGGTCTCGAACTTCTTCACGCCGGCACCAGGCCGAATTCGCGGACGTCCACCAAGTGGCCGGCGATCGCAGCGGCCGCCGCCATCGGCGGGCTGACCAGGTGGGTGCGGCCGCCGGCGCCCTGGCGTCCCTCGAAGTTGCGGTTGCTGGTCGAGGCGCAGCGCTCGCCGGGCTGGAGGATGTCCGGGTTCATGCCCAGGCACATCGAGCAGCCCGCGTCGCGCCACTCAAAGCCCGCCTCGGCGAAGACCCGGTCCAGGCCCTCGGCCTCGGCGGCCAGCTTGACCGGGGTCGAACCGGGCACGACCAGCGCCCGCACCCGGCCGTGGACCTTTCGCCCGCGCACCACCTCGGCCGCCGCCCGCAGGTCCTCCAGCCGGGAGTTGGTGCAGGAGCCGATGAAGACCCGGTCGAGGGCGATGTCCTGGATGGCCGTCCCCGCCTTCAGGGCCATGTAGCGCAGGGCCCGCTCGTCGGTCTCGCCGTGCGGCTCGGGGACGCGGCCGGACACCGGCACCGACTGGCCCGGGTTCGTGCCCCAGGTGACGTAGGGCTCCAGCTCGCGGGCGTCGATCTCCACCTCGCTGTCGAATACGGCGCCCTCGTCGCTGGCCAGCGTCCGCCAGTCCTCCAGCGCGGCCTGCCAGAGCGCGCCCTGGGGCGCATGGCGGCGGCCTTCCAGGAAGGCGAAGGTGGTCTCGTCGGGCGCCACCATGCCCGCCCGGGCGCCCCACTCGATGGTCAGGTTGCAGAGCGTCATCCGGCCTTCCATGGAGAGGCCGCGGACCGTCGAGCCCCGGTACTCGACCGAGTGGCCGGCCCCGGCCGCCACGCCGAGCCGCGCGATGATGCCGAGCGCGACGTCCTTGGCGACCACCCCGGGCGGCAGCTCGCCCTCGATGTTCACCGCCATGTCCTTGGTCCGCTGCTGGAGCAGCGTCTGCGTCGCCAGCACGTGCTCGACCTCGGAGCTGCCGATGCCGAAGGCGAGCGTCCCGAAGGCGCCGTGGGTGGAGGTGTGAGAGTCGCCGCAGACGATCAGCATCCCCGGGTGGGTGAGGCCCTGTTCTGGTCCGATCACATGGACGATGCCCTGCTGCCGGCTGCCCAGGCCATAGAGCCGGATGCCCGCCCACTCGCAGTTCTCGGCCAGCGTCGCCATCTGCTTGCGAGAGATCTCGTCGGCCGCCTCGACCCCGCCGCGGGTCGGGTTGTTGTGATCGACGGTGGCGATCGCGAGCTCGGGCCGCCGCACGCGCCGTCCGGCCAGGCGCAGGCTCTCGAAGGCCTGCGGCGAGGTGACCTCGTGGACCAGGTGAAGGTCGACGTAGAGGAGGTCGGGCTCCCCCGGGGTCGAGCGGACCAGGTGCCGGTCCCAGAGCTTCTGGATCAGCGTTTGTGCCACGAATCGCAAGCCTAGTCCAAGGGTCAGGGGCCGGTTGGTCGGTTGACGACATCGAGACGGGCCGATCTTTGTTGGCGACTCACTAGACCTTGAGGCGCGTTCGGGGTAGCATGCCGTCCCGCAATGGCCCGGTCCGACTCTGGCCTCCTCTTTGTCCTCGTACTTCTTGCCCTTGAGAGGGCAGGGCCTCACGCGAGCTGATTCCCCTTCGCGCTGAGCCCCCGCCCCGAACCGGGTGGGGGCTCAGTTTTTTTCTAGGAGAAGTTTTGAGAACCGATGACTGGAGCTGACATGATCCTCGAGGCCCTCGAGCGCGAGGGCGTGGAGATCATCTTCGGGTACCCCGGCGGCGCCAACCTGCCGATCTACCAGCGGCTGCCGGCGCACCCCAAGCTCAAGCACGTGCTCGTCCGCCACGAGCAGGGCGCTGCCCACATGGCTGACGGCTACGCTCGCGCCACGGGCCGTCCCGGCGTCGCGATGGCGACCTCGGGGCCCGGAGCGCTGAACATGGTCACCGGCCTGGCCACCGCCTTCATGGACTCCGTGCCCATGATCGCCATCACCGGCCAGGTCGCCTCCCGTACTGTCGGCACCGACGCCTTCCAGGAGTCCGACGTCATCGGGTGCACGCAGTCGGTGACCAAGCACAACTACCTGGTGACGAAGGCGGACGACATCCCCCGGATCATGGCCGAGGCCTTCCACATCGCCACCACGGGCCGGCCTGGGCCGGTCCTGATCGACGTCTGCAAGGACGCGCAGCAGGCGGAGGGCGAATGGGAGTACACCTCCTGCTCGGCGCTGCCCGGCTACCGGCCGGCGTTCGAGCCCGACGCCGAATCTGCGAAAAAGGCGATCGAGCTCCTGGCGCAGGCCAAGCGGCCGGTCATCCTGGCCGGGCACGGGGTGATCCTGAGCCACGCCGAGGAGGAGCTGCTGGAGGTCGCCGAGCGCTCGGGGACTCCCGTCGGCACGACCCTGCTGGGCGTCGGCGCCTTTCCGACCCGCCATCCGCTGGCGCTGCACATGACCGGCTTCATGGGCACCGGCTGGAACATCAAGGCCGTCCAGAACGCGGACGTCCTGATGATGGTCGGGATGCGGGTCGACGACCGTGTCACGGCCAAGCTCAGCGAATGGGCGCCCAAGGCCGAGCACTTCATCCACGTCGACATCGACGCCAGCGAGATGGGCAAGAACGTCCGCCCGCACCTGGAGGTCGTGGGCGACGCCAAGCGCTCGCTGACCGCGATGCTGCCGCACGTTCAGCCGCCGCCCGCCGACCGCGGCAACTGGCTCAACCAGATCGACCTCTGGCGCGAGGAACACCCGCTCAAGTACTCGAAGTCGAACGGCCACCTGCAGCCGCAGGACGTGCTGATCGACATGTACCGGCGCTGCCGGGACGAGGCGATCGTGGTCGCCGACGTCGGCCAGAACCAGATCTGGGCCGCGCTCTGGTGGAACTACACAAAGCCCGGGCTCTTCATCAACTCGGGCGGCTCGGGCACGATGGGCTTCGCCCTGCCGGCCGCCATCGGCGCCAAGATGGGCCGCCCCGACAAGGATGTCTGGTGCGTCGCCGGCGAGGGCGGGTTCGTGATGACGGCCCAGGAGCTCTCGGTCGCGGTCGAGCACCAGGTCGGCGTCAAGATCGTGCTCCTCAACAACTTCTCGCTGGGGATGGTCCGCCAGTTCCAGGACGACTTCTACGGCGGCGTCCGCTCCCAGGTCGACCTGACCCAGATGCCGGACTTCCTGAAACTGGCCGAGGCCTACGGGCTGCCGGCGCGGCGCGTCCACAGGGTCGAGGAGATCGGGCCCGCCTTCGACGAGGCCCAGAAGGCGCCGGGGCCGTTCCTGATCGACTTCCGGATCGACCCCGAGGCGAACGTGTACCCGATCGTGCCCCTCGGCAAGGGCTTGAACGACTTCTGGGAGCTGCCCAATGGTGCATGACCGCCTCCGGGTGCTGGCCGTCACCGTCGAGAACCACCCCGGCGTGATGTCTCGGGTCAGCGGGCTGATCCGCCGCCGCGGCTTCAACATCCAGACCATCACCGTCGGGCCCAGCACGGTCGAGGGCAGGTCCCGGATGACGCTGACCGTCGACGCCGGCTACGCCGAGGTGGACCAGGTCGCCAAGCAGCTCGACCGGCTGATCGAGGTGATCTCGGTCGAGGACATCACCGAAGGGCCCACCGTCAAGCGCGAGCTGGTCATCGTCCGCCTGGAGACGGTCCCTCCCGTGGTCGAGCAGTTCGGCGCCCGCAAGGTCGGCGACCGGATCGTGGAGCTGACCGCCGACACCGAGGTGATCGAGGATTTCATAGAGTTCCTGAAGCCCTACGGCATCCAGGAGCTGGCCCGCACGGGGCCGGTAGCGATGAGGAGAAGCGCCTGAACCGTGAAGATGTACTACGACTCCGACTGTCCCCCGACGCTGGGCGAGAAGGTCGCCATCCTGGGCTACGGCTCGCAGGGCCGCGCCCACGCCCTGAACCTCCGCGACAGCGGCGAGGACGTCACCGTCGGCCTCTACCCGGGCAGCCGCTCCAAGGACAAGGCCGAGGCCGACGGCGTCCGCGTCAAGGACGTGCCCGAGGCCGTCAAGGACGCGCGCGTGGTCATGGTCCTGACTCCCGACGTGGGCCAGGCCCGCCTCTACCGCGAGGCTGTCGAGCCCAACTTGAAGCGCGGCGACATGCTGATGTTCGCCCACGGCTTCTCGATCCACTTCGGGCAGATCAAGCCCGACGCGGGGATCGACGTGACCATGATCGCGCCCAAGGCGCCCGGCCACCTGGTCCGCTCGACCTACCAGGAAGGCGCCGGCACGCCCTGCCTGGTCGCGGTCCAGCAGGACGCCACCGGTAAGGTGCTGGAGCGATCGCTCGCCTACGCGCGGGCGCTCGGCGCCGGACGCGCCGGCATCCTGGAGACCAACTTCAAAGAGGAGACGGAGACCGACCTCTTCGGCGAGCAGGCCGTGCTTTGCGGCGGCGTCTCCTCGCTGATCAAGGCGGGCTTCGAGACCCTGGTCGAGGCGGGCTACCAGCCCGAGCTGGCCTACTTCGAGGTCCTCCACGAGATGAAGCTGATCGTCGACCTCATGTACCGGGGAGGCCTCGGCTTCATGCGCTACTCGGTCTCCGACACCGCGGAGTACGGCGACTACGTGAGCGGCCCGCGGATCATCGACGAGCACGTCAAGCAGGAGATGAAGCGCGTGCTGACGGAGATCCAGGACGGCAGCTTCGCCGAGAAGTGGATCGACGAGAACGAGTCGGGTGGCCGGCGCCGCTTCCTGGAGATGCGCGCCGAGAACTCCGGGCACCAGCTGGAGACGGTCGGCGCCGAGCTCCGCAAGATGATGAGCTGGCTGGAGCCGCCCGAGCCCGAAGCCACGCCGGCGGCCGCCACCCGGAAGTGAACGCGCCGCAGGTAGCCTCGGTCGCCTACCAGGGGGAGGCCGGCGCCTATTCCGACGAGGCGGCCCAGGTGGTCCGGCCCGGCGCCCGAACCCTCGGCTTCGAGAGCTTCGCCCTGACCTTCAGGTCGCTGCTCGACCGCAAAGTCGACGCGGCCGTGCTGCCGGTCGAGAACAGCCTCGCCGGCATCGTCCAGGAGGTCAACGACCTGCTCTGGGACAACCGGCTCCTGACCGTGGTGGGCGAGCACGTCCACCCGGTCAGGCACTGCCTGCTGGGCCACGGCGAGCCGGTCCGGCGCGCCATCTCCCACCCCCAGGCCCTCGCCCAATGCCGGCGCTGGCTGGCCGAGAACAACGTCGAGGCGGTGCCCTTCATGGACACGGCGGGGGCCGCGCGCCAGGTCGCCGAATCACATGTCACGGGCCTGGGCGCGATAGCCAGCAAGTCGGCCGCGAAACGCTATGGGCTGGAGATCATCGCCGAGGGCATCCAGGACGACCCCTCCAACCGGACCCGCTTCCTGGTCATCGAGCGCGGCATCCCGACCCGACCCGAGGCGGCCGCGCCCAACTGCAAGGCGTCGTTGGCCTTCGTCGCCGCCCACCGCCCGGGCAGCCTGGTCGCGGCCCTCCAGGCCTTCTCGCAGCGAGGCGTGAACCTCACCCGCCTCGACTCCCGGCCCTTGCGGGACCGGCCCTTCGAGTACCTCTTCTACGTCGACTTCGAGATCGGCGACCCGGAGGCAGCCGGCGAAGCGCTGACCGACCTCGAGGCGCAGGCCAATGAGCTGCGCTTCTTCGGCGCCTACCCCGCCGCCCCCACGCCGGCCGGGTAGCCGGCAGGTGCTGAGAACCCTGCCCGCCTGACAGCCTTCCCTTCCCAAATCGGGGAGTGGAAGTGACAGAATCCGAAAGTTAGGATTCCTTAACCTTTCGCACCCTGGTTTCAATCGTCTGAGCTCCTGAGGAGGGCGCAAATGGCGGAGATTCGGGACATCACTGATTACGCGGCGAAGGACGCCTGGTCGCGCAGGAAGTTCCTGCAGGCGACCGGCCTGGTCGCCGCCTCGCTGGCCGCGGGGCCGATCATCGAGGCCTGCGGCGGCGGCACCAGCGGAGGAACCAGCAACACCGGAGGGCCTTACAAGGTGCCCAAGGCGCGGGCCGGCGCCAAGGTCCAGCTCCTGCAGTGGAACAGCTTCGTGAAGGCCGCCGACGATGAGTTCAAGCGCCAGGCGGCCGAGTTCAGCCAGGCCAACAGCTGCACCGTCACCATCCAGACCGTCTCCGGCGACGACCTGATCGCCAAGACGCCGGCCGCCGTCGAAGCCGGCTCCGGCCCCGACATCATCCAGATGGAGTACGGGTGGCCGCACCTGTACGAGCAGGCCTGCATCGATGTCACAGCCGACGTCAACTACCTGAAGGGCAAGCTCGGCGCCATCCACCAGGTCAACGACGCCTTCTGCAAGGTGGGCGACGCTTACCGCGCCATCCCTCACACGCAGGTTCCCAACGCCTGGAGCTACCGGACCGACATGTGGCAGCAGGCCGGGCTCAGCAAGTTCCCGACCACCTGGGACGAGCTCGCCTCCAACGGAAAGCAGCTCAGCGACAAGAAGCTGGGCCAGATCGCGGTCAGCCTAGGCCACGCCTACGGCGACGCGATCACCATGTGGTACCCGGTCCTCTGGGACTTCGGCGGCCGCGAGGCTACGGCCGACGGGAAGACCGTCACCATCAACTCCAAGGAGACCCTGGCCGCGGTCAACTGGGCGATCAACACCTGGAACTCGAACTCGATCGCCCAGAACACGCTGAGCTGGCTCGACCCGGACAACAACCAGGCCTACCACTCGGGCCTGATCAGCGCGACCCTGAACGGGGCATCGATCTACCTCAAAGAGAAGAACATCAACAAGAAGTACATCGACGTCACCGACAACGCAGCCCAGCCCGGCGGGCCGAAGGGCCTGAGCACCCTGAACCTGATCTTCAACCACGCGGTCATGAAGTGGTCACAGGAGCAGGAGACCGCGCGCGCGTTCCTGCTCTACGCGATGGAACACGACAACTACTCGAAGTGGATGAGCGTCGCCGGCGGCTACGACGCGGGACCCTACGCAGCCTTCACCAACGACCCCGTCTGGGGCACCGACCCCAAGCTGAAGCCGTTCCACGACGTGGTGCCGAACGGGAAGTGGCCGGCCTGGCCGGCGGTCCCGAGCAAGGCGACCGCCCAGTCGCAGGTCCAATTCATCATCGTCGACATGTTCGCCAAGGCGGTAACCTCAAAGGACGCCAAGGGCTCCATCGCAGACGCCGAGCAGAAGCTGAAGAGGATCTACGAAAAGCCCTCCTAGCCCTTTGACCCGATGAGCACGGCCACCCTACCGAAGATCGCGGCGGAGCCGAAGCGGCGGCCGCTCCACGTCCGGCTGTTGAACCGGGAGGCGCCGCTCGGCTACACGCTGCTGGTCCCGACCATGCTCATGCTGCTGGTCTTCCTCGCCTTCCCCTTCCTCTGGGGCATCTGGCTCTCGGTCACCGACGCCCAGATCGGCGTCGACCAGACGAAGTTCATCGGCGGCGCCAACTTCCTCTACGAGCGCGGCGACACCGTCTTCATCCAGAGCTTCTGGAACACGATCAACTACACCCTCGTCACCACCGTCTTCAAGCTGGTCCTGGGGCTGTCGATGGCGCTGCTGCTGAACCAGGTGTTTCCCTTCCAGCGCTTCGTGCGCGCGGCCCTGCTGCTGCCCTGGATCATCCCCAGCGTGCTCTCGACGCTGGCCTGGCGGTGGATGTTCGACCCCACCTTCAGCGTCCTCAACTGGGTGCTGGTACACCCGCTGCACTCGGTCGGCGTCAACTGGCTCGGCACCACCAACACCGCCCTCGCCTCGCTGATGGTCGTCAACATCTGGCGCGGCGTCCCCTTCTACGGGATCTCCTTCCTGGCCGGCCTGCAGGTGATCCCGGTCGACCTCTACGAGGCGGCCCGCGTCGATGGTGCCAATCGCTGGCAGCAGTTCCGAGAGATCACGCTGCCGCTGCTGCGGCCGGTACTGATGGTGGTGCTGATGCTGTCGACCATCCTCACCTTCGCCGACTTCCAGCTGCCCTACGTGCTGACCAAGGGCGCGCCCTACAACTCCACCAACGTGCTCTCGACCTGGGCATTCAACATCGGCGTACCGGGTGGTGACATCGGAATCGGAGCGGCAATCTCGCTGGTGCTATTCCCGATCCTCGCCATCGCCATCGCCGGCGTCCTCCTCTCCTTGCGCAGCAAGGACTAGGGCACTGAATGGCCACCCTGGCCCAGCGCCGCCGCGCCCCGAGGAACGAGAAGCCGCTCACCGAGCGCCGCCTCGGGCGTTGGCTCCGGATCTACATCCCGATCCTGCTCTTCATCTTCATCACCCTTTTCCCCTTCTACTGGATGGCGATCACCTCCATCAAATCCGACCAGGAGCTGCTCGATCACAACCAGAACCCCATGTTCGTGATCGTGCCGACGCTCTACCACTACCAGTACCTGTTCTTCGAGACGCACTTCACGCAGTGGCTGGCGAAC